>CAIVUE010000001.1 GCA_903909015.1 uncultured Methylophilaceae bacterium
ACTGATTCACGCACTACAAAAACAAGTACTCCAAAAGCAGAGACTCCAAAACCTGCTGCTGCCCCTGCGCCTAAGGCACCGAAAGCAGACTAAGCAGATTTCAGAGTCTGACTATTTTTTCGCTATTTTATTTTTACAAAAACACTTTGCGTAGCAGGATCATAAGTACTTGATCCGGTCTGAGAGACAGTAACTATGCATATTCCCTTTTTAATAGGAACCAAAGTGTTTAAAGTTGCGTCGCATACTTTTGGCGTTTGACTTGAGTACGTAACAGGCAACCCACTAGAAGCAGAGGCTTCAAGTTTGACTGGAGTATTAATACTGGTCTGCTTCTTCACGGTACTCACATTGATGGTCTGAGGAGTTCCGATATCAAAAGTGACAGTCGCAGTATCAGCACCGTGAAAGGTGCCATCAAGGGTTACATATTGCAATTTACATGTTCCAACTGATGCGATATTTACATTCACTCCCGTTGGATGGCAGACACTTGGCGTGAGTGTTTGGGGATAAATAATCGTTGCCCCGTCATAGTCATATACAGATGCAACAGTTACTCGTGTTCCTACGCTAGTCGTTAATTGAGCAGGTACTGAAGGGGCACGAAGCTTGAATGTTGATCTAGCAAACATGATTGGATTGTTATATTCATCAGCTGTTGAGTAAAAGTCGTACTCAAGGTAGTCATTTGTTTTAGCTGTGTAAACAGTAAAATCACAAATACCCATAGCAATAAACTTCATCGTTTTCCCATCAGTTGAACAAACCCTTGGGGTAGTTGTTCTTACTAGCAGTGGCATATTTGGAACACCGACTTCGAAGTAATCACTGGGATTAAAGATCTCTCCCACATTCCAATATGGATATGAAGCAAGTGCGAACTTTGGGTCTACCCATGGAAGAAGATAATTTGGATCATTGTATGTTGGGCCAATAAAGGTCGGGTATGAGTAACTAAGGATGCCGTTATTCCTCACAAGCAAAGCTGTTGTTGCGCCAACTAATTCTCTGACCTTGCTTGGATAGAAAGTATTATTTGGATAACCCTTATTTCCGTTAAGCCCCAAGCTGTAGAGATTGTCGACAGACATAAAGAGGGGTCCGGCAGGAATATTTGTGGCAATAGATAAGCTGCCTTTAAATGTAACTAAAGTCTGGCTTGGGACGATTGGACTATCAGTTCTTTTTAACGTGGCAATCAAATTGATATTTCCTAGTGAATTCACCAGATTGATCGTTGCGCTTTGATTATAAATCCCGGTTGGGCTAGAAACTGTCAGCGTGAAATCAACTTGGTTAGGTCCAGATTTTTGGTCGATTTCATTTGGGGTGAATGTAAATGAGACTAATTGCGGTTTCTCAAGGGGAACTGCATGTGCGGGAATCGATAATGTGAATAGAAGCAAGGCAGCGCTGAGCGCTGTCGAAATTACCGATGTAAATAAACGTGTAGACAAAAGAAAACTCCCTCTTACATAGAGGGAGAAAGGTGGCTCAATCACATAAATGCAATTAAAGACCAGGCCTTCCTCCGAGGCTGGATACTTCAGTGGAGGTATTAGGCGACCTGACTTAGGCATTTAAGTGCCATTACAGTTGCGGGACAGTGTTGGAGTTTCACCAACTTCGCTAACAGAACCACTACCAATTTCTTGGTTTGGGAAATCTAGCAGTAAGAATTATTTAGTAACTTCGCCACGCCGTAGAACTATTCGTGATGTGGGGGCTTGTCTGCAGCAATTTGAGCATCGCGATCCTTGATGGCTTGAATTTCAGCAGCATCTTCTTGTGATTCTTCCGCTGTCTTACTTGGGATGAACTCGCTCATAGCATCAGTCTAC
>CAIVUE010000002.1 GCA_903909015.1 uncultured Methylophilaceae bacterium
ACGTCCAACATGGGAAGAAGCTGGTCAGATGGAATATGACCTCGGGAGTTGCATGCATGTCATCCATGGATTGCGACTTTTCTTCAACGAGAACAACCAACTGACGCACAGCCGTATCGTGCAACATTAAACGGTGACCCCTAGGTAATCCGCATGTTTACCACTGCCGACCATGAATATATGACGCTAGCGCTGCGCCTAGCGGAGAGAGGCTTGTACTGTACAACGCCCAATCCTAGAGTGGGCTGCGTTCTAGTCAATCACGGCAAAATTATTGGGCAAGGTGCGCATCTCAAAGCTGGCCAGCCCCATGCAGAAGTCATTGCACTTCGTGACGCGCAGCAACATTATCCCGAGTTAATTAAAGGTGCTGATGTCTATGTCACACTTGAACCTTGCAGCCATTTTGGGCTGACACCGCCGTGTGCAAACGCATTGATTGATGCAGGCGTTAAACGCGTCGTGGCGGCCATGCAAGATCCTAATCCAAAAGTGGCAGGCAGTGGCCTAACTCAATTAAGCCATGCAGGCATTTTGGTTCAAAATGGACTGATGGAAACAGAAGCGCAAGCATTGAACGCTAGCTTCATCACTCGCATGACTCAAAACAGACCTTTTGTGCGCTTAAAAATTGCGGCCAGTCTAGACGGTAAAACGGCATTAGCCAATGGCCAAAGTCAATGGATTACAGGGGAGGCTGCACGACTTGATGTACAGCATTGGCGTGCAAGATCCTGCGCCATACTCACGGGCTCAGGAACTGTCATTGCCGATGATCCACAAATGAATGTGCGTCATATTCAAGGGGCTCGCCAGCCTTTAAGAGTGATTGTGGATAGTCAATTACGTATCTCGCCTGAAGCTAAAATTTTGGTGGGTGGTAACACCCTCATCGCCTATGCAAAAGATTCTCAACACCATGCAGACGCACTCACCGATCAACAAGCCACCCTATTGAACATGCCTGGCAATGATGGGAAAGTATGCCTTAAAGGGCTTTTAAGTCACCTTGCAGCGCTTGGGATTAATGAAGTGATGGTAGAAGCAGGACAAATCCTTAATGGAGCCTTATTAGCAGATGAGATGGTGGATGAGCTGATCATCTATTATGCCCCGGTATTATTAGGCTCAGATGCGCGAGGGATGCTGGCGATTCCGACGCTTCAAAGCATGCAAGACCGTGTAACCCTGAAGCTCATTGATGTAAGACAGTTTGGCCAAGATCTTAGGATCATAGCCAGACCCATCCGTCGTTAAAAATAAACATGATCCTCATTGACACGCACTGTCACCTAGATGCAGCGGAATTCGATGCAGATCGTGAAGGTGTGATCCAAGATGCCCTTAATCATCAGGTCAGGATGATGGTAGTTCCTGCCGTCCATCGCAATAACTTTGGCAGTGTCAGTGAGCTTTCAGAGAGGTACGCATCCTGCGCCTACGCGCTAGGCATCCACCCCATATATGTGAGCTCTTCTGAATTCAAAGATTTAGATTTTTTAGAGCAAACACTCGAAAAACAAATGCAAAGTGTCCATCCCCCAGTTGCAATCGGGGAAATAGGTTTAGATTATTTCGTCACTGATGAAGACAAAGGCCTGCAAGAATATTATTTTGTTGAGCAACTTAAAATAGCCAAACAATTCGAATTACCAGTGATCTTGCATGTCAGAAGTGCCATTGATGATGTACTTAAACATCTACGACAACACAAAGTTAGTGGCGGCATCGCACACGCTTTTAACGGAAGTCGACAACAGGCAGATGCATTTATCGACTTAGGCTTTAAGTTGGGGTTTGGAGGTGCACTCACCTACTCGCGTGCACTTAAAATTCGGGCGCTGGTTTCCGCATTGCCACTTGAGTCGATTGTATTGGAAACGGATGCCCCGGATATCCCGCCAGAATGGCTAGAAAAAAACCAAAAAAATACCCCAAAAGAACTTGTTAAAATTATAAAGGTCATCGCCTCGCTAAGGCGCATTAATGAGTCGCAAGTGGCTGAAATTACTACGAAGAATGCACTGGAAATTTTGCCAAAATTAGCTGAGTTATTCACACCACTTCATGTGTTACATTAACAAAACGGGAAAACCTTAACAATCCAACGACATAGAATAACTTATTGTTTTTAAAGGGAAAAATAACAGATTAAAAAATAAGCTTTTAAAAAAACTCTATATAGAATCATAAGTTACAGAATCAAGTCACAGGTATCCACAGATTTATCCACAGATTTTGTGGATAGGTTTTGAGTGTTTTTAATCCTCAAAAAAATGCAAGAAAAATATACAAAAAATTAAAAATAATTAGAGAAAAATCACTTGAAAATAGACGAAAAATATTACCGCACTATTTGGCCTATTCCTAGTGCGGCTTCGCCCAAAAATGAGGCGATTTTTACGGTTGGGATCATCGACCAAACTAAGCTTCCTCATGAGTTCAAAGTGCTGGAATTATCGACGATGCCAGAAATGGCATTAGCGATTACCAATATGCAGGTGCGGGGGGCGCCTTTAATCGGTGCAGCGGCTGCCTATGGATTTGCATTAGCAGTGCAAACGGATCCAAGTGATGACTATATTAAGCATGCAGCTCAGACCCTAATTAATACCAGGCCGACGGCAGTTAATTTACAGTGGGCGATCCACCGCATGCAAAATCGGATCAAAGACCTCCCTATCGAGGCGCGTCAACGGAGCGCCTGGCAAGAAGCCGCATTGATCTGTGATGAGGATGTCCAAATTAACCGTGCCATTGGTCAGCACGGATTTAAGCTCATTCAAGATGCATATGCAAGAAGCAATAAAAACACCTTTAACATTCTGACGCACTGCAATGCCGGCTGGTTAGCGACCGTGGACTGGGGAACTGCTTTGTCCCCCATCTACACTGCCCATGATGCAGGCATGAATATCCACGTCTGGGTGGATGAAACACGTCCACGTAACCAAGGTGCAAGTTTGACCGCATGGGAGCTAGGGAAACACGGCATCCCACATACGGTCATCAGCGACAACGCTGGCGGGCATCTCATGCAACATGGCCAGGTGGATATGGTGCTGGTTGGCGCAGACCGCGTGACAAGTCAGGGGGATGTATGCAACAAAATAGGCACCTATTTAAAAGCCCTTGCTGCGTTTGATAACCAAATCCCTTTTTACGCGGCCGTTCCCTCTCCGACCATCGACTGGAGCATCCAAGATGGACTAGTCGACATTGAAATTGAAATGCGTCACGCGGATGAGGTTAACTACATGAGTGGATTAAGCGACGAAGGCGATATAAAATCGATCAGGGTAACGCCTCATCACAGCCACGCGATCAATCCTGCATTTGATGTCACGCCAGCAGGACTGGTCACAGGCATCATCACGGAACGCGGCGTGACCTCTCCGGGCCAGCTTAGTCAATTATTTAACTAGAGAATAAATCCATGTCCCGTGAATCGCTTCTGAAAAGTATGCAAACGCTGCAGGAACTTGGACTAAATCGAGGTACTTCAGGAAACGCCAGCGTCCGACAAGATAATGGATTCATTGTCACCCCTTCTGGCTTGGCTATCAGAGATATGACAGGCACGCACATGGTCGAGATTAACATGCAAGGTGAAACGACAAGTGCAGGGAAGCCCTCTTCTGAATGGCGATTTCATCGAGATATCTACTTAGCAAGACCAGAAATCAATGCCGTGGTCCATACCCATTCGATGTTCGCGACCACCCTTGCCTGCTTACAGAAGGAAATCCCCCCCTTCCACTACATGATTGCAATTGCAGGTGGCAGCAACGTTCGCTGTTCCGAATACAAGCTATTTGGCACCCAAGCCCTATCTAATGCAGCGATTATGGCCCTCAGGGACCGCAAGGCATGTTTATTAGCCAAGCATGGGATGATTGCGATCGGTAGCAATCTACAACAAGCGATGGATATTGCCATTGAAGTTGAAGGCTTATGTGAACAATATTGGCGGGCGCTTCAAATTAGCACCCCTGAGAATTTGACATCCGAAGAAATGGATGAAGTCTTTGAGCAGTTTAAAGACTACGGAAACTGGAACAAATAAAAAATGTTTGCCTAATTCTAGCTATTGATTTAATTGGTCGGGACGGCAAGATTTGAACTTGCGACCCCTTGCACCCCATGCAAGTACGCTACCAGGCTGCGCTACGCCCCGAACCGATTGCCGTGCAAACGGCAAGTCTTAAATTATAGCG
>CAIVUE010000003.1 GCA_903909015.1 uncultured Methylophilaceae bacterium
CAATATCAACTTGCTCTTCTGGATAATGCGTGGCGAGATAAAACTCGGCAGCGACATGATTTTGCTCTGCATTAAATTCGCTGGAAATAATCGCTTGGCCATCAATGTCTACACCAACCACTTTTTTTGCGCCCAGTTTCTTGGCAGCAATCGCGAGAATGCCTGATCCACACCCATAGTCCAAAACGCTGTCATTGGCTTTCACTTGTTTCACCAGCCAAGCCAAACATAAATGGGTTGTTGGGTGGCTGCCTGTGCCAAAAGCTAGGCCAGGATCTAAGACAATATTAATGCCATCAGGATTGGGTGCATCATGCCAGGTCGGCACAATCCATAGATCTTCTGTAATTTTAATGGGATCAAATTGAGACTGGGTCGCTCTCACCCAGTCCTGTTCCGCGATGTTTTCGCAGGTGTAAATGAGGTCTTGGATGCCGGTGATCTCTTCGACTTCATTCATGACCTTAGGAATATCTACATCATCATTGAAAAGGGCGCTGATGATGTTTTTGTTCCAAATGCCTGGAGGGGGATCACCAGGCTCACCGAAGATGGGTTGCTCATCTGGGGTTTCGGCGTTTGCGTCTTCGATGCTTGCTGAGAGTGCGCCAATTTCCATCAGCGTATCACTCAGCAAGTCAGCATTTTGGCTCTGCGCCTCGATCTTTAATGAAACCCAAGCCATTTAAAAAACCTTACTTGCTATGAATGCCAAGTTTGTTTTCAAGGTAATGAATACTGGTTTCACCTAACTGGAACGCCGCATCGTTCATTAAATCGCGATGCAATGGCACGTTAGTTTTGATGCCCTCAACGACCATTTCAGACAAGGCAATATCCATACGCGCAATCGCTTGTTCTCGTGTATCACCGTAGGCAATCAGCTTACCGATCATTGAATCGTAATGCGGTGGCACCATGTAGTTTTGGTAGGCATGCGTATCAACACGGATGCCAGGACCGCCTGGCATATGGAATGTACTAATGCGGCCAGGTGAAGGGACAAAGGTGTAAGGATCTTCAGCATTGATACGACATTCAATGGCATGACCACGGAACTGAATATCTTTTTGGCGTAAGCGTAATTTCTCACCGTAAGCCACGCGAATTTGTTCTTGAACGATATCAACGCCTGTAATCATTTCTGTGACCGGGTGTTCAACTTGAACACGGGTATTCATTTCAATGAAATAAAACTCATTGTTTTCATATAAGAATTCGAAGGTCCCTGCACCTCGATATTTAATGCGTTTACAGGCGTCTGCACAGCGTTGACCAATTTTGTCACGCAAGCGTGTTGAGATGCCAGGCGCCGGCGCTTCTTCAAGTACTTTTTGGTGACGACGTTGCATTGAGCAATCGCGTTCACCTAAGTAAATGGCGTTGCCGTGTTGGTCTGCCATCACTTGAATTTCAATATGACGTGGTTGTTCCAGGAATTTTTCCATATAAACCACTGGATTACCGAACGCCGCTTGCGCTTCGGCTTTCGTCATATTCACAGAGTTGATGAGCGCTGCTTCAGTATGAACTACGCGCATGCCACGACCGCCACCGCCACCAGCGGCTTTGATGATCACCGGATAGCCAATACTTTTTGCGATGCGAACCAATTCTGCTGGATCGTCAGGCAGGGCGCCATCAGAACCAGGCACGCATGGAACGCCCGCTTTTTTCATGGTGTCTTTTGCGCTCACTTTGTCGCCCATTAAGCGAATCGTTTCAGCACGTGGTCCAATGAAAACAAAGCCACTTTGTTCAACGCGTTCAGCGAAGTCAGCGTTTTCTGAAAGGAATCCATATCCAGGGTGGATCGCCTCAGCGTCAGTCACTTCAGCAGCACTAATGACTGCAGGAATATTTAAATAACTCTGACTGGACGGGGCTGGTCCAATACAAACAGATTCGTCTGCTAATTTAACGTACTTAGCTTCTTTATCTGCTTCTGAGTGAACCGCAACGGTTTTAATACCTAATTCGCGACACGCGCGTTGGATACGTAGGGCGATTTCGCCGCGATTAGCGATGAGGATTTTATCAAACATTTAAAACCTCTTTAGCCGATGATAAATAATGGTTCGCCGTATTCGACGGGCTGACCGTTTTCAACCAAGATGGCCTTAATCACGCCAGCATGGTCAGATTCGATTTCGTTCAATAACTTCATCGCTTCAATAATGCAGAGCGTGTCGCCAACCGCTACGGTCGAGCCAACATCTACAAAAGATTTTGATTCTGGTGAAGGTGAGCGGTAGAACGTACCCACCATTGGAGACTTGACCACATGACCTTCAATGACTGGGGCAGCAGGCGCAGCTTCAACGGCAGCAGCAGGTGCTGCAACTGGAGCGGGTTGTGCGTGTTGCATGTAAGGCGGTGCGTAATGCACAGTATTTTGTGGTTGCGGAACATTGCGACTGATCCGAACTTTTTCTTCGCCTTCGGTAAGCTCGAGCTCTGATATGCCAGACTCTTCGACCAAATCGATCAGTTTTTTAAGTTTACGTAGATCCATCTCTTCACCTCATGTTTCATAGTTGAGTACGCTTAATTTGCGTACATTTATTTTAATTCTGGTGGTTAGTCAGAAGTTTTTTGAATTGCGTAATCCAAAGCCAGTAAATATCCTTGTGCACCCAGGCCACTAATCACACCGACCGCAATATCTGAGAAGTATGAATGATGACGGAAGGTTTCACGCGCGTAGATATTTGATAAATGCACCTCAACAAACGGTACTTTGATTGCTGAGAGTGCATCACGTAATGCAACAGATGTATGGGTAAAAGCAGCTGGATTTATAATAATAAAATCCACTTTTTTCTCTGCTAATGTATGTAAGACTTGAATGAGTTCGACTTCTGAATTGCTTTGAAATGACTGTAATGAAATATTAGCTTCTGAAGCACGCTTAGCTAATTGTGCATCAATATCAGCCAGAGTATTTTTACCGTAATGATCAGGTTCACGTAAACCCAGTAGGTTTAAGTTAGGTCCGTGTAAAACTAATACGGATTTCTTAGTTGATTCAGCCATATTTTTGATGATTCCCAGAAAAAAGTACGTTTCTAGAAATTTCTA
>CAIVUE010000004.1 GCA_903909015.1 uncultured Methylophilaceae bacterium
AGAACGTGATCGTATCCTTTCACGGATGGTTGGAAAGCTTCCAAAGCGCTTACAAAAAGATAAGTTGACGGCTGATGAAGCAATCGCTATCCAATTGGAGTTGGAAGATGAGCAGTTGAGTGAGTGGCGTAGCAATATGGCTGCTGTAAGAGAGAAGGCAGAAAAGGCGCAATTAAAAGTAGCAGAAAGACTTGCAAAAGAAAAATCTGTTAAGCCGGTACAAGAAAAAAAGGCGGTAGTGGCTAAACCAAAAACCACCCCAGTAAAGACTGCTTCAGCTAAATCAGCAACGGTTAAGTCAACTCCAAAAGCCAATGCGAGCCAGAAAGTCGCTACTAAAGTAACTGCGCCAGCTAAAAAGTAATGAAAACGTTTTTAGTCGCCAATCCAAAAGGTGGCAGTGGTAAAACAACCCTCGCGACTAATTTAGCTGGCTACCTTTCAAGTCGAGGGCTTCATGTTGCCCTTTCTGATATGGATAGGCAGGCCTCATCGCTAGGGTGGCTTGAACGTAGGCCTGTGGATTTGCCTATCATTCATGGCCTAAATGGGCGAAGTGGGCATTTAAGTAGCATGAGTGCTCATATGAATGTCATCGATTCTCCGGCTGGCCTGAGGGGTGAAAAGCTTAGCGATGCAGTCAAGGCGGCGGATTGGGTCATCGTGCCCATGCAATCCTCATCCTTTGATATTAATGCAACTCAAGATTTTCTAGAGGTGCTCAAAGAAGAGAAGTCTGTCCGTAAAGGCAAAGCGTTTGTTGCAATGGTTGGAATGCGTGTTGATCGGAGGACAAAGTCAGCTGCTAGACTTGAGCAGTATTTGGCTGAGACGGATTTCCCAGTCAAGGCCTACTTATCGGATGCTCAAATTTACCAGCATTGTGCAGAGATCGGCGCTACCATATTTGATATGCAGCCATCAAAAGCCAATAAGCATATCGCCCAATGGGTGGACTTATTAAGCTGGCTTGAAGTCTACAAGCCTTAATCATTTTTATTTCTAGAGTTTCAATATTCTATGCCGAGTCAATAAAGCATAGAATGTCATTAGTTCGTAACAATTCTAAGTTTAAATTGGTGAATTATTTTGTCGGTTAGTCATAAATTGAGTACAGAGCATTTTGTAAATCGAGAGTTGGGCCTTCTTGCCTTCAATAAGCGGGTTCTTGCACAAGCGGAAGATGATCGAGTTCCATTACTCGAGCGTTTGAAATTCCTATGCATATTTAGTAGCAATATGGACGAGTTTTTTGAAGTGCGTATTGCAGGTGTCAAACACCAGATTAAACTTAACGACAAACATTCTGGGCCAGATGGCCTAAGCCCTAAACAAGTATTTGATCAAGTCGTGATAGAGGCACATGCTTTAATTGCGCATCAATATCAAATTCTTAATGAGGTTGTATTACCTAAATTAGCCCAAGAAAACATTCATTTCCTAAGACGCACGAGTTGGAATGATCAGCAACGTGCATGGATATCTGAGTATTTCTTTCGTGAGTTAATGCCTATTCTTACACCGATTGGTCTTGATCCAGCCCATCCTTTTCCACGCATTTTAAATAAGAGCTTGAATTTTGCAGTGGAGCTTGAAGGTAAGGATGCTTTCGGACGAAATTCAGGTGTTGCCGTAGTCCAAGCGCCTCGAGCTTTACCTCGTGTGATTAAACTTCCTCCAGACATTGCTGGAAGTCAAAATGGCTTTGTTTTCCTCTCTTCAATTTTGCATGCCCACGTGCATGAATTGTTTACAGGGATGACGGTAAAAGGATGTTATCAATTCCGCGTGACACGGGATACTGAACTTTCATTAGATGATGAAGATGCAAAAGATCTTCGTGTTGCCCTTCAGGGTGAGCTCTCTCATCGTCAGTTTGGCGATGGTGTGCGTTTAGAAGTGGCTGACAATTGCCCTCCGGAAATGACAGCTTTCTTGCTAGGGCAGTTTGGATTAACCCAAGCTGATTTATATCAAGTCAATGGGATTGTTAACTTGGTGCGACTGATGCAGATCCCAGATTTGGTTGATCGACCAGATTTGAAATTTGTTCCCTATACCCCTAGTAATCCTAAAGAATTAAACAAAAACGTTGATATTTTTAAAGCGATTCGCAAGCA
This sequence comes from uncultured Methylophilaceae bacterium, assembly GCA_903909015.1. Classification (GTDB taxonomy): domain Bacteria; phylum Pseudomonadota; class Gammaproteobacteria; order Burkholderiales; family Methylophilaceae; genus Methylopumilus_A. The sequence goes on from CAIVUE010000004.1 coordinate 2,121, forward strand.
AGATATTTTATTGCATCATCCTTATCAGTCTTTTAATCCGGTGATTGATTTCATTACTCAGGCGGCTGAAGATCCTGATGTACTAGCGATTAAACAAACATTTTATCGAACCAGTGCCGATTCAAAATTAATGATGGCCTTAATTGCAGCGGCGAGAAGTGGTAAAGAAGTCACAGTTGTAGTTGAGCTCTTTGCCCGCTTTGATGAGGAAGCCAATATTAATTGGGCAGCTAAATTAGAAGACGCTGGCGCGCATGTCGTCTATGGGGTTGTTGGACATAAAACGCATGCAAAAATGGCCATGGTTGTGAGAAGAGAAGACAATAAACTCCGTCGCTATGTGCACCTTTCAACCGGCAACTATCATCAGAGAACTGCTAAGTTATATACGGATTTTGGCCTATTAACTTGTAATGAAGAAATATGTAAGGACGTGAATGATGTGTTTGCTCAACTGACCGGTTTGGGCAAGTCCAACAAGCTACATCATTTATGGCAATCTCCTTTTACGTTGCATAGTAATTTAATTAAAGCGATTGAGAAGGAAGCTGAAATTGCTAAGTCAGGTAAGAAAGCCCACATCATAGCCAAAATGAATGCTTTGTTGGATGCAGATGTTATTCGTGCTTTATATGAGGCCTCAAATGCCGGCGTTCAAATTGATTTATTAGTCCGAGGTGTCTGCGCCCTTAAGCCAGGCATTCCAGGTGTTTCAGAAAATATTCGGGTGCGTTCTGTTGTTGGACGTTTCTTAGAGCATACCCGTATCTTTTTCTTCCATCATCACGGTGAGCATCATCTTTATCTATCAAGTGCTGACTGGATGTATCGCAACTTCTTTAAACGCATCGAGGTCTGCTTCCCAATTTTGGATCCTAAGGTTAAAAAACGAGTCATGAGTGAAGGGCTTGAAATTTACCTAAAAGATAATTTGAATGCATGGGAAATGAATGCTGATGGCCAGTATCATCTGCGCCCAAGACGCGGACTTCCTCTGAGTGCTCAGCAAAGCCTGATGCAAGATTTTGGACAGGCCCTTTAATCAGAAAAACAGACTGAAAGATTAAATCTTGATTGGCATCTATGCCAAATTCAAGGTGATATTGATGTCTTTCCAGTAGCCAACTTCTGCCATTAATTCAGCCTGGGTCAGTGGATTATCAGAAAGCCATTTTTGTTCCACATCCAACCCAAATCCTATTCTAGACCAGCCCAAGTTTAATTCTGGGGGTTCAATATCTTGTCTGTTTCGATGAAATAGCACTGCTAAGCGGAATATCATGGATAAGACACATCGGTCCTCATGAATTGCAGGCATTGCAAGCTTAGCTAGAGAGCGGCGTTGTGATCGAACGAGAAATCCTATGGTTTCTTGCTCCATCTTAGAGAAGCCTGGCATGTCGGCATTCTCAATGATGTAGGCA
>CAIVUE010000005.1 GCA_903909015.1 uncultured Methylophilaceae bacterium
CGATCTGCTGTTTTATCGTAGCTCATAACATTGCTGCCATATTGCGTGGGAGATGAACTGATACTATCTAAACTATAGCTAGTGTAATTGATTCCTATTTTTGGCGTGACATAACCATAAGATCGATTCATAGGAAAACTGATACTTGGGTAGGTACTAAAACGAGTGGCTGATTTGACGTCAAAAGTTGAGTTCTGGTTTGCTTGGAATCTAACAAGTTGATTTTGTACTCTGGTAATTCCGCCCCAATCCCATTCTTTTGATCCATTCAGTGTTAATTGGGGCAGTCTTTCATAGGCATAGGAAACATTGTCTAGTGTTTGATATTTTTGTGCTAATGCACCAAACTGCCAGGTATTTCCTGAATAGTTAATGTTTGTTTGTTGTAATAAGTTCACCTGACTAGTAGTGATAATGTGTGTTGAGAGATCCGAGAAGTATTGGCTATCTGAAACCCTTGCGACATCGACTCCAGCCGACCATCCGTTACCAAAGTTTTGTTGATGTTTGACTCTTGCAAAATAACGATCTTTTTTTGTCATTTCATCAGTTGGAAGATATTCAATATTATCTAAACCAGAATAATTTTCTTCCAAGTACCGAAACTCTCCAGAATATTGTATGCCGCGTTTACTTAACTCTCGCGTTGAAAGTGTAGCATCCATGTTCGGTGAAATATTCCAGTAAAATGGGATAAGCACCTCAAGTCCGCTTTTGGTGGTTGTTCCCCATGTTGGTGCTAGCAGACCTGATTTGCGTTGATTTGCATAAGGGAAGTTAATCCAGGGTGTGTATAAAATAGGAACGCCTTTAAATTCGACGGTAGCGTTAGTGGCAACGGCCGTTTTAGTTTCATCATCAATCTTCAGTTGACCTGATTTGATATACCAATCATCTGAACCTGCTTCACATGTGGTGTAGCGAGACTTTAGCAATCGCTTTTTAGACTCGCCCTCAAAAAACAGCATTTGTGCATCACCGCGAGAACTCACTTTTCTCGATTCAGTAGATGGTTTGCTATCGGTGGCGATTAATGGCTGTGTTTCTCCATTGACGGGCTTCATGTTTCTATCAACAACCCCTGATAAAAGGTCGTTGTTTAATTCAGGTTTTTGACCGTAAAGTTTCTCACCTAAACTACCTAAAGGGGTAATGTTGATAAGCGGTTTATACATAAAAAATGATGCGTTAGGCATTTCCCCACTGCTGTCATCAATATTAAGATTAAATGAAGGTCCTTTAACAAGGCTGTCATTGCTCTCAATGGATGCATTGCCTGACGAATGAGTCATACGAGTTTCTTCATCAAACTCAATACGATCGCCAAGTATGATATTTCCTCCCGCTTTAAGGGAGGCATTTCCTAAAGAGGTTAAGTTTCGATCCAACTGAACCTCTAATCGGTCGCCCTCAATAATGACTGCGCCAGTAGCAATCATTTCATTCTCGGCATCAGCCGCTCTCTTAAAAGCAAGTGGGTCAATGACAGTTGGTTCGTTTGTTGGTGCGTTGAGAGCGTCGAAGTCAGTTATGCTCTTACTCATGCGCAGTTTGATCCGCACCTCAGATTTTTGAGCTTGGTTATTATTGATTTCAATGTCACCTTGGATAGCTGCGTTATCGGGTGATATTTGATGATCAAGACTTAGCTCAATCGGGGTGTTATTTTCTGAGATGTTTGTAGGCGTGCTGATATCGTCTGCCAAAGCAACTTCTGTCCCTGAAATGGCTAGGAGTAGACTAAAAATAAAATAGGTAAATTTCAATATCAGTATTCGCGAGTATTAAAGTGAGCGCGTGATTGTTTTATGGGTGATAAAATCGCATTTTAAATAGACCTTATGCACTTTTTTCATCATCCCAGTATGATAGCTTAAAGATGTGTTTTTTAGCTCTTTTAAACAATAAAAATGGAAGGTTTAGCCTTTTTAATCTTAATAATTTAGTAGATGGATGTGTAAATTGGACAGATTGCAGCAATTGAATGAATGGTTATCCGAAGTATTAAAAAATACGCCCTATGAGATTGAGCCGGCATCTGCTGATGCTAGCTTCAGACGTTACTTCAGAGTGGCTGTTAACGATGCAACTTATATCGCCATGGATGCCCCACCGCCTCAAGAAGACTGCAGTCCATTTGTTCATGCCGCAGAAGTTTTATCACAGGCTGGATTGAATGTTCCGAAGATCGTTGCGCAAGACATTTCAAATGGATTTTTGTTACTTTCGGATTTAGGTAATACAACTTTTTTAAACGCCCTACAATCTCATAACGGTTTGGAAGTTGCTGCAGATTTATATCGTGACGCTAGTCAGGCGCTTATTAAAATTCAACTCGCTAGTAAGCCAGGGGTGTTTCCTGAATATAACGAAACCCTATTGATGAGAGAAATGGCGCTCTTCCCTGAGTGGTATGTGGCTCAGCATTTGCAAGTCACGTTGACCGGCGTTCAGCAAGAAACCATGAAAAAAACTTTTAATTTGTTAAACGCCAATATTCTTGCGCAAGCAAAAGTTTATGTGCATCGAGATTATCATTCGCGAAATCTGATGGTGCAGAATGATTCACATGATTTGGGTATTTTGGACTTCCAAGATGCGGTTTATGGCCCAATTACTTACGACTTAGTCTCTTTACTTAAGGATGCTTATATTAGCTGGGATGAGGATCAAATCTTAGACTGGGCAGTGCGATATTGGCAGTCAGCAAGGAAGGCTGGACTACCAGTGCCTGAAGATGTCGCAGACTTTTACAGAGACTTCGAGTGGATGGGTGCACAACGGCATATAAAAGTGCTTGGTATCTTTGCAAGGCTTTATCATCGGGATGGAAAAGATGGATATTTAAAAGATATGCCGTTAGTGATGGATTACTTGCGTCGCGTCTGTGATCGATACATTGAACTGAAGCCTATGTTACGTTTGCTAGATCAATTAGCTGGAGTTGAGCTAAAAGCAGGGTACACATTTTAATGAAAGCTATGATTCTGGCGGCTGGGAGAGGTGAGCGTATGCGCCCGCTGACTGACAGCACTCCTAAGCCTTTGCTGCTTGTTGGATCTAAGCCTCTAATTGTTTGGCATTTAGAGCGTTTAGCGATAGCCGGAATAAAAGATGTAGTGATTAATTATGCATACTTAGGGGAGCAAATTGTAAGAGCCTTGGGGGATGGAAGTGCCTGGGGATTAAATATTCAATATAGTCCTGAAACATTAGCTTTAGAAACGGCCGGGGGAATTGCTAATGCGCTGCCTTTGTTGGGAGACTCACCATTTTTGGTGGTGAATGGGGATGTTTTTACTGAGATTGATTTCGCCAAGTTGCGATTGAACCCGCCCAATTTAGCTTATTTGGTGATGGTTGATAATCCGGCGCAACATCCCAAAGGAGACTTTTCAATTTTTTCAGAAAAATTGAGTGAAGAGGGAAAGAATAAACTGACGTTCTCAGGCATTGGGGTTTATCACCCAAGCTTGTTTTCTAATATTGAAAAAGGGCAGCCTGCAAAACTAGCTCCGTTACTAAGAGAGGCTATGACAAAAGGGCTGGTTGGTGGTGAGCATTATGCAGGGGTTTGGCATGATATAGGCACGCCAGAACGTTTGGCCTTTTTAAATAAGCAATTCTCTTGAACTTAAGTTATTTTCTAACGACAAAACTTAAACAATATTTTAAGAAAATATATGGCAATTAATCTCGATGAATTTAGGGCAAGACGTGAGCTTTTGATTAAGGCCATGGGTGAGGGAGTCGCCATTATTCCTACATCACCTGAGCTTGTTCGGAATCGCGACAGTCATTACCCCTATCGTTTTGATAGTTACTTTTACTATCTTTCAGCATTCAAGGAGCCAGAGTCCGTTTTATTTATTATGGCTGGCGCCACCCCAAAAACAATCTTATTTTGTCGTGATAAAGATATGGAGCGCGAGATTTGGGATGGATTCCGTTATGGGCCAAACGGGGCATTGGCCGAATTTGGTTTTGATGAGGCGTATTCAATTACTAAGTTGGATGAAATCGCTCCTAAATTACTCGCTAATCAAGAAAAGCTTTTTTATAGCTTTGGGGCAGAAGCTGTTTGGGATTTGAGAGTAAATAACTGGCTTAATCAGTTGCGATCTCAAGCCAGAACAGGAGTAAGTGTTCCTAACGAAGTGGTGGACGTGCGTAAATGTCTTGATGAGATGCGCTTGTATAAATCAGCCTATGAAATTGAGATTATGCGTCATTCCTCAGATATTGCGGCTGCGGCGCATCAGCGTGCCATGCAGTTCGTCAAGCCAGGGGTGATGGAGTATGAAGTTGAAGCGGAATTTTTGCATGAATTCTATCGCCGAGGGGCACAATCACCGGCTTATACCAGTATCGTTGCGGGGGGGGCAAATGCCTGCACTTTGCATTACAACCAAAATAACGCCAAATTAAGCGATGGCGATTTAGTTTTGATTGACGCTGGATGTGAGTTGGATGGTTATGCGTCAGACATTACACGTACTTTCCCGATCAATGGGAAATTCAGCAGTGCTCAAAAGGATTTATATGAGCTGGTCTTGGCTTCCCAATCTGCTGCAATTGCAAAAGTTTTGCCCAATGCCGATTGGAATGCGCCCCATGAGGCAGCTTTGGATGTGTTAATTCGTGGGTTCATTGACTTAGGGCTGTGTAAAGGAAGTCCTGACGAAGTTTTAGAAAATGGAAGTTATCGTCAATTTTATATGCATCGCACAGGTCATTGGTTAGGCTTGGATGTTCATGATGCGGGAGAATATAAAGATAAGCAGGGTGGTTGGCGTAAGCTCAAGAAAGGGATGGCTTTGACGGTTGAGCCAGGCTGTTATGTGCGTCCTTCAGAAAATGTCCCAGAGCACTTTTGGAATATTGGTATTCGTATTGAAGATGATGTCGTGGTGACTGAAACTGGCTCTGAAGTGATAACCAAGGCTGCGCCTAAGACGATTCTTGAAATAGAGGCCTTGATGCAAGATGACTGAGACAGTCGTGATTGTTGGTGGTGGGCCAGTTGGAGCAACTTTAGCACTCGCTTTGCAGCACAAGGGAATTGCTGTGACGATGCTAGAAGCGCGTTCTAAAGGGTCTGCTTATCAAGATCAGCGTGCATTGGCACTCTCATACGGCAGCCGTGTTATTTTGGAAAAGTTAGGGGTTTGGGAAAAATTAGACCATCAAGCCACTGGCATTAGTAGTATTCATATCTCACAGCGTGGGAGCTTTGGGCGCAGTATATTAAAAGCAAAAGACCATGATTTGCCTGATTTAGGATATGTACTTTCTTACGGTGCTTTGACTCAAGCTTTAGATGAGGCGCTGGTTGCTTTTAATGGAATAAATGTTTTCTATGAAGCAGAGGCCACAAATATTGATCCAGCTTCGGAAAACGCAAGAGTGACCTTTAATTATCAGGCGAACTTACAACAAGTCACTAGTAAATTGGTTGTGCTTGCTGATGGTGGTCGAAGCTTGGCAGATATTCCAGGGATCTCGCGTCAAACAAAAATGTATGGTCATGATGCCTTGGTAAGCAAAGTTGAATGTGAATTGCCACACAACAATATTGCATATGAACGTTTTACCCCAATGGGTCCGGTTGCTTTATTGCCAAATGGAGCTAGAAATTTTTCTTTGGTTTGGACGGGGAAACAAGAAGAAGTTGCTCAAGTGATGTCGCTTGAAGACGATGCTTTTCTTCATCAGTTGCATCATCATTTTGGCGATCGAGTTGGCCGCTTTTTAAGTGTTGGTAAGCGATTGACCTTTCCACTTAAATTGTCTTATCTCAGCCCCGTGACAGCCCCACATTTGGTTGTGATAGGTAATGCCGCACAAACCATGCACCCTGTTGCAGGGCAAGGGTTTAATGTTGGGCTTCGCGATGCCTATGAATTAGCACAACAAATTGCATCCACCCCCCCTGCGGATTGGGGTCGAGATTCCATGTTGCAGTCTTATCAAGAGGGACGTAAAAAAGACACTAAACGCGGTTTAATGTTTACTGATTTTTTGGTCAATTTATTTTCTAATGACATTCTTGCTGTGTCAGGTTTGCGTGGGATGAGTTTAGGAATGCTTGATTTAGCTAAGCCGATCAAATCTGGCTTGATTAGAAAAATGAGTTTTGGAAGTCGTGGCTAAAATGGATTCGCCCATAAAGCATTACGATATTGTTATTGTAGGCGCTGCATTGGTTGGTGCGGCTGCAGCAGTAGCTTTGTCAAAACAAGGCTTCAAAGTTGGCTTGGTGGATAAACAACTTTCTTCATTTCAAGCAACTGGAGGTGAGGTTTGGGACAGTCGTATTTATGCAATCAGCCCCGGTAACGTTGATTGGCTTAAAGAAATGAGTGTTTGGCAGAGATTAGCCGTTAATAGGCTTAGCCCAATTGAAGCGATGGAAGTGTGGAGTGACTCCAATTTAGAGCCTTTGGCATTTAATGCCGAGGATGTTTTTGCTAGTAACCTTGGCTACATTCTGGAAAATACAGCCTTGCAAGAAGCCTTATTGGTCGAGCTGCAAGTGCTTAATGTGGAAATCTTTGTTGGCATTGATGCATTAGCGCTTGAATTGAAAGAAGATTTAGCTATTTTGACTTTGGCTAATGGATTTCAATTAAGTGCCAATTTAATTGTTGGTGCGGATGGCGGTAATTCATGGGTGCGTGATCAAGCAGGGCTAACACAACAAAAAACCAAATATGAGCATGTCGGTGTTGTCGCCAATTTTGAAGTTGAACTTTCACATCAAAATATAGCAAGACAATGGTTTTTGGAAGATGGAATTTTGGCTTGGTTACCATTGCCTGGAAATCGAATTTCGATGGTGTTTTCTACAAAACACTCTCAAGACTTAATGGAGTTAAGTCCCGCGAACTTGTCCCAACATATTGCTCAAATTGGCGGTAACGTTTTAGGTAAGTTTAAATGCATTACCCCCGCAGTTGCTTTTCCTCTAGTAAAACAAAATGCGAGCGCTCTAATTGAGAGAAGAGTGGTTTTGGTTGGTGACGCAGCCCACCAAGTCCATCCTATGGCTGGTCAGGGTGTAAATTTAGGTTTTCGTGATGTAATTGAGCTAACCCAGGCTTTAACTCAACGAAACCCATTGGCAGATATCGGTGATAGGTTTATTTTGCGCCGATATGAACGTGCAAGAAAAGCGGATGTTTTTGCTATGCAAGGATTGACGCATGGACTTTATGGTTTGTTTGATAGTAAAGAGGCTTTTGTGAGGGTTATACGTAATTGGGGATTGAGTTTGCCAAATCGTTATCCCACTATCAAGCGTGCTTTAATGAAAAAAGCGCTTACTTAATTATTTTTTAAATTAATAAAATTTTAGCAATTACATGTTAAAAAAATTACTCCTTGCAGTATTGATTTTACTTAATGTCACAAGTGTACTTGCAGATGAGTCCTCATTGCGCAAATTAGTCGAAGCGGCTTACCCGAAAATTACGGTCGAAAGCGTTGTAAAAACACCATACGCTGGATTGTATGAAGTCTATATGAATGGTCAAATTGTTTATACGGATGAAAAATTTAGTTTTTTAATTGCTGAGGGTCATTTGGTTGATCCGAAAACTAAAAAAGACTTAACAGGTGATCGTCTTGCTGATTTAACAAAAATTGATTTTTCATCACTACCTTTAGATCAGTCGATTAAGGTGATAAAAGGAAACGGGAGCCGAAAGATGGCTGTTTTTTCAGACCCTGACTGCCCTTTTTGTAAACGTCTAGAGCAAAATGAATTGATTAACATTACTGATGTTACTGTTTATACATTTCTCTATCCCTTGGAACAATTGCATCCGGATTCTGTAAATAAAGCTCGTGCGATTTGGTGTGCTCCAGATAGAGGTAAGGCCTGGCAGGATTGGGCTTTAAGTAATCAATTGGTAAAAAAAGGGGCTATTTGTGATGCGCCAATTGATAAAAATATTGCTTTAGCAAAAAAACTTGGAGTAACGAGTACGCCAACTATATTCTTTACGGACGGTAAGCGTATGTTAGGTGCGTATCCATCTGCTGAAATTGAAAAGGCTTTGGGTGTCAGTATTGTTAAGAAATAAAAAATCACTTAATTTAAGTTGTACAAATTAAAAAAAGGCCTAAAAGTAAATTACTTTAGGCCTTTTTTTTAATTCGTCCTTCTAATTACATTTGGCTGATGATTTCATCACCAAATTGAGCGCTACCAACTTGAGTTGCTCCATCCATTTGTGATGAGAAGTCATGAGTAACACGTTTCGCACCAATTGCTTTTCCTACCCCTTTGATTACCAAGTCTGCAGCCTCAATCCAGCCCATATGCCTTAACATCATTTCTGCGGATAAAATGAGTGAGCTTGGGTTGGCAATATCTTTGCCAGCTATTTTAGGCGCAGTTCCGTGAGTTGCTTCAAACATGGCGACAGTGTCGGATAGGTTAGCACCTGGTGCAATTCCAATTCCGCCAACTTGTGCTGCAAGTGCGTCAGACATGTAGTCCCCGTTTAAGTTAAGTGCAGCAACGATGTCGTAATCACTTGGATGTAGCAAAATCTCTTGCAAGAACGCATCCGCAATACAGTCCTTAATAATGATGCCATTAGGGAGTTTGCACCATGGGCCACCATCAATCTCAACAGCCCCAAATTCTTGCTTAGCAATTTCATAGCCCCAATCTCTAAATCCACCTTCTGTGAATTTCATGATGTTGCCTTTGTGAGTAATCGTCACTGATTTTCGGTTGTTATCAATTGCGTATTGAATCGCTTTTCGGATTAGACGTTTACTGCCATCTATTGAGACAGGTTTAATTCCAATGGCTGAAGATTCTGGGAAGCGGATTTTTTTTCTCATTCCCATCTCGCTGATAAAATTAATAATTTTCTCAGCCTCTGCACTTCCAGCAGCCCACTCAATTCCAGCGTATATGTCTTCAGTGTTTTCCCGGAAAATGACCATGTCAGTTTTTTCTGGATGTTTCACAGGGCTAGGAACGCCCGTAAAATATTGAATTGGACGCAAGCAAACGTACAGGTCTAATTCTTGGCGTAAGCTAACGTTAAGTGAGCGGATGCCTCCACCCACTGGGGTTGTTAAAGGGCCTTTGATTGAAATCACGTAGTCACGGACTGCTTTCATAGTCTCACTAGGCAACCATGTGTCTTTGTCATAAACCTTAGTCGCTTTTTCACCGGCATATACTTCCATCCAAGCGATTTTCTTTTTTCCACCATAAGCTTTTTCTACAGCTGTATCTACCACTTTCATCATTGGTGGTGTAATGTCTACGCCAATTCCATCACCCTCAATAAATGGGATAATGGGCTGGTTAGGCACATTCAAAGTGTTATCTGGATTAACGGTGATTTTTTCACCAAAGTTCGGAACCACGATTTTAGATGACATGCTTGATAAACCTTATGTATTAAAACTTAAAAAATAAAAAAGAGATTTATGTTAATTCTTTTTAATAAGCCTTATGGCGTCGTGTGTCAGTTTAGTAAACATGAAAAACACGAAACACTAGCTGATTATATTGCTATTCCAAACGTTTATGCCGCTGGCAGACTGGATACGGATAGCGAAGGTCTGCTCATTTTAACCGATGATGGCGAACTTCAACATCGTGTTTCCCACCCGAAGTATAAAGAAATCAAAACTTATTGGGTACAAGTGGAGGGCGCTCCAACACAAGCAGATTTAATGCCACTTCTGAGTGGTGTTGATTTAGGAGATTTTGTTACTGCACCGGCAAAAGCAAAAATCATTCAGGAGCCGATAATGCTATGGCCTAGAAATCCACCTATTCGAGAGCGTAAGGCCATTCCAACCACTTGGTTAGAGATTAAAATATCCGAGGGTAAAAACCGTCAAGTTCGGCGCATGACAGCAAAAGTCGGGTTCCCAACTTTACGCTTAATACGATATGCGATTGGAGAATATACTTTAGAGGATTTGCCAGTTGGCACTTTAACAAAAGTCTAAGCCTGCCATGTATGCTTAAGGAGCAATTCTAATTGGCTTGCACTATTTGAGCGCAGCAATCCTCGTGCGTGCTTATGGTAAACTTATGGGTATTAATTGCGCTAATAAAAGAGAATATTCATGTCGGGTAATACTATTGGTACTTTATTTACACTCACTTCTTTTGGTGAATCTCACGGCGCTGCAATCGGCGGCATAGTCGATGGATGCCCTCCAGGATTAGAGTTGAGTGCTGAGGACTTGCAGATTGATTTGGATAGACGTAAACCAGGCACATCCCGCCACGTCACCCAACGGAGTGAGGCTGATAGCGTAGAAATTCTTTCTGGAGTGTTCGAAGGGAAAACCACAGGAGCCCCAATAGGTTTATTGATTCGTAATACTGATCAACGTAGTCAAGATTACAGCAAAATTATGGACACTTTTCGTCCTGGCCATGCAGACTATACCTACACACAGAAGTACGGAATACGCGACTATCGAGGCGGCGGGCGTTCAAGCGCACGTGAAACTGCTGTTCGTGTTGCAGCAGGTGCAATAGCTAAAAAATGGTTGAAAGAGCGTTATGGTGTTGAAATTCGCGCTTATCTAAGTCAGCTCGGGGACTTGGAAATACCTTTTGTTAGCTGGACTGACTTGCAGCACCCAGATAACAAAATTTTTACGCCTAATATGGAGATCATGCCCGAATTAGAGTCTTATTTAGACAATATTCGTTCTGAGCGCGATTCAGTTGGGGCAAAAATTACAGTTGTTGCTGAAGGGGTTCCAGTAGGCTGGGGTGAACCAATTTTTGATCGTTTAGATGCGGAAATTGCTTACGCTATGATGGGCATTAATGCAGTAAAAGGGGTTGAAATTGGTGCTGGATTTGATTCTGTTGCTCAGAGGGGCAGTGTGCATAGTGACGAGTTAACGCCTAATGGCTTTGCAACTAACCATGCGGGTGGTGTTTTGGGTGGAATTTCTAGTGGGCAGCAAATTCGGGTTAATGTTGCATTTAAGCCGACATCTAGTATTCCACAAGAGCGTAATTCGATCGATAAGAATGGTCAGCCAGTGTTGATGCAAACCACAGGTCGACATGATCCTTGCGTTGGAATTCGCGCAACACCTATTGTTGAGGCTATGTTGGCCTTGGTGTTGATTGACCATGCTTTGCGCAATCGTGCACAGTGTGGTGATGTGAATTCAGGTCTTAAAACCATCTAATACATTTTTCATAGGCCTGATATGCAATTACCTTATTGGCGCCTTTCAGCGTTTTATTTCGCATACTTTGCATTTGTAGGCTCCTTTACCCCCTATTGGAGCCTATATCTCAAATCGCTTGATTTTGCCCCATTTCAAATTGCAGTTCTCATGTCTTTATTTCAGGTAGCACGTATTTTTGCCCCTAGTTTATGGGGATGGTTGGCAGACCATCTCGGGCAGCGGGTTTTTATCATCCAATGGCTAGCCGCACTGAGCTTACTCTCTTATGTTGGCGTGTTTATTGGAACCAGTTATGCATGGCTTTTTGCAGTCATGCTTTTGCTTAGTTTTTTTTGGAGTGCATCACTTCCACTTATCGAGACCGTCACACTAGGGCATCTCGGGGATCGTTTCGATCGATACGGACACATTAGGATGTGGGGTTCTATTGGTTTTATTGTTGCGGTGATTGGGCTTGGCTTTTTACTAGACGTATTCGATATTCGCTTATTGCTTTGGGCTGTACTTGGCATGATGGTGGCAGTCTTGATGTTTTCTCGTAACATCCCTGAACCAAAAATAGTGCCGCATCATACGGATGACAGGTCCATTTGGGCGATTATGCGTCAGCGTGAGGTTTTAGCATTGCTAGCAGCCTGTTTTATGATGGCGGCTGCACATGGTGTTTATTACACGTTCTATTCTATTTATTTGGTAGATCATGGATATAACAAAACCAATGTGGGACTATTGTGGGCGCTAGGGGTAATAGCAGAAATTTTGATTTTTTTAATCATGCCAAAACTCACAAAGCGCTTTGGACTTAAGAACATTTTATTGGTCAGTTTATTCATTGCCTTTATACGTTTTAATTTAATTGGATGGGCGGTCGATTGGTGGTGGGTTGTGCTTTTTGCACAAATTCTCCATGCTGCCACTTTTGGCTCTTATCATGCAGCTGCCGTAGCAATGACCCATCAATATTTTAAGGGGCGACATCAATCAAAAGGGCAGGGCCTTTATACCAGCGTTTCTTATGGTATGGGAGGCACATTTGGTGGACTTTTTAGCGGCTACGCCTGGGGAGCTCTTGGCTCAAGTTGGACTTTTACGATTTCAGGAGTATTTGGCTTGTTAGGATGTTTGTTTTTTATTTTGGTGATGCCAAAAAAAGTTAAACTTTAATTTTGATAGGCAAAAAAAAGCATCTGCCCTAGATGCCTTTTTAGAGATGTGAATTTATATTCTAGATACGCTTATCTTTTTCAATTAATGCATATGCTGAATGATTGTGAATGGATTCGAAGTTTTCAGATTCAACTACAAATTTATCAATACGCTTTTCACTATTTAAGACTGCTGCAACATCCCTGACCATGTCTTCAACAAACTTAGGATTGTCGTAAGCACGCTCAGTGACAAATTTCTCATCAGGACGTTTTAGGAGGCCGTATAGCTCACATGAGGCTTGGGTTTCTACCATGCGGATAATGTCCTCGACCCATATGAAGTCATTGATGAGAGCTGTCACTGTGACATGTGAGCGCTGATTGTGCGCGCCGTAGTCTGAAATCTTTTTTGAACAAGGACAAAGGCTAGTCACAGGGACTAAAACTTTTACGGTAATATCGAATTTTCCTTGTCTTATTTCACCTATAAACGTGACTTCGTAATCAAGCAAACTTTGGACGCCAGACACGGGTGCGGCCTTGTTAACAAAGTATGGAAAAGTCATCTGTACATAGCCGGATTCCGCCTCCAGACGTTTGACCATTTCACGTAGGATAGTCTCAAAAGACTCAATCGAAATTTCGCGCTCATTCATGTTGAGTATTTCAACAAAGCGCGACATGTGGGTGCCTTTGAAATTGTGCGGTAAATGCACATACATATCAAACATCGCTACTGTGTGTTGAATGCCGCCAGTTTTATCTTTGACTTTAACCGGATGTCGAATAGATTTAATACCTACCTTATCAATCGCCAAGTGACGGATATCTGGCGTATTTTGTACATCTTCGATCGGTAAGTTATTGTCTTTGCTCATGGGTGTCCTGAATGTATAAATGTCCAGTGCTAATACTTGAGTATATCACTAGGTTAATTTTTTCTCAATCGCGTTAATGATGCCGTCAGCATCTAGACCGCATTCTGCCAGCATGTTTTCATGGACGCCGTGTTCAATGAAGTGGTCTGGCAATCCTAAACATAGCATTGGTGTTTCAATGTTTAGTAGTTGCATGGCTTCCATCACTGCTGCGCCAGCACCCCCCATGATGGCATTCTCTTCAATGGTGATAATCAGGTCATGGCTTTTTGCCAGATTTTCTACTAAGTCAATATCTAACGGCTTCACAAAGCGCATATTGGCGACAGTTGCGTTAAGTTTTTCTGCGGCTTCAAGCGCTGGCGCAAGCATGCTACCAAAAGCGAGTATTGCAATTTTTTGACCTTGACGACGAAGCTGACCCTTTCCAATTGGCAGTGTGCTGAGGTCACTTTGAAGAGCCTCACCAGGCCCCCCGCCTCGCGGATAGCGAACTGCACTTGGTCCGTTATGATAGAAGGCAGTAGTCAGCATTTGACGACATTCTTGTTCGTCACTTGGCGTCATTACAATGATGTTGGGAATGCAACGTAAAAAACTCAGATCAAAGCTACCTGCATGCGTTGGTCCGTCAGCCCCTACCAGCCCTGCTCGATCAATTGCAAACATCACGGGTAGGTTCTGAAGTGCGATATCGTGTATTAGTTGGTCATAAGCACGTTGTAAAAATGTTGAGTAAATAGCTACGACAGGTTTTAATCCATCACATGCCATACCTGCAGCAAAGGTTAGTGCATGCTGTTCTGCAATCCCGACATCGTAAAAGCGATTAGGATAGGTTTCGGCAAAAGCATTCATGCCTGAGCCGTCGCTCATTGCGGGTGTAATGCCTATTAAAAGTTCATTTTCCTTCGCCATATCCACAAGCCAGTCGCTAAAGACCTGGGTGTAAGTTTTTTTAGTTGAGCTGTTTATTGCACAGCCATCTTCTGGGTTAAATTTACCAACGCCATGAAATTTTCCTGGTTCATTTTCCGCTGGGGCATAACCACGCCCTTTCTCGGTAACGATGTGAAGAAACTGCGGGCCATCAAGTTTTTTAATGTTGTTAAGAGTGACGATGAGGGTGTCTAAATTATGCCCATCAATTGGTCCGATGTAATTAAAGCCAAACTCTTCAAAAAGCGTACTTGGCGTGACCATACCTTTGACGTGTTCTTCAGCACGTTTAGCAAATTCCAATACGGGCGGCATCACGCCTAAAACTTTTTCACCAGATTTACGTACATTGGTATAAAGCCTGCCAGATAAAAGTTTTGCTAGATAGTTTTGGAGTGCGCCTACATTCGGTGAAATTGACATATCGTTGTCATTCAAAATCACTAAAAGGTTTGCGTCCATTGCGCCGGCATTGTTAAGGGCTTCAAATGCCATGCCGGCTGTCATTGCACCATCTCCAATAATTGCCACTGCTCGCCGGTCTGAACCGGTTTTTTTTGCGGCGACGGCCATGCCAAGTGCAGCAGATATTGATGTGCTAGAGTGACCTGTACCAAAAGTATCGAAAACACTTTCATTTCGACGAGGAAAGCCAGCAATGCCACCTGATTTACGCAATTCGCTCATAGCATTCCGACGACCCGTTAAAATTTTATGTGGGTAAGTTTGGTGGCCGACATCCCACACCAGCCGGTCTTCTGGTGTGTTAAAGACGTAATGCAACGCGATTGTGAGTTCGACTACTCCAAGATTCGAAGATAAATGGCCTCCAGTTTGTGACACGCTTTCAACTAGAAACTCTCGTAATTCTTTTGCAAGTTCAGGCAATTGTTTGCGCGACAAATGGCGCAATTGCTCTGGCATATGGACTGTGTCGAGTAAAGGATATTCAGTCGCCATCAAAAGCCTCGTTGAGTGATAAATTGAGCAAGCTGAACAAGTC
>CAIVUE010000006.1 GCA_903909015.1 uncultured Methylophilaceae bacterium
AAAGGTTCAGCTCTAGTAATCTTATCACCACTTTCAGGTGAACTTTTTACATTGTAGCCAGCTAGTTCTCTTGTTAAGTAAATAACTTGAGTCTTACCAGCTTGACCAGGGTCTTGTGGGATTGAAACTTTTACACTTCTTCCGTCAAGCGATGCAGTGTTTCGTATTGCTGCATCTCTCTTATCAGGACCATCACGCAGCCGAACCATATCAGCAATAACAAATCTACCATCGGGCAATCTGCCAATCTTGCCACCAGCAGTCCAATCACCATCAACAGTTGATGCTAAATCCCATCCTCTGCACCATTTAATTTCGCCAGCAGGTAAATCATCAATGACCGCTATTTGGTCAGGCTTGAAGATACCGCCTTCTGCTGGTGCTGGTCTTTGCATATACTGACCTGCAAAATTGTAAGGCGATGCTTGTTCCATTCGCCTTAATTCTTCTATTGGGTGTTTAGCTTCCCATAGAGCTTCGCCTTCATCAGTAATGGCTGGTAAACAGATATGTTCCCAATGCTCACCATTACCACCATTTAATAGCCATCCTGACAAGTCATCTTCATGCAGCCTTTGCATGATAAGAATAATTGGTGTTTCAGGACTGTTCTTCCGACTTTCTAGCGTATTTTGAAACCACTCAATGACATTCTGACGCATAACGTCTGAACGAGCTTCGTCAGCTTTGTGAGGGTCATCAATAATAATGGCACCACCAAAACCAGTGCGATGCTTACCAGCACCGTAACCAGTAATTGCACCACCTGCACCGACAGCGTAAACAATGCCACCGTCTTTTGTACGCCATTCGTCCCTTGCTTTGCTATCATCTTTTAATCCAAAATTAGGAAATGATTCTAAGAAGGCTAGATGCTGCACAAGCTCTCTAGTCTGCCAAGCATTATTGGCTGCCAGTCTTGCGCTGTATGAAGTATGAATGAACTCAGCATCGGGTACTCTACCCAAAGCCCAAGCCATAAAATTAATAACCGCAATCTCGGTCTTACTGTATCGAGGCGGAATATTAATGATTAATCGTTTTGTTTCACCGTAAAATACTTTTTCTAAAGCATCGCAAAGTATTTTGTGGTGAGGTGAGCGCAGCCATTGATAGCCACGCCTATTTAGAAACATCCATCTACAAAAGTAGTAAAAGTCTGTGGATGCCCTTAAAGATAATGCTGCACGTTGTTTTTCGGTAAGCTCTAGCATTAAACCAAATCGTTTAGTTCAGCATTAATCTGTGCGTACTCTTGCAAGTTCATCATGCTTTGCTGTGATGGCGCATTGTTCTGTATGTTTACTTGAGTTTCAGGCTGCTTGCCTAGAACCGTTTCCCTACCTTTGGCAATTGCCTCTTGTGCAATCTTATGTTCTACGATGGATGTACCTTCGTTGATTTTTGATTCCATCATTCGCAAGTTGTTAATAGTTGCGTTGGTAAAGAATTGAATATGCTTTGTGCGTTCTTCGACTATCTCATTGACAGCGTGAACAGAGCGTTCATCTAATTGGCTAAGTTCTTGTTTAGCCTCAACAAGTTTGTTCACAAGTTGTTCATGCTCTTTGTCTAAGCCTTTAGTGTGCTTATTAACAGCACCTACGCTTAATTTGTATTTGTACGCAAGGTCACGCTGAGTAAAGTTACCCGTTTTCCAATCGGCTACGATTGAAGCTATTGTGTCTTGTGTGAGGATTTTTGAAGCTGCCATGTTAGGCGTTTTGTATAGGCGTGACTTCGCCCA
>CAIVUE010000007.1 GCA_903909015.1 uncultured Methylophilaceae bacterium
TGGTTACTTGGGTTAAGCGCAAGCTATCAATTCTAATATTGAAGTCCATTATAAAAGCCAAGATTACAATCTTGGCTTTTATATTTAGTTTCAAGAAAGGATTAAACTATTGGAACTATGTTTATAGTAAAGTGATCTTACGTCAGAGTTAAAACAATAAAAATTCTAGAGGGGTAAACATGTTAAAACGTTACTTAATTGTAGGATGCATTTATTTAATTGCTTTTAGCAATAATACTTATGCCGAGTCCGACCCAAGTAAATGGCCTTTAGTAAAAGAAGCTTTTTTTGCTCAACGACCAATGGCTGAAGCCCCATTTATAACTTTTGTCGCGCCACGTCGTGCAGAGAGTGGCGCTCAGGTGCCGCTTGAAATCTCAATAGATCAAACTCAAGCAGATGCTAACGCAATAAAAACGCTTTATATCTTAGTGGATTCAAACCCTATTCCTCTAGCTGCCACTTATCATTTAACTGACAAGCTAGGTAAATTCAAGCTTGCCACTCGCATTCGTATGGAAATGGATTCATATATACGTGCAGTTGGTGAAACCGCCGATGGTAAGCTATTCTTAGGGTCCGTTGAAATTCGTGCGGCTGGCGGTTGTGGTGGCACAGTAGATGGCGATGAAAATGCAATTCGTGCGGCTGCTGGGAAAATTAAATTAAATGTGGAAAGCCCAGTGAAGTTTGGCGATGCCACACCTGCAACATTCATCATTAAACACCCGATGAGAACAGGCCTTCAGCGTGATTTAGTTTCCCAAGGTTTTGTACCTGCGTTTTACATTCAAAAAGCAGCCTTCACTTTTAACAACGAGCCTGTGATGAATGTTGATTTTGGTGTAGGAACAAGTGAAGACCCCTATTTACGCTTTAATTTCATTCCTAGCGCACCAGGTGTCCTGGCAGTGAAAGCCTTTGATAATGATGGTAAAGAATTTAACCATCAAACAGAAGTGCGAAATTAAACTAATTGAAATAATAAAAAAGGGCGCTTATGCGCCCTTTTTTATTTACCTGATCTTATTTTTTAGAAGACCCTTTACAACAAGAACCACATAAAGACATGCGGCTCATGGTGCCATCTTTATCAATAAATTTATGTTTCAAAGCACCTAAAATATGAATGCCGATCACGACCAACATAATGATGCCAACAACTTCATGAACATCTACAAATGATTCACGAATAGCTTTGTTATCCAAGCCATTCATCAAACTGATACCAAACCATTTCACACCATATTCAAATTTGCTATTAATCGCCATGACTAAACCAGTAATTGGTAAAGCAAACATGAGTAAATAAAGTAGATGATGACCGCCTGTGGCAATCTTCTTCTCAGTCGCCGTTAGCGTATCTAAAAGCGCTGGTGGACGATGCGTGATACGCCAAACTAGACGAAGTACGATCAATGCCAACAAAGTAATGCCGACTGACTTATGCAGATTAAAATAGAACGTTCTTGGCGTTGCTTCCGTTGCCATGTTCCATGTATAAACGCCCAAATCAAACAAATCAAATGACATTGCTTTAGGTTGATCTTTTGGAATATCCGCCATAAACCAACCCAGACCAA
>CAIVUE010000008.1 GCA_903909015.1 uncultured Methylophilaceae bacterium
CTCAATGAATTCCAAGCCCAAGAAATTCCTGCCATCTTCAAAGGACTTGAGACGGAAGCAAAGTTCCTTATTTACGAAGGGCATGGCGACCTGAATCTCAACCTTCGTGGAGATTACGTTGAAGCTAAAGACGAACGTACCGGCAAGCCGCTCCCCCGAATTTCCCCAATGCGATTAGGAACAGGTCTCGATTATAACTTTGGTGATTTTGCTTCTAAAATCGACTTATTGTATGGATTTAAGCAGGATCATGTTGCCATTAACGAATTTCCAACTGATGGCTATACGCTAATCAATGCGACCCTCAGCTACCGTTTAAGAACTGCGTTCAACCTAGAAATTTTCGCTAAAGCGCGTAATTTATTGAATGAAGACATACGCGATCACAGCTCATTTTTAAAAGAAATTGCTCCGATGGGTGGGCGCTCAGTGCTGTTTGGCTTGCGTGGAGAATTTTAATAAAAAAGCCCCATGCTTTAGGTGCGAATCTCGAAGCCATGCGCTATCATTAGCAACTATTTCATTTAGCAGAAAATCATAAAATGGCACGCACAATTAAATGCATTAAATTAGATCGCGAAGCTGAAGGCATGGACTTCCCACCTTACCCAGGTCCGCTTGGTCAACGCATCTTTGAAAGCGTCTCAAAGGAAGCTTGGGCAGGCTGGCTAAAGCAACAAACCATGTTGGTGAATGAGAATCGTCTTAGTCTTGCTGATCCTCAAGCCCGGAATTATCTAAAGGAACAGACAGAAGCTTATTTCTTTGGTGAAGGCGCAGATAAGGCGACTGGTTACATTCCACCTAAAGCATAGATTATTTTTTGTGAGATCTTAAAAAAACAATTAAAAAAGGGTGGCACTAGCCACCCTTTTTTTACGATCTGAAATACCAAAACTTAAGTGCCGAGGGCTTCGCGTTCCATTTCTTCAACTGTTGTATGGCGAACATCTTTGCCTTTAACCATATAAATGACATATTCAGAAATATTCTTAGCATGATCCCCAATACGCTCAATCGCTTTAGCCACAAATAAGACTTCTAGTGACATTGAAATCGTACGCGGATCCTCTAGCATGAAGGTCACCAGTTGTCGCATTGCAGCACGGAATTGCTCATCCACTTGTTCGTCCTGGCGAGCAACCTCAATAGTTTTAGCGACATCTAAGCGCGCAAACGCATCCAAAGAAGTCCGAAGCATCTGACGGACCAAGGCAACCATATTATTAATTTCTGTAAAACGGGTCTTATACATACGATCTGACTCATAAATCTTTTGAGCGACCCGTGCAATTTTTGTAGCTTCATCGCCGATACGTTCAAGATCAGTAACCGTCTTAACGACCATCATAATCATACGTAGATCACCGGCAGTCGGTTGACGACGAGCGATAATGTGGCTGCAATCCTCATCCACTTGAACTTCTAGTGCATTCACAAGATGATCAGACTCGATTACCTCTTGAGCGAGTTTTGGATTCACACTGACCAGCGACTCCAATGCGCTCACAATTTGCTGCTCAACCAAGCCGCCCATTTTAAGCACTTTTGCGCGCACCGATTCTAATTCGGCGTCATACTGCTTATAGGTATGTTCAGTTTGCATCCAGAATATCCTTATTAATAATTAATTGCCAAAGCACATAGTTAGCATCATATATTAAAACTGTTTTATGACAATTTCATGTCAATTAGCTTTATAAGTTTTTACACCCTCAGCCGTAGCCAACAAAAGCACATTAGCGGGTCTTGCGGCAAACAATCCGTTTGTGACAACCCCCACGATTTGATTGATTTTTGCTTCCATTTCAATCGGATTGCTAATGACAAGTCCATGCACATCTAAAATGACATTGCCGTTATCAGTAGTAAAGTCGCGTAATTTTGGCTGGCCACCAAGCTTAACCAATTCACGTGCTACATAACTACGGGCCATTGGCAAAACTTCTACTGGCAATGGGAATTTACCTAACACTGGCACGTACTTGCTTTCATCACAAATACAAATGAAGCTTTTGGCACAAGCTGCAACGATCTTTTCACGAGTCAATGCGCCGCCACCGCCCTTCAGCATATGAAGGTGCTCAGTAATTTCATCTGCGCCATCAACATAAATTTCCATACCATCGACAGAATTCAAATCAAATACTTCAATTCCATGTGCACGCAAGCGTTGCGCTGTGGCCTCGGAGCTAGCAACTGCCCCGTCAATTTTTGATTTAACTTTTGCAAGTTCATCAATAAAAAAATTCGCTGTGGAACCAGTGCCCACTCCAATAATTCCGCCTTTAACATATTCAACTGCAGCCTTGGCGACTTGTTGTTTTAATTCGTCCTGTGTTGCCATCTTCTTTTATCCTTCAAATTGCATAATAAAATTCTTTAATCATGCGTTTTCTTTATAATTACAAGCTACCCTCAATCATACACTTTGCTAGACTGAATGAAAAACGACTACCTAGAAAAAATTCGTAATGCTCGTGTCTATGACGTAGCTAAAAAAACGCCGCTTGAATATCAGCCGAATTTATCTGCACGAGTTGATAATCGCGTCCTGCTTAAACGTGAAGATATGCAGCCTGTATTTTCATTTAAAATTCGTGGCGCTTACAACATGATGGCCCACCTATCTAAAGAAGCGCTTGATCATGGCGTCATCGCCGCCTCTGCAGGAAACCATGCGCAAGGCGTTGCTTTATCAGCACAAAAATTAGGATGTCGTGCAGTGATCGTGATGCCAACCACGACGCCACAAATTAAAATTAATGCTGTAAAAAGTCGTGGTGGTGAAGTCGTTCTATTTGGCGACTCTTATTCTGATGCTTATTTACATGCCTTAGAACTTGAAAAGTCTGAAGGACTGACTTTTGTGCATCCTTATGACGACCCTGAAGTCATTGCAGGTCAAGGCACTATCGCGATGGAAATTCTCAATGAACATCCTGAGCCAATTGAAGCGATTTTCTGCTGCGTCGGAGGCGGAGGTCTGCTTGCTGGCATCGCTGCATATGTGAAAGCTTTGCGTCCAGAAATTAAAGTGATTGGCGTTGAAGCGAATGATGCGAATGCGATGACGCAATCACTTAAAGCAGGTAAACGAGTCATGCTAGACCAAGTCGGCTTATTTGCCGATGGCGCTGCCGTTAAGCAAGTGGGCGAACATACATTTAAGCTTTGCCAAGAATACGTCGATGAAATGGTGCTAGTGGACAATGATGCCATTTGCGCTGCCATTAAAGATGTATTTGAAGATACCCGATCTATTCTAGAACCAGCAGGCGCATTGGCGGTAGCTGGCATGAAAGAATATATTCAGCGTAACAAGTTACACGGAAAAACGATGATCGGTATCGCTTCCGGCGCCAATATGAACTTTGATCGTTTACGGTTTGTGGCAGAGCGCGCTGAAATCGGCGAGAAGCGGGAAGCTGTTCTAGCCGTGACCATTCCAGAGAAACCAGGCTCATTCAAAAGATTCTGCAGATTACTCAGTGGTCGAAGCATTACTGAATTTAATTATCGTTATTCAGATCCTCAATCAGCCCATATTTTTGTCGGCATCGCGATCAACGACAATCAGGCATCCACGCAACTCGTGGAGATGCTCAAAGCAAACGAACTACCTGCTTTAGATCTTAGCGAAAATGAAGTGGCCAAATTACACTTGCGGCACTTGGTTGGCGGCCATGCGCCTCAGGCAACAGATGAGGTGATTTATCGCTTTGAGTTCCCAGAAAAGCCAGGGGCACTTATGAACTTTCTAGACACAATGGGGCATGATTGGAATATCAGTTTATTCCATTATCGAAACCATGGTGCCGACTACGGGCGAGTTTTAGTTGGCATGCAAGTGCCGCAAGGTGATAGAACTGCATTTAAAAACTTCTTAGATCAGCTTGGCTATCCTTATTGGGACGAAAGCAACAATCCTGCTTACAAACTCTTTTTAGGATAAATTCCTGACTTGAGCGCCAATAGAACCAAATTGGCAAACCATTGACTAAAATAAGCACATCAAAATTGGAGCAATACTATATGAAACACCTATCACTGCTTGCAGCAGCGCTTATTTTCTCAGCAGCTAGCCTAACCTCCCTAGCTGGCGAAAAAGGAAATGCTTATATCTCAAATCAAGATGGTGGTATCACTGTCATTGATTTAGATACCATGGAAGCAACTAGCAATATTGATATCCAAGCAAAAAGCCCACGTGGGATTGCTGTCACAGCTGATGGAAAGTACCTCATTACCGCTAACAAAGATGATGACAATATCTCAGTGATTGATAGAGCAAGCGGCGCCTTAGTGAAGCACATTCCGGTAGGCAAGAACCCAGAGTTTGTAAGAATCTACAAGGGATTAGTTTTTGTTTCAACCGAACCTAGCTCAAAAGGCGGGCCACCTCCGAAGCCTGGTGAAGCAGCAAAAGAAGATGATGATGACGAAAAGTTACCGGCGCTTATTTCGGTCGTGGACCTAAAAAAAGGTAAAAAAGTACGTGAAATTGTTGGCGGTCCTGAAACTGAGGGCGTGGAATTCTCAAAGGATGGGAAAAAACTCATCATCACTAATGAGGCAGACAATACCATTACCGTTCATCATTTTGCGACAGGCAAGTTACTAAAAACTATCTCAACTAAAGAATATGGTGACCGACCACGCGGCATTAAAGTCTCCCCAGACGGCAACTACTATATTGCCACTTTAGAATCCGGCAATAAATTTATGGTGATGGATAAAAAATTCAACGTCACGCGCACTGTTGAAACCGGCCAGTCTCCTTATGGCATTTCATTTGACCGGAAAGGTGAACGTATCTTTATCGCATCTTCAAAAGAAAAGGCCCTACAAGTTTTTGATGCAAAGACCTTTGAGAAAATTAAAGATATCAGCACTGGTAATCGTTGCTGGCACTTCAGCTTCACCCCGGACGATAAACAGATTTTACTTGCCTGTGGCAAATCTGAAGCGGTCATGGTGATTGATACAGAAACGCTCCAAAAAACTAAAGAGATCAGTGACAAAGAAATGCCATGGGGCGTTGTGACTTATCCAAAATCAATGGGTAGTTTAGATCAGCCTTAAAGTCAGTTTTAAGTTCCGCCAACAAAAAAGCCCTGAATTTCAGGGCTTTTTATTTCATTAGGCTAATAAGGCCATAATCGTTTGCCAATCTCTTGGATCCACCGGCGTAATGGAGAGTCGATTACCACGCTGCAAAATTCTGAGATTTTCTAGTGCAGGATTTTCTCGCATTTCTTTTAAAGAAAGCAATCTAGTCTTACGAACCAATTTGACATCCACGTTAAACCATCGCGGTGTTTCTGGCGTCGCTTTTGGATCAAAATATTTATGGTCTTTGATAAACTGCAAACGATCTGGGTAAGCCAAAGTAGAGACCTCAGCAATCCCCGCAACACCGGGCTGATCACAATTGGAGTGATAAAACAAAACACCATCCCCAACCTGCATTTGGTCACGCATAAAATTGCGAGCCTGATAATTTCGCACGCCATACCAATCAACAGTTTGATTAGGAAAAGCCGCCAAATCATCAATTGAAACGTCCGCCGGTTCCGATTTCATTAACCAATAACGCATTTATTCCTCAAACAATCTCTTTTTACGCTTAGATTCTCGTATCATAACCCGACTTAATCTTGAATGTGAGGCAGCACGTGGCAAAAAATGTATTAGGGACGACCTTGCAGGAATGTAGCTTAGATCCATTAACCGGGTTTACTCGGTCCGGTTGCTGTGAAACTGGCCCTGAGGATAAAGGAAGTCATACGGTCTGCGCTGAAGTCACCGAAGAGTTTCTCCTTTTCTCAAAGACAAAAGGCAATGACCTAAGTACCCCAAGACCAGAGTATGGGTTTGAAGGTCTTAAGCCTGGTGATCGCTGGTGCTTATGCGCTGTTCGCTGGCTGGAAGCTGCCGAGGCAGGCTTTGCCCCTCCAGTGATTCTTGAGGCAAGCCATGAGAAATGTTTAGAAAAGGTAAGTTTGGCTGACTTAAAATATCACGCGTTGCGATAAGCCAAAAAATATAAGGAGTTCCCCACTAAGCATAGCCTAGGCTAGCATCCTGAACCAAAAAGGCTCAAGTGGTAACTGTCTAAAGCGTATTAGGCACAACCGCAGTGGATCGCGCTCACAACAACCTGAATAACAGAGACCTATGCTAGAAACTAGTTCAAGGAATATATAACCTAAACCATACCGCAGGGAACAAAGGTAACTTGTAATACAGAAACAACTAGATAAAAATCAGAATAATTTATTCTGCTCAGCAATCGCACCATCGACCATCGCCTGCATTTTAGCAATCTTGCCTTTCATGCCGCCAACATCCACACCGCCACTTCGAGTTGTCAGCAACTCATGGGCTAAATTCAGTGCAGCCATAATAGCAACACGCTCTGCACCAACCACTTTGCCAGAATCACGAATATCGCACATTTTTTTATCTAGATAAGAAACAGCGTTTAATAAACCTTCGCGTTCTTCAGCAGGGCAAGAGATCGTGAATTCACGACCCATAATACTAACTTCAACGCCCTTAACATCACTCATAAGACATCCTCTGGCAAGCGAGTAATAATACTTTCGATTCTACCTTGGGCTTCTTGCATACGTGCTTTGAGTTGGCGCTCAGCATCCTGAGCTAAAGCAAGCTCCTGCCTCAATTCAAGGTTGTCTTTACGCATAGATTGGCACAACTCCACGAGTTGTGAGATCTTCTCTTCCAAAGCTTTTAAATCGGCATCCATGCATGCACTATAATTGTTATTTCCTCATTAAGTCAACTTCTTAAGTGACTACTTTGAAAGCTTTACTGCATATTGCAGGCGGTTTATTGAACTAAAATGTTCAGCGGTAGCGAGCAGAATCCCATATAATGGACCCAAGTTGATAGGTGCCTGCATTGCTTCTCTGCAATAAAGGTGAAACTGGGAAATAGGTGCGTTTTATATAAAACAAGTCCTATGCTGCCCCCGCAACGGTAAGTGATTGTAGGTTTGCAATAAGCCACTGAACATATGTTTGGGAAGGCGCAAATCATGTCCTCACAAGCCCGGAGACCGGCCTAACAACCTAAGCATGGAAATGCCGCGGGGTGACGGTTTCTGTTGTGTTGATTCCTCTTGAATTAATACCACTACAATCTCTTATTCTATCGAGCCACACGCTCGGCATTTTCATTTAAATATTGGCGCACGGGGACGCACGCCTTTAATAGGGAATGATAATGAAAAAAACCACGATAGCTAGCCTCATCGGCTTGCTTTTTACTTCGCCACTTCTGGCCTCAGAAACTTCGATTAATGCCAATGACGTCATCGTTACAGCCACTCGCGTTCATGAAGATATTCAAAACATACCAGCAAACCTGCAAGTCATAACACGTGAAGAAATTAAAGAATTGAATGCAAATTCCATCCCTCAAGTACTGTCGCAATTAGGGGGATTGATGATTAGAGGAACATCTCTTGGCCAACTCAATCTTGGCACAACAATTGACATGGGGGGATATGGAGAGGCTGCAAACAGCAACACACTTATTTTAATTAATGGTCAGAGGATTAGTCCAATTGACTCTTCACCCACTGCATGGGAAATGATTCCTATAGAGTCTATTGATCGAATCGAAATAGTAAAAGGCGGGGCTGGCGTTCAATATGGAAATCGTGCCGTGGGAGGGGCGATTAATATTGTGACCAACGAAGGGGCTCAAAACATTAATCGCGTCTCAGCTTCACTCGGTAGCTTCAATACACAAACACTGAATGCTTTAATTCAAAATAAATTTAATGACACGCTCATTAAAGTTTCTGCAAATAGAGACCACACTAACGGATGGCGCGAGAACTCAAGCGCTACAACATATGCAACCAATGCACGCATTACCCAATTCTTTGATAAAAACAGTCTTTATCTTGAGGTATCCGGAAGTCACAACTATTCGCAAGCTCCCGGCGGGGTTATTGGCTTAGTTGGGGAAGGCAACACTCGTTTGGCAAAATTTAATAACATAGGGTCATTTTTTGAGGGTGAAAATTATGGGCTTACGCTCGGAAATTACTCCCAAATAAATTCAAATATCATTTTAGAGTCTGATATCGCATTTAAAAAAAGCAACC
>CAIVUE010000009.1 GCA_903909015.1 uncultured Methylophilaceae bacterium
AAAAGTCTATAGTTTTATGTCTTATATAAGATATATATATTTTTATTGACTTTCGTTTTTCCTATGGCTAGAATCGCTTCACGTAGCTAGGAGTCTTTTTGTACTTTTTTAGCAATAAAGCGTTAGCTCTATATAGATAACTTTTGAATCGAGAATGTATGAACGATTTGTTTCGACCACGCAGATCCATGCTTTATGTGCCAGGATGCAACACGCGCTACATTAACAAAGCGCGTTCGCTCATCGTTGACTCCGTCATTCTTGACCTAGGCAATCCGATTCTTATCGAAGCAAAAGAAGAAGCTCGTAAGAATGTTGTTGCTGCAGTAAAAGAAGGTGGGTTTGGTTCTCGTGAAGTTGTCGTTCGCGTAAACGATATTGATTCACCTTGGGGCAAGGATGATATTTACGCAGTTGCAAATATTGGCGCTGATGCGATTTTGTTCCCAAATATCGAAAGTCGTAAAGATGTACTGACCGTTCTTGATATATTAAAAGATGCAGGGAATACGACCATTCCAATTATGGTGATGATAGAAAGTCCACTTGCCGTATTACATGCGGAAGAAATTGCCAGCGCTTCAGAACGCATCGCCTGTATGGTAATGGCCACTTCCGACCTACTTTCACATTTACGCGGTCGCATTACATTAGAGCGCTTACCACTTCTAACCAGTTTATCTATGGTCCAATTAGCCGCGCGCGCTTATGGCCGCTCTATTGTGGATGGAATTAATACCAACATAAAAGATATGCATTCATTTGAATATGCATGCCGGATGGGTCGCGACTTGGGTCTCGATGGAAAAACCCTGGTACATCCATTGCAACTCGACTATTGCAATGACGCTTACACACCAAAACGTGCTGAAGTTGAATTGGCCCAAGAAGTCATTACTGAACTAGCCGCTGCCAATGCAGCTGGTCGAGGCACGGTAGTGGTCGAAGGTCGCCTAATTGAAAAACACCAAGTAGAAGCAGCGAAACGCTTGTTAGTACTGAGCGAAATGATCCAAAAATTGGAGGCAGAAAGTGCATAACAACAACGCGACAAGCAAAAGCCCACGAGGCAATTTTTTCGAAGACTTCCACATTGGTCAAGTCTTCAATCACGCGACCCCGCGCACAATATCTGAAGGTGATAGTGCGCTATATATTGCCCTAACTGGCGCCCGCCAAGTCATCCACTCCGCACAACCAGTGGCGCATGCCATGGGTTACAAAAATCGCACCGTTGATGATTTGCTCGCTTTTCACATGGCGCTTGGTAAAACTGTGCCGGACATTTCGATTAATGCAATTGCCAACTTAGGCTATGCACAAGTGAAGTTTGTGAGACCGATTTATGCTGGCGACACTATCAGTTCAAAATCTACGGTGGTTGGACTCAAGCAAAACTCTGATGGCAAAAGCGGTATTGTGTATGTGCAATGCGAAGCGATTAATCAAGACCATCAAGTCGTCATCTCTTGGATACGCTGGGTAATGGTACGCAAAAGCGATACCAATGCAGCAACACCTGAAACATTATTGCCAGCACTTGAGCCAGTCGTTCAAGCAAAAGATTTGGACATCCCACAAGACGTTGAATACAACGGTTTCGACACCACGTTGACGGGCAGTCTATTCCTTTGGGAAGACTACCAAGTGGGTGAGGAAATTGCACACCCATCTGGCATGACGATTGATGAGACTGACCACACATTAGCGACCAAGCTTTACCAAAATCCTGCGCGCTTACATTTTGATGCTTCAAAATCGACTTACAACAAACGTTTGGTGTTTGGCGGTCATGTCATGTCGGTATGCCGTGCATTGAGTTATGAAGGCCTGGAAAATGCGCTGACCATTGCCGCGATTAACGGCGGCGCGCACTGCAACCCAACCTTTGGCGGCGACACAATTTACGCACACAGCGAAGTATTAGATCGTTTTGAAATCCCAGGTCGAAAAGACGTTGGTGCACTTCGTTTGCGCTTAGTTGGCGTTAAAGGCGCACCATTAAAATCTATCGCGGAAGCTTCAACCACTATCGATGGCAAACGCAGCTACACCCCTAATGTGGTGTTGGATTTGGACTATACCGTCCTCATGCCGCGCAAATCTTAAAAGCAATTATTGGAAAAGGAAAAGCTCTTGAATACTCTAGTCCACCCAAACGACGCATTGTTTAAAGGCGAAAAAGCCTTTCCTGTGATTCCTAGCTGCGAGCATTTTGCGGGCAGCGAGAAGCTCATCTTAAAGGCATTACAAATTCAAGATGAGCTAGGTCCAATTTTTGATATTACCTGCGACTGTGAGGATGGAGCTGCTGCAGGGCAGGAGCGCGAACATGCAGAGATGATTGTCCGTGTTCAGCAATCTGAAGCTAACAAACACAAAATGGCAGGTGTGCGTATTCATGACTACACTCACCCTGCTTGGCGCCAAGATGTCGATATTTTTGTAGAAGGCATTGGCAATATCGTCGCTTACATTACGATTCCTAAATCAACTAATGCTGCGCAAGTAAAAGAGATGATTACTTACATTCAGAACAAATGTAAGGAACACGACATCAAGCGTGAAATTCCAATCCATATCTTGATTGAAACGCACGGGGCTTTGCATGAAGTATTTGAAATCGCTGCTTTGCCTTGGATTCAAGTTTTAGACTTCGGCCTCATGGACTTTGTGAGCGGACATCATGGTGCAATTCCAGCATCTGCAATGCGAAGCCCTGGCCAATTCGAACATCGCTTACTTGCACGCGCAAAATCAGAAGTCGTTGCAGCCGCCTTAATGAACGGCATTGTGCCAGCGCATAACGTTTCACTGGACTTAAAAAATACAATTGCAACCAATAGCGACGCGACTCGTGCTCGCCAGGAGTTCGGTTTCTTAAGAATGTGGAGTATCTACCCAACTCAAATTCAAGCCATTGTAGATGCAATGAAACCTAATCTGGATGAAGTTCAAGATGCTGCCGACATTTTGATTGCTGCACAAAAAGCTGAATGGGGCCCAATTCAACATGCAGGCGAATTGCATGACAGAGCAACTTATCGCTACTACTGGGAAGTATTACAAAAAGCGAAAGTCAGTGGCATTAGCATTCCTGCGGACGCCGAACACGCTTTTTTCGCTTAAAAACTAGGACAACAACATGACAACCCTTACATCAGCTGGCGCAAGATTTAGAGCCGCATTAGCCGCAGAAAAACCACTGCAAATCATAGGCGCAATTAACGCTTACCACGCAAAACTTGCTGAACAAGTTGGGTACAAAGCGATTTACCTTTCTGGTGGCGGTGTTGCAGCTGGCTCACTTGGTTTGCCAGACTTAGGCATCTCGACCATGGATGATGTCATGACAGACGTGCGTCGCATTACTGATGCCACTGATGTGCCGTTATTAGTTGATATCGATACGGGTTTTGGCGGTGCATTCAACATCGCTCGCACAGTTAAATCCATGATCAAAATGGGCGCAGCCGCAGTGCATATTGAAGATCAAGTGCAAGCAAAGCGATGTGGTCATCGCCCCAACAAAGCAGTGGTGAGCCAACAAGAAATGGTGGACCGCGTTAAAGCTGCTGTGGATGCAAAAACCGACCCTAATTTTGTCATCATGGCACGTACCGATGCGCTTGCAGTTGAAGGTCTGCAATCAGCGATTGACCGTGCATGTGCGTGTGTTGAAGCTGGTGCCGACATGATTTTCCCTGAGGCAATGACTGAGCTCAGCATGTACAAAAAATTTGCTAATGCAGTCAAAGTGCCCGTGCTTGCCAACATTACTGAATTTGGCTCAACTCCATTATTCACGGTGGAAGAACTTGCAACTGCGGATGTGGGCATGGTGCTTTACCCACTTTCAGCTTTCCGCGCAATGAACCAAGCAGCGCTCAAAGTGTACGAAGCTGTTCGTAAAGAAGGTACACAAAAGAACGTAGTCCCACTCATGCAAAGCCGTATGGAGCTATACGATTATTTGGGATACCACGCTTTTGAACAGAAGCTTGATGAGCTATACAAAACCTAACCCTTAATACAAAAAAATTAAACGCACTTTTAGTGATTTCAACAAAAGTTATATTAAAAATAACGATAGGAAACAGTCATGACAAACAATGCAAATACAGCGCCTGCTGAGCCAAAACGTAAAAAAGGCGTTGCCCTTTCTGGCGTGGTCGCAGGCATTTCAGCCATCTGCACTGTCGGCCATTCAGGCAACGATTTGCATTACCGTGGTTATGACATTCTAGAGCTAGCCAAACACGCAACCTTTGAAGAAGTAGCGTATTTATTGATTCACGGTGCGTTGCCAACCAAGACCGAATTAACGGCATATCACGCAAAACTTAAAAAGCTCCGTGATTTACCTGCCGCTCTGAAAACAGTTTTAGAACAAATCCCAGCTAATGCTCACCCAATGGATGTGATGCGAACTGGCTGTTCGATGCTTGGCACATTAGAGCAAGAAGCAGAAGACCATAACATTGACGGCACAAAAGATATTGCAGACCGTTTAATTGCTTGCTTCGGGTCAATCTTGCTTTACTGGTATCACTTCAGTCACAACAATAAACGCATTGATTGCGTGACAGATGATGACTCTGTCGCCGCACATTTCCTACACTTATTGCATGGCAAAAAACCATCCGCCTTGCATGAAGCCTGTATGAACACATCTTTGGTGCTTTACGCAGAGCACGAATTTAACGCGTCCACCTTCTCAGCACGTGTCATTGCTGGCACTTTATCTGACATTTATTCCAGCATCAGCGGCGCAATTGGCGCACTAAGCGGCCCTAAGCACGGCGGGGCTAACGAAGCGGCAATGGAAATTATCGAGCGCTACAAAACACCAGATGAGGCGGAAGCTGACATCATGCATCGCATGGCTGCCAAAGAAATCATTATTGGTTTCGGTCATCCTGTTTACACCATCTCAGACCCTCGCAACGTAGCAATTAAAGAAATCTCACGCAAGCTTTGCGAGGCTGGCAACAACATGAACTTATTTAACATTTCTGATCGCATCGAACAAACTATGTGGCGCGAAAAGAAAATGTTTCCAAACCTCGACTGGTACAGTGCGTCGAGTTATCACATGATGGGGGTTCCTACTGCCATGTTCACCCCCATCTTTGTGATTTCCCGCACCACTGGCTGGGCTGCACACGTCATTGAGCAGCGTATTGATAACAAGATTAT
Organism: uncultured Methylophilaceae bacterium; assembly: GCA_903909015.1. Lineage (GTDB taxonomy): Bacteria > Pseudomonadota > Gammaproteobacteria > Burkholderiales > Methylophilaceae > Methylopumilus_A. Next base: position 5,200 of record CAIVUE010000009.1, read on the forward strand.
TCGACCAAATGCAGAATATAACGGCCCAGAAGACCGACCATTCCTGCCAATCGAAAACCGCTAATTTATCTAAAAAAAGAAAGTAATAACATGTCATCTCATATTTCTAATGTGCGCCCTAATCCAGACCAAGTTTTGGTTGATATTGCAGATTATGTATTAAATTACAAAATCGAAAGTTCGGAAGCTTACGACACAGCACGTAACTGCTTAATGGATACTTTAGGTTGCGGTCTTGAAGCACTTTCATATCCTGCATGTACAAAATTAATGGGGCCAATTGTGCCTGGAACTGTAGTGCCTAATGGCGCTAAAGTGCCTGGTACACAGTTTCAACTCGACCCAATCCAAGCTGCTTTCAATATCGGAGCAATGATTCGTTGGTTAGACTTTAACGACACATGGCTTGCCGCTGAATGGGGCCATCCATCTGACAATTTGGGCGGCATTCTTGCAACATCTGATTGGATTTCACGCACACGCGTGGCGCAAGGTAAAGCACCGTTGACTGTTAAAGATGTACTTACTGCGATGATTAAGGCCCATGAAATACAAGGTGTCCTTGCGCTTGAAAACAGCTTTAACCGCGTTGGCTTAGATCACGTCATCTTGGTTAAAGTAGCTTCTACTGCTGTGGTGACTGGCCTACTTGGTGGCACTAAGGAAGAAATTATTAATGCAGTTTCTAATGCATGGGTTGATGGTCAAGCATTACGTACTTATCGTCATGCCCCAAACACCGGCTCACGTAAATCATGGGCCGCTGGCGATGCAACAAGCCGCGCAGTGCGTTTGGCCCTCATGGCAATGAAAGGTGAAATGGGTTATCCATCTGCACTGACAGCCAAGACATGGGGTTTTTATGACGTATCTTTCAAAGGTCAGCCATTCAAGTTCCAACGTCCGTACGGTAGCTATGTGATGGAACAAGTGTTGTTCAAGATATCATTCCCAGCAGAATTCCATGCACAAACAGCCGTGGAGTGTGCATTGACATTGCATCCGCAAATCGGTGAGCGTATTAACACACTAGATAAAATCGACCAGGTCGAAAAAATTATCATCACAACACACGAATCAGCAATCCGTATCATCGATAAAACAGGTCCATTAGCCAATCCTGCTGATCGCGACCACTGTATCCAATACATGAGCGCAGTGGGTCTGCTAAAAGGTAACCTAACAGCTGCTGATTATGAGGATGATGTAGCGAATGATCCTCGTATTGACGCATTACGTGCCAAAATGCAATGTGTAGAAAAAGCTGAATACACCAAAGATTACTTAGATCCAGAGAAACGCTCAATTGCAAACGCTATCCAAGTGTTCTTTAAGGATGGCTCTAAATCAGACAATGTTGCGGTGGAATACCCAATTGGTCACCGTCGTCGTCGCGGCGAAGGCATTCCTGAATTGGTGAAAAAATTCAAAATCAATTTAGCGCGTCGTTTCCCAGCTAAGCAACAAGCGGCAATTTTGACTGTGTGCGAAAACCAAAAAACTTTGGAAGCCACACCAGTTCACGAGTTTGTAAACTTATTTGAAATTTAATCATGCTTTCTACCTACCACACCCATTTATCAGAGCGCGCCTTGGTTGGCTTGCCGCCCTTGCCGCTTAATGCAGAGCAAGTTGCCTCCTTGGTTGAATTGCTTAAGGTCACTCCAGCGAATGCTGCTGATGCTCCTGAGCTCATTAATTTACTCGAGAACCGCATCCCTGCTGGGGTCGATCAAGCTGCTTATGTGAAGGCTGCGTTCTTAGCCGATATTGCTAAGGGCGTCGCCACTTCAGCCCTGGTCACGCCCCATCATGCAGTGAAACTATTGGGGACCATGCTTGGGGGTTATAACGTCCAAGCACTTGTGGCACTCTTAGATAGTAGCGATGCATTACTCGCAGCAGAAGCGGCCTCTATTCTCTCTCATACCATCTTGATGTTTGATGCGTATCACGATGTGGCTACTAAGATGAAGGCCGGTAATCCCCATGCGAAGAAACTCATTGAATCTTGGGCTGCCGGTGAATGGTTTACAGCGCGCCCTAAACTCGCTGATGAAATCCGGGTAACGGTATTTAAGGTCGCCGGTGAAACCAATACGGACGATCTCTCACCAGCCCAAGAGGCTTGGTCACGTCCAGACATCCCACAACATGCGAAAGCGATGTTAGTCAATAAGATGCCTGAAGGCTTGAGTGTGATTGAATCCCTTAAGACTAAGCACGGATTACCGCTGGCTTACGTCGGTGATGTGGTGGGAACGGGTTCTTCTCGTAAGTCTGCGATTAACTCCTTGCAATGGTATATGGGCGATGATATTCCAAACATCCCTAACAAACGTACCGGCGGTGTCGTGATCGGGGCTAAGATCGCCCCCATCTTCTTTAATACCGCAGAAGACTCTGGCGCCTTTCCGATCCAATGTGATGTGAGCAAACTCAATACCGGTGACATCATTGTGATTCGTCCCTACCAAGGCACGATCTCCAATGAAGCCGGGGAAGTATTAGCCACCTTTGAAATGGCTCCCCTCACCATCGCGGATGAAGTGCGTGCAGGTGGCCGTATTCCCCTCATCATTGGTCGTGGGCTCACCACCAATGCCAGAAATACCTTAGGCTTACCGCCTTCAGATTTATTCATTCACCCAATCGCCCCTAAAGATACGGGTAAGGGTTATACGCTTGCTCAGAAGATGGTGGGCCGTGCTTGTGGTCTGCCTGAGGGCGTGGGGGTACGTCCTGGCACTTACTGTGAACCGAAAGCAACCACCGTCGGCTCACAAGACACCACAGGCGGCATGACCCGTGATGAACTCAAAGAACTCGCTTGCCTTGGCTTTAGTGCTGACTTAGTCATGCAAAGCTTCTGTCATACCGCAGCTTATCCTAAGCCTGTGGATATTAAGCTCCAACATTCCTTACCTGAATTCATGTCGAGCCGTGGCGGCGTCTCCTTACGTCCTGGGGATGGCGTGATTCACTCTTGGATTAACCGCATGATCCTGCCAGATACCGTCGGTACCGGCGGCGACTCGCATACCCGTTTCCCGATCGGCATCTCCTTCCCAGCAGGTTCTGGCTTAGTCGCCTTTGCGGCTGCGATGGGTGTGATGCCACTTGATATGCCTGAATCGGTATTAGTCCGCTTTAAGGGGACCATGCAACCAGGCATTACCTTACGAGATTTGGTGAACGCGATTCCTTATGCAGCGATTCAAGCAGGCGAACTCACGACCGATAAGAAGGGTAAGAAGAACGTCTTTAACGGCCGTGTCTTAGAGATTGAAGGCTTACCTGATCTTAAAGTCGAACAAGCCTTTGAGTTTGCCGATGCCTCTGCTGAACGTTCAGCCAACGGTTGTACGGTGAAGCTCAACAAAGCACCGGTCATTGAGTTCTTGAAATCCAATATCGTCCTCATGCAGAACATGATTGAGCATGGCTATGAAGATGCACGCACACTCAAACGCCGGATTGAATCCATGGAAGCTTGGCTGGCGAATCCTAGCCTGCTCGAACCGGATGCGGACGCTGAGTATGCCTACGTGCTCGAGATTGATTTGAATGAGATCAAAGAACCGTTAGTGGCCTGTCCTAACGATCCAGATGACATTAAGCCGCTCTCTGCAGTGCAGAACGATAAGATTGATGAAGTCTTCATCGGTAGCTGTATGACCAACATTGGTCATTACCGCGCAGCCGCTAAGGTCCTAGAAGGACAAGGCGCCATTCCAACCCGTTTATGGATAGCACCGCCGACGCGCATGGATGAAGCGCAGCTTCGAGATGAGGGCGTGTATTCGACCTTTGGGATTGCAGGGGCGAGAACTGAAGTGCCTGGCTGTTCACTCTGCATGGGTAACCAAGCCAGGGTCGCAGACAAAGCCACGGTCTTCTCAACCAGTACCCGTAACTTTGATAACCGCATGGGCAGAGATGCTCGCGTCTATCTTGGCTCGGCTGAGCTGGCTGCGGTCTGTGCGAAACTTGGACGCTTGCCAACCACCCCTGAATACCTCCAGGTCGTTGGCGATACCATCAGTGCACATCACGCAACCATCTACCAGTATCTCAACTTTAATTTGATGCCGGAGTATAAAAATAACGCTATGATTAGCGCTGGGAAAAAGGTCATTGCCATTAACGCTGGGGCCGCAGTTTAGAATTTTTTAAAA
>CAIVUE010000010.1 GCA_903909015.1 uncultured Methylophilaceae bacterium
CAACACGGCGATGCAAAGGTGCCTAGCCAAAGCAATTTCTCTCCATGGTTTAGGCATGTACATCTATTCAGGAGAATACCTAACGATGGAAGATATCAAAGATGATAAGGCGGATCAAGAAACAACTAAAACCAAAACCATCGAAGCCCCTAAGCAATCGATTACCCCAATGGCAGGCGCGTTAGCAGCATTTAATCATGATGAGAAAGACCTACTCGCGAGGATCGCCGAGGAAGTCACTGAGCTCATCCAATTAGAAGAAATAAGACTCGCGCATGAACGCTGCGAGATGCTGGAAAATGATGAGAAGGTGGCACTTTGGAGCTTGCTTGATAGCAAGACCAGGAGTGCACTCAAGAAATATAAAAATGCTATCAAATGAACCATTTTTTAAACCTAAATCTAAACCATGAAGATGCAAATTAAAGGCGTAAGATTACCTAGCTAAAATGAACTTAGAGATCCCTAAAACTTGAAAAATACATTCCGCTCCCTCGCTGGAAAGCAGTTCCGATATTACTTTTTTGGGCAGGTCATCTCACTCGTTGGATATTGGGTGCAGCAGGTCGCCCTCTCTTGGATTGCCTATCGCATCACGGGTTCGGCATTCATGTTGGGCTTGGTTGCCTTCTCTGGTCAGGTTCCGATGTTAGTGGCCACTCCGCTTGGCGGCATACTCGCAGATCGTTTTAGCAAGAGGAATATTTTGTTCTGGACGGAAATTACCGAACTGATTGTAGCGATCACGCTCTCCATTATTGCCTGGCAGCAAATGTTCACCCCTTCAATTTTGATCGTGGCTTCATTGATCCTAGGCATTTCAGGCGCGATCGAGATGCCCTCACGCCAAGCGTTCATCAATGAAATTATTCATGACCGCAGCGTGCTCTCCAATGCCATCGCCCTCAACTCTTTAACCTTTAATGTTGCGCGCCTTTTAGGGCCAGCCATTGCTGGCTTTAGCCTGGCCCTTTTTAATGAATCGGTGTGCTTTGCAATTAATTCACTGTCCTATTTTGCAGCCATCTATTCCCTACTACTCATTCATCCTAAGAAGGTCGATGCAAGCCGCAAAGTCAATTCGATGAAGGACGGGTTAAACTATATTAGAAGAAGTCCCATGGTGCGCTGGCTCGTTCTATGTGTGGCGATGACAAGTATCGGCGTCTCTCCATTTATGACCTTCATGCCCATCTATGCTAAAGATATCTTTCATGGTGGGCCCGATCTATTGGGCGTTCTTTTGGGATCTTCTGGAACAGGGGCGCTAGTGGCATCGCTTTACTTAGCGAATAAGAAATCAACGTCCGACTTAACATATGTCATCCCCATCTCCTGCATTGTGGGAGGCGCAGCTGCACTGATTTTTTCTTACAACATGCTACTCAGTCTAGCCTTGCCCCTATTATTCATTTCCGGATTAACTTTTATTACAGTGGTGACTTCTTGCAATATCTTGTTGCAAGAAGTGGTTCCTCAAGACCTTCGAGGGAAGGTCATGGCCTTATATACTATGTCATTTATTGGCATGTTACCGATTGGCGGCCTCGTCTACGGTAGTCTTGCAGAGCATCTAGGCAGTGTAAAACCCGTGTTTATTATTTCTGGGTTGATCTCTAGTATTTTCGGGGTCATTTTATTGAAGATTTTTCCTAGCCTAAAATTAAGTAACATAATCCAATAAAAGCTTCTCTATCAATATGGCGCCTTAATCCTATGCATACAAAAATTTCACTCCTCTCTTCAGTCTTACTATTATCGCTTTCTGCTCAAGCGAGTGACTTTCCCTCATCGATTAAATCCGGGGTGCCCTATGAGATAACAAAGGCATCTCTAATTGCAGAGGGATGGAAACCCCTAGTCAATTCTAAAATCCAGAACAGCAGCCTTTTCGCCCAAGAGATCTTCGAAAAAGGATCAACCGAGGTGGTGGATTGCATCTCAATGGAGATCGATGGCTGCGCATTTCGTTATATCAAAAACAAAAAAATACTCGAAATTAGAACCATCACCCGAGACCTCAAAGTCGACAAAATTAATCTGATTAATAAAAAATGACTTTAAAAGTAACGCTCGCCGATAGCGTCACTGCGGTAGACGCAGAAAGCTGGGATGCCTTGGTTGGTGGGATGCCATTACTAAACCATGCTTTTTTAAGTGCGCTTGAGACATCCAATTCCGTTGGCAAGGGCACTGGATGGCAGTCCTGCCCAATGCTAGTGTTTGACGGTGAGGCAATAGTTGGCGCGCTCCCTTTGTATGTAATAGCCACTCCTACGGTGAGTATGTCTTTGACTGGGCATGGGCTGAGGCCTACGAAAAAAATGGCTTAAGTTATTATCCAAAACTCATTTCAGCCATCCCCTTTAGTCCCGTCACCAGTCAACGGCTCCTGGTAGCATCGGTTCCTAATGCCTCCGAAATTCAATCGCTCCTAGTCGAAACATTAGAAGAGATAACACGCACCAACCAATTTTCAGGGGCGCATGTGCTATTCCCCAATGAAGATTCAGCCGCAGTACTTTCACAAGCAGGTTGGATGCAACGTCACGGTGTTCAGTTTCAGTGGCACAACGAAGGCTTTCAGAACTTTGAGGAATTTCTCAGCCAATTAACGCAAGAGAAGCGAAAGAAGATCCGGCAGGAGCGGAAAAAGGTTGTAAATTCTGGGCTGGTTTGTCATCGCGTTAAGGGCCCAGATATTAGTGAAGCGCAATGGGAATTTTTCTATCAATGCTATTGCAACACCTACCGAGAGCATCGCTCGACGCCTTACCTAAGCCGAGAATTTTTTGAACGCATTGCCCAGACGATGCCGCAACATATCTTGTTGGTGATGGCCTATAAAGATGAAGTCCCCATTGCGAGCGCCCTTAATTTCTATGATCAAAATACGCTCTATGGTCGCTATTGGGGCTGCTTGGAATATGTCCCTAACCTTCACTTTGAGCTCTGTTATTACCAAGCACAGGAATTTTGTATCGCTGAAAATATTCGATACTTTGAAGGCGGGGCGCAGGGCGAACATAAGTTAGCGAGGGGATTTAAGCCAAAAGCCACCTGCTCTTTTCACAAAATCGCGCACCCCCAGTTTGCTAAAGCCATCGAGGATTTTGTCATGAGGGAGGCGCAAGGCATTGCCAAATACACCAATGAGCTCGAAGATCGCGCGCCCTTTAAATTAAGCTCGACTGACTAGTAACTTAAAGAAGTTGTACTTTCAGCGTTGAGTATCCACCGCCAAGATGCTTGAAATTTAATTGCGAATCGCTTAATCATTCAAAACGTTGAATAAACTGCTCAATCTCTTCATTCAACTCGCCATGTGCGCTCAGCCCATTGATCCAACGTTTTGGGATTGCCTCAAAGCCCAATGAAGCTCCAAGCAACGCGCCGAGCACGGCACCCCGATGACAATTATCACCCCCCACGTTCGTATTAGCGACTAAGGCCGCTTCAAAATCATTTGGATAACGCGCTGCTAGATAGAGCAACGACGGGAAGGATTGATCGATATAACAGGCTGGACTGAGAATCCCCCCAATCACATCTAAATCTGCACTTTGGTTACGACGGACTTTTTTAAGCACTTCCGCTGCCGGGAACCCAACAC
>CAIVUE010000011.1 GCA_903909015.1 uncultured Methylophilaceae bacterium
TGTGGGGATCTAGGCACTGAAGTTGCGCATCAGTTGCTAGCACAAGACTTATCACCTATTGGTCTGCGCAGGAGTTTAAATCCCCAAGCGACGTTCCCATGTTTGGCTGGCGATGTGATCAATCCCGCAAGCCTATCTGTGATTCAAGACCTCAACCCTGACTATTTGATCTACTGCGTCGCTGCAAGCAGTCAGACAGATGAAAACTATCGTCAGCATTATGTTGAGGGTTTGCGTCATGTGATCTCCGCGCTCTCGCAAGCAACACGCCTCAAGCATGTCTTCTTTGTTTCAAGTACTCGCATGTATGGCCAGAGTACAGATGTGCTTTTGGATGAAGAGAGCCTCCCTCAGGACTATGACTTTGGGGGTAAGCGCTTATTAGAAGCAGAAGAATTGCTTAAGTCTGCTGGAAAAGCTTGGACATATACTGCGCTTAGACTCACTGGGATCTATGGGCCTGACCGAACGAGGATGCTGGATTTGGCGGCGACACAGGCGCATTGGCCCGCCAGTAATGTTTGGACCAATCGCATTCATCGCGATGATGCAGCCAGATTCTTAGCCTATCTCATTCACCTGCATCAAGCAGGCAAATCGATTGCGCCGCTTTATGTGGTGACTGATAGTTGCCCTGTGGCACAGTATGAGGTGTTGCATTGGTTGGCAGGCAAAATGGGGGTAGAGGTAGCCAAGGCTAGTCCGCCGGCGATAGGAGGAAAGCGCATGTCTAACCAAAAAATGGTCTCGACCGGCTTTGAGTTACGATATCCAGACTATCAATCAGGCTATCTTAGTTTGCTTGTATCGTTTGCGAGACCTTAGCAACTGTCATTAGCAACTGATCCAAATCTTCTGCCGTCGTAAAAGGGTTCATGAGCGTAGTGCGCAGCCAGGTGATGCCATGGAGGTCAACTTGGGTGAGGTGAAAGGCGCCGCTTTGTACAATCTTCTGCCTGATCTTAGATTGATGTTGGTTCAGTGATGCTTCAGCTAATGCTGCTTCTAAGTACCTAAAGCAGACAATATTGGTTTCAGGGGCCATCAGCAATTCAAAATCTGGCTGCGCTTTAATTTTTTCTGCAAACAATTTAGCTTTAGCATAAGCCTCGTCCACTAACTGCCCCATGCCATCAATTCCATAGACAGAAAATGCAGCCCATAGCTTGAGGGCCATCATGCGTTTCGTGCACTCTAGGGTACGGTAACTGGTATTGAAGGTTTCATCCAGATGGCTTTCACCTTGGAAAAGGTAGGAAGCATCCTGATTGAACGCAGCATAGCTGTGCTGTTCATCTTTAAATAACACAGCGGAGATGGCCGCTGGCATATACATTAGCTTGTGACCATCCCATACCACCGAATCTGCGTGTGAGACACCCTTCAGACGATCCCGATGTGCGCCAGAAAGTAGGGTCGAGGCGCCATGTGCCCCGTCGACATGAAACCAAATGGCATGCGCATGGCAGTATTCCCCAATCGATAATAATGGATCAATACTGCCAGTGGGTGTGCATCCGGCATTCGCCACGACCGCCATCACAATATCTTCATTCTTAAGACATGTTTGATGGGCGTGTGTGAGCGCTGATAGTTCTAATTGCCCTTTCTGGTTGGTGGCGACTTTCATCACACTATCCGTGCCGAGCCCCATAATGCCGGCGGCACGTGAGACAGAATAATGGGCATGCTCAGAAGCTAAAATGCGCAGCTTTAAGGTATCTTTGATTCCTGATTTCCAGATATTGTGCTTACTAGCGTGACGACTGAGGGTCACTTGTCTAGCGACAAGCAAAGCAGTGAGGTTAGCTTGGGCACCCCCAGAGGTAAGCACGCCGCCAGCCTTGGCCCAAGTTTGATCGTCAATTAAGGTGCATAACCAGCGGATCACTTGCCGTTCAAGCATGGTTGCGCTTGGCCCCGCTTCATAGACTGCCATCGCTTGATTGGTGAGCGCTGCCACTAAGTCACATAGCGCAGCTAGGGGGAGCGGTGTTGAGACTTGATGTCCCATATTGTGGGGGTGATGGATGGCAAGATTGTTTTTAAGAATCTCTTCTAGCTTGGGCAATAGCGCATTTAAATCATGGCTTGCTGAATGCGGAAGTGGGGCCTGCCAATTTAGATCTTGGGTTGCAGGATCCTGCCAATGTATGACCTTCGCAGTGCCAGTTAAATTGGTTTCCAAGTGCCTGGCTAAGAGATCAATGAGGGTGTGCCCCAATGTTGCAAATTGGCTGGGGTCAAACATGGCCTCAATGGTTTTGTTATGGTGTTTCATGTCGTGCTAGTAATGCTGCGTGTTCTAAACCAGCCAGTGATGCTTAACCGTTCGCGCTTGGCTGGCAATACTTCATGTAAGAAATCGCGCGACAGAAAAACAACTAAGGTCCCCGCTTCCGGGCTAATGTCGATGGTGGAGTGATCATTTGTTTTGTCTAGGTAGATTCTAAGCTGCCCGCCATCCTCAGACTTCCACTCTTGATTGAGGTATAAAATCGCGCTAACTTTACGATCTTCTTGACCGATAAATTGATCGAGATGTTTTTGATAGCCACTTCCAGCTGGATAGATGGCGAAATGACTTTCTAATTCAAAGAGTCCAAGAAAAAAGGCTTGATTGAGTGAATTTTGAAGCTCGTGCATGAGATCAAGATATAGCTGCTCAACATTACTGGCCTCTTGCGCCTCTATCCAATAGATGAAGTCGCCACGTAGGTTGGTGACATGATGATTTTGGCCGGTTGTGGCTTGATGCATTAAGCCTTGATGTTTTAATTCTTGTGCATGAACATTGAATGCCCGAATGTCTTCTGGACTCAGAAAATCGCGGGCCACTGCGTAACCCTTGTCGGCGATCTGCTCAACAATGCTGGTGATCAATTCTTCTGAATTTTTTGAAAGGGTCATGTGTGAAGGGCTAACTTTTAGAACTGCATTATAACGCGATGGAAGAGCAAGCTTCATTTGCTTAATCGAGGTCAATGCGCTAGAATTCGCACCTCTTTTTAAGAAGACATCTAGGCGGTTAGCTCAGTTGGTTAGAGCGCTTGGTCGACATCCAAGAGGTCAGCAGTTCGAATCTGCTACTGCCTACCACGTTTCTTTTTACATTTCCCAGCAGCGCTTTCTAGTTACTTATTCGTTAATCGCAGTGCCGTAATGTGTTTCAACCATGACGCCGATTTCTTTGAGAAATGGAGTAGGGAGGACACCGCCAGCACATACGATCACTGCGTCATTCTTAATGATCACTGGCTTATCTTCGAGCTTTATTGAGACCTTGTCCCATTTAATCCATTCTACAGTTGAGTTCAGCAATACTTTAATTTTACCCGCGGCATGGGCGGCCTGAAGTGCGTCTAAATTCGTTTGTTTAACACGACTAAAGGCGCCGCTTCGGTATGAAAGTGTTACCGAGGCGCACGAAGCTTCTGATAATGAAACAGCTGCTTCAAGCGCGCTGTCACCGCCGCCAACGACGAGGACGTGTTCACCTACATACTGTTCCACATCAATTAAACGGTAGACTACTTTTGGTTGTGATTCGCCAGGTACATCGAGTTTTCTTGGCGTGCCTCGACGGCCAATGGCTAGTAATACACAAGTGGTTTCATAACTTCCCTTTGAAGTCGTCACTAGAAAGCCATGTTGAGTCTTGGTGATTTGTTCCATGCGTTCGTTAAATTGAATCGTAATGTTGGTATCTTCCACTACGCGTTGCCATTTTCTTAACAGTTCTTCTTTGCGGATATTAAACATCTTAATCTCGCCAACAATAGGAAGATTGATAGGGCTCGTCATGGTGAGTTTATTTCTTGGATATTGATAGACAGCGCCGCCAAGCGAGTCTTCCTGTTCGATGGTGATGTAACGTAAATTATTTTCCTTGGCCCCCAAGGTGGCAGCGATGCCGGCTGGACCGGCACCTACAATCACAACGTCATAATCTGTTTTGCCATTTTTAAGTTTTGAGATGTGCTTGATGGCCTGTTTGCCTTGCTCGGTGGTGTTTTTAATGGGCATCAAATTGATACTGGCACAGGTGCACCTTCAAAACACAAAAAGTAGACATCACGGGATACTGTCATACGCCTTATAACTTGTCGTTTTAAGGCGTCTATGACACAATGTGCGCAGTTAATTTTTAAGCCGTTATACGGCTTTTTTTATTTTTTAAGCGGTTAATTTATGCCAATAATTACATTACCTGATGGCTCAGAACGTCCCTTTGATCATCCTGTCACTGTTGCAGAAGTCGCTGCAAGCATAGGCGCAGGACTTGCACGTGCTGCTTTAGCAGGTAAGGTTGATGGCGTCTTGGTTGATACTTCGTTCTTGATTGAGCAGGATGCCGCTTTGGCGATCATTACCGATCGGGATGCTGATGGCTTGGAAGTGATTCGTCATTCAACAGCACATTTGCTTGCATACGCTGTTAAGACGCTATTTCCTGATGCGCAGGTGACCATTGGCCCTGTGATTGAAAATGGTTTTTATTATGACTTCTCCTACAAGCGCGCCTTCACGCCAGAAGACTTAACCGCTATCGAAAATAAGATGACTGAGCTGGCTAAAAAAGACGAGCCGGTGACGCGAAAGGTCTTGCCACGAGATGAGGCTGTGAGTTATTTCAAGTCAATCAATGAGCTCTATAAGGCGGAAATTATTTCATCGATTCCAGCCGATCAGGACGTGTCGCTATACACAGAAGGAAGCTTTACTGACCTTTGTCGTGGTCCGCATGTCCCTTCAACAGGTAAGTTAAAAGCCTTTAAGTTAATGAAATTGGCTGGTGCCTATTGGCGAGGCGATTCCAATAATGAGATGTTGCAACGTGTTTATGGCACTGCATGGGCCAAGAAAGAAGACTTAGAGGCCCATCTTTTTCAATTGGAAGAGGCTGAAAAGCGCGACCATCGGAAGCTGGGTAAGCAGTTAGATTACTTCCATATGCAAGAGGATGGTCCTGGCATGGTGTTCTGGCACCCTCGTGGTTGGTCGCTCTGGCAAGAGATTGAGCAATACATGCGTGCTAAGTTTGTGGATTATGGTTACCAAGAGGTGCGCACCCCGACCATTATGGATAAGACCCTTTGGGAAAAGTCCGGTCACTGGGAGAACTACCGTGACAATATGTTCACGACCGCTTCTGAGAGTCGTGACTATGCGGTGAAGCCGATGAATTGTCCTGGTCATGTCCAGATTTTTAATAGCGGACTGCATAGCTACCGTGACTTACCGCTGCGTTTAGCTGAGTTTGGTTCATGCCATCGTAATGAACCGTCAGGATCCTTGCATGGTTTGATGCGAGTACGTGGCTTTACCCAAGACGATGCGCATATCTTCTGTATGGAAAGCCAAATCGAAGAAGAGGTCGCGACCTTCATTCAAATGCTTTATCAGGTATACGGGGACTTTGGGTTTACGGATGTGTTAGTCAAACTTTCAACACGGCCTGAAAAACGGGTGGGCTCTGATGAGACCTGGGATCAGGCTGAGCAGGCTTTGGCTGCTGCATTAACGCAAAATAAGCTAGCCTTTGATTTTCAGCCGGGTGAGGGCGCATTCTATGGCCCTAAAATTGAATTTACCTTAAAAGACAGCCTAGGGCGTTTATGGCAGGTTGGCACGATACAGCTCGACTTTAACTTGCCAGTTCGATTAGGTGCCGAATATGTGGCGGAAGATAACTCACGCAAGCACCCGGTCATGTTGCACCGCGCGATTGTTGGCTCTATGGAGCGTTTTATTGGAATCTTGATCGAAAACTATGCGGGCGCGATGCCGGTTTGGTTGGCGCCTGTTCAGGCGATGGTGCTTAATATTTCTGATGCGCAGGCTGAATATGTGTCAGAAGTGGTCGCTGAACTCAAGAAAAATGGCTTTAGAGTTGCATCGGACTTGAGAAATGAGAAGATTACCTATAAAATACGGGAACATAGCTTGCAAAAGCTCCCTTATTTGCTAGTAGCAGGTGAGCGAGAAATGCAAAGCGGACAAGTGGCCGTGCGTACCAGAAAAGGTGAAGACCTAGGTTCTATGCCCTTGCAAGCGTTTATTGAACGTTTGCAAAGCGAGGTTGAAGCTAAAGGTAGCGCGGCTTAGCTTTTTATAATAAACACTCAATAAAGAGTGTAAATTTTGGAGAATTTGCGATAGCTCAAGACAAAGAAGTAAGAATCAATGGTGATATAACAACACCACAGATTCGTTTGGTAGGTGTGGATGGGGAGCCCCTTGGGATTGTAAGTCTAAGTGAGGCCTTAGCTAAAGCTGAAGAGATCGATATCGATTTGGTTGAAATTGCACCACAAGCATCCCCGCCTGTATGTCGTTTGATGGATTACGGTAAGTTTAAGTACGCCGAAAGTAAACGTCAGCACGAAGCCCGTCTTAAGCAGAAGCAAGTTCAGGTTAAAGAAATTAAGTTTCGCCCAGGTACTGATGATGGGGATTACAACATCAAGGTGCGGAACATTATTAAGTTTATTCAAGACGGTGATAAAGCAAAGATCACTTTACGTTTTAGGGGGCGTGAGATCACGCACCAAGAACTGGGTCTAGCATTGCTAAAACGCGTTGAGGCTGACTTAAAAGAATATGCAGTGGTTGAGCAGTTCCCTAAGATGGAAGGCCGCCAAATGGTGATGGTGTTGTCGCCACACAAGAAGGTGAAGTAATTAAAGAATACAAATGCACTGAAAAGTGTGTTTTAAAGAAGTAGTACCAAGCTGTAGCGTCGTGGCCAAAGGCATGCCCGAACGCTCTTTTTAAATGTTCCTTTAGGAGAAAAAAATGCCAAAAATGAAGACCAAGAGCGGCGCTAAAAAGCGCTTTAAGTTCTTAGGTAATGGCAAGGTAAAGCGTACTCACTCGCACCTTCGTCATATCCTGACTAAGAAGACCACCAAGCAAAAGCGTAAGCTCCGCGGCACGGCGATCGTTTCCCCAACTGATGTCAAGCGCGTCCGCGCTATGATGCCAACACAATAAGGAGATAGATTATGCCTAGAGTCAAACGTGGTGTCATCGCTCGCGCTCGTCACAAAAAAGTTTTAAACGCTGCCAAGGGTTACCGCGGTCGTCGTAAAAATGTATACCGTGTTGCTAAGCAAGCGGTAATGAAGGCTGGTCAATATGCATACCGTGACCGTCGTCAAAAGAAACGTCAATTCCGTACATTGTGGATCGCACGTATTAATGCTGGTTCACGTGAATGTGGTTTGACATACAGCCGTTTCATGAATGGTTTGAAGAAAGCCGCGATTGAAGTGGATCGTAAAGTATTAGCTGACTTAGCGGTGTTTGATAAACCTGCTTTTGCAAAATTCGTTGAATTAGCAAAAGCTGGCCTCTCAGCTGCCTAGTTAGGGTAATCAAAAAAAGGAGGCTTCTGGCCTCCTTTTTTTATTTAATCGCTGCCATACTACATGGCAAAAAAGATGACTTTGATAACTTAAACTATCGGTCTAACAATATGCAAAATGCACAAACATCCTTAGCGTCGCTGATCCCGGAAGCGGAACGTGATTTTAGCGTCTGCGCTAACATCAACGATTTGGAGCAGGCTAAAGCCAAGTACTTGGGTAAAGCGGGCTCACTCACTGAAGCCTTGAAGGGCCTAGGTAAACTCAGTAACGAAGAACGTCCAGCTGCTGGCGCTGCCATTAATGTGGTTAAGCAAGCTGTTGAGGCGGCATTAAAAGCCCGCCGTGATGCAATATTATTGGCTGAGCAAAACCTACAGCTCGCCAGTGAATCCCTTGATGTAACCATGCCAGCACGTGGCCAAGGCAAGGGTGGATTGCATCCTGTTTCATTAACACTTGCGCGTATTGAAACGCTTTTTCATTCGATCGGTTTTGATGTCGCCGAGGGTCCTGAAATTGAATCGGACTTTTATAATTTCACAGCACTGAACATTCCAGAGAATCACCCTGCGCGTGCGATGCATGACACCTTCTATGTTGATACTGCTGATGGTGGCATGGACCATGTGCTTCGCACTCATACCTCGCCTGTGCAGGTGCATTACATGCAAGATGCGATTAAGCATCAAGCTCAAATGCCGCTTAAGATTATTGCGCCGGGTCGTGTATACCGAGTCGACTCTGATGCGACGCATTCCCCAATGTTCCACCAAGTTGAAGGCTTGTGGGTGGATGAAAATATTAGCTTTGCCAACTTAAAAGGCGTCGTGCAAGACTTCCTTCAGCGTTTTTTTGAGCGCGATGATTTGCAGGTGCGCTTTCGTCCATCATTTTTCCCATTTACTGAACCTTCAGCAGAAATGGATATGAGCTGGAACGGCGGCTGGTTAGAAATTGGTGGCTGCGGCATGGTGCACCCTGAAGTCTTTAAGCACGTAGGCATTGATGCTGAAAAATATCGTGGCTTTGCCTTCGGTCTTGGCGTTGAGCGATTGACGATGCTCCGCTACGGCGTGAATGATTTACGTCATTTCTTTAATAACGATTTGCGCTTCTTGCAGCAATTTGGGCGATAACTATGCAATTCTCTGAACAA
>CAIVUE010000012.1 GCA_903909015.1 uncultured Methylophilaceae bacterium
CCAATAAAAACTCTGCCAGGTAAGAACCGTCTTGCCCAGTAATCCCGGTGATCAACGCCACTTTCTTTGTCATCTTTACTTTCCTTCTATTCCATTCTGAGCACACTCGTGTGCGCAATAAAATCTTGATATGCCATTTCGAGGCCTTGACTTAAATCCACCTTCGGCTTCCAACCCAAGGCATTCAAACGTTGGCTGTCCATCCACTTCCTTGGGGTGCCATCCGGCTTTGTCGTGTCAAACACAATCTCACCTTCGTAACCAACGGATCGACCAACAGTCTCAGCTAGCTCACGGATCGTCACATCCTCGCCGTACCCCACATTAATATGACTTTGCATGGGCTCACTGTGCGCATCATAGACTGATTTATCTAAGTTCATGACGTAAATACTGGCCGCCGCCATGTCATCCACGTACAAGAATTCACGCCTTGGCGTCCCCGTCCCCCAAATCATCACCGTCGGCGCGCCCGATTCTTTAGCCTCATGAAACCTGCGAATGAGCGCGGGAATCACGTGTGAGTTTTCTGGGTGGTAATTATCTCCGACCCCGTAAAGGTTAGTTGGCATCACGCTACGGTAATCCATGCCGTACTGACGGTTGTAGCTCTCGCAGAGCTTGATCCCCGCGATTTTAGCGATCGCGTAGGGCTCGTTAGTGGCCTCGAGCGTCCCCGTGAGGAGCGCATCCTCACGCATGGGCTGGGGGGCAAGCTTTGGATAGATACAGCTTGATCCTAAAAAGAGTAACTTCTGAACGCCGACCTGCCACGCGGCATGGATGATATTGGCCTCCATCATCAGGTTCTGGTAAATGAACTCTGCTGGGTAGGTATTGTTGGCGTGTATCCCGCCCACCTTGGCCGCGGCCAAATAAATCTGATCTGGCTTTTCTTGTGCGATGAAGGCTTGCACTGCGCCTTGATTTGTTAGATCAAGCTCGGCATGGGTTCTCACGACAACATTGGTCTGTCCTTCAGCCTCCAGCGCACGAACAATGGCGGACCCCACCATCCCACGGTGGCCTGCCACATAGATTTTAGGCTGTAAATTACTCATTCATGTCTCGCTTACGTCCATAACTGTCCTCAAGGCGCTCGATGTCATCCTCGCCAAGATACCCCCCTGATTGCACCTCAATGATTTCAAGCGGCGCCTTGCCCGGATTGCTAAGTCGATGCGTTTCACCGAGGGGAATATAGGTGGATTCGTTCTCGTGCAGGGTGATGACCTTGTCTCCGCAGATCACCTCTGCAACCCCCTTTACCACCACCCAGTGTTCAGCGCGCTTAGCGTGCCTTTGTAGGCTTAAACTTGCACCCGGGTTGACTTGTATACGTTTTACCTTAAAACGCTCGCCTGTATCAATCGTGTCGTACCATCCCCAAGGGCGTGCCACCTTGCGATGCAGCACACGTTCGTCTCTTGCGCTTTCTTCTAGTTGACTCACGATCGCCTTCACATGCTGACTCTGGCTACGATCGGCGACCAAGACCGCGTCCGCCGTCTCAATGATGATTAGATCGCTCACGCCAACCGTCCCCACCAGTCGATGGTTCGCATAGACCAAGGAGTCTTTGGTTTTTTCAAGTAGGGTGTCGCCAACAGTAACGTTTCCATGCGCATCCCGATCCCCAACCTGCCAAACGGCATCCCATGCGCCAAGGTCATTCCAACCCGCATCGAGGCTCACCATCTTGATCGGGAAAGCCGAACCAGGACACTTCTCAATGACAGCATAATCCACCGACTCGCTTGGGATCGCCAAGAACTTGTTCGTATCTGGCCTGATAAATGCGTTGTCTTGGGCGCTAGCATTAAATGCGGCTTGCGTCGCATTTAATATCGCTGGGCTAAAGTGCTTTAGTGCCTCGAGCCAACGACTCGCCCTCACCACAAACATGCCGCCATTCCAACTGTAATCATTCGATGCCAGGTAGGCTTTTGCTGTTTCCAGATCTGGTTTCTCAGCGAAATTGGAGACATTAAATTCCCGATACGCCCCCGCCGCCCCCTCACGCTTAATATAGCCAAACCCGGTCTCAGGTCGATTGGGCGCAATCCCTAAAATCACAATTGCCCCAGAGGTAGCTGCATGGATGCTATTTTGCAGGGCCAAGGTAAAGGCTTGGAGGTCCTGAACGGTTTGATCTGCAGGCGTCACCACCAGAATCGGGTCATCCCCATTTCGAATAGCTTGCAGGGCCGCTAAAGTAAGTGCAGGCGCTGTGTTACGACCGGCAGGCTCCAATAACAAACGCGCCTTCACATCAGGCAGCTCACGTAATTGATCAAGCACCAAGAAGCGATGCTCTTCGTTGGTCACAATCAAAGTCTCATTGATCACAATGTCAGGCGATCCCAACCCATTAACCCGGCTCAACGCCTGCTGGAAGAGGCTCGTCTTGCCAGAGAGCACCAAGAACTGCTTAGGGAAGCCTGTCCTTGAGAGTGGCCAGAGCCTGGTGCCAGAGCCCCCACATAAAACGACTGGGGTCACCGAATGCATAGCACTAGTCATTTGCATTTAACTCGCCTACAAGATCTTGCAATAAGCGCCCTTTTGCGTCCTTGACGGATAATATCGGCAGACCTTCTAATGGCCAATCAATAGCCAGAGCAGGATCGTCCCAGACGATGCAATGATCATACTGCGGCGCATAATAATCAGTAGTCTTATACAAAAACTCAGCCGTCTCAGACAGTACTAAGAAGCCATGAGCGAGCCCTTCAGGGACCCAAAGTTGCTTTTTATTGGTGGCTGATAAGCACTCCCCCACCCAATGACCAAAAGTTGGTGAATCCTGACGGACATCGACCGCCACATCAAACACTTCGCCCTGCACCACGCGCACAAGCTTGCCCTGCGGTTGCGGGGTCTGCAGATGCAGCCCCCTTAGGACACCCTTCACAGATTTTGAATGGTTATCCTGAACAAAGGTAACCTGGCGACCAATTGCTGATTCAAACTTGGCATGATTGAAGCTCTCAAAGAAGAAGCCCCGCTCATCCCCAAAGACTTGGGGTTCGATCAAATAGACATCAGGGATGGCAAGCGAGGTCACCTTCATTAGAATACGGTTTCTTTTAAAATATTTTGCAGGTAGCGGCCGTAACCGTTCTTAGCCAAAGGCGCGGCCAGAGCTTCTAACTTCTCTGCATTAATCCACCCTTTTCGGTAGGCAATCTCTTCTGGACAAGCCACTTTTAAGCCCTGTCTGTTTTCGATGGTGGCAATAAACTGGCCCGCCTCCAGCAAGGACTCATGGGTGCCGGTATCAAGCCAGGCATAACCGCGCCCCCATGATCTCGACCTCCAAGTTGCCTTGCTCTAAATAGACGCGATTAACGTCCGTAATCTCGAGCTCACCGCGACTTGAAGGCTTAAGATTTTTGGCAATCTCCACCACCTGGTTGTCATAAAAATAAAGGCCTGTCACCGCATAATTAGACTTTGGTTGAGGCGGCTTTTCTTCGATGCTGATCGCCTTATTATTTTGGTCAAATTCAACCACCCCATAGCGCTCAGGATCTTGGACGTGATAAGCAAACACAGAGGCGCCTGCCTCCTTGGCCATTGCATTACCTAGCAATGTATGGAAATCGTGACCATAAAAAATATTGTCCCCCAGGACTAATGCCGATAGGTCATTACCAATAAAAGACTCGCCGATGGTGAAGGCCTGAGCCAATCCTTCGGGCTGCGCTTGGACCGCATAGGAGATATTGAGCCCCCACTGATGGCCATCTCCAAGCAGTTGCTCAAAACGCGGCGTATCTTGCGGCGTGGAGATGACTAAAATATCGCGGATCCCAGCGAGCATCAATGTACTGAGGGGGTAGTAGATCATAGGCTTATCAAACACAGGGAGTAGCTGCTTAGAAACTGCCAGCGTGGCTGGATAGAGCCTGGTGCCAGAACCCCCGGCTAAAATAATACCCTTACGTTGTTTTGAGTACTGCGCCATCTTAACTCTTGATCAATTCGTTCAAGACAAGATCCACCTCAGACTGCCAGGTAGGCAAACTGATGCCAAACGTTTCCTTGACCTTAGTGGTATCAAGCCTCGAGTTAGCAGGTCGCGCTGCGGAAAGCGGGAAGTCCTTAGTCTTAATGGCCTTGATGTTTGCTGGCGTTAACTTAGTTTCCATCCCGAGGGCGTTGGCCTGCTCAACCACATACTTGGCGTAGCCGTACCAGCTCGTCTCGCCATCGGCGACCAGATGATACGTCCCATACTTACGATAAGAAAACTCTTGCAGCAGCTGTTTCACAATCTCGGCGGTGACCTCTGCAAGCATCCGAGCCGAGGTCGGCGCACCAATCTGGTCGGAGACGATACTCATCTTATCGCGCTCTTTGGATAGCTTCAGCATGGTTTTTAAGAAGTTCACACCATGCGCGCCAAACACCCAGCTCGTCCTCAGAATCACATGCTTTGCTGCGTTGCTTCGGACCGCCTCTTCTCCGAGCCACTTGGTCTTGCCATAGACGGATTTGGGGTTAGCAGGATCCTCCTCGACGTAAGCCTCTTCCTTAGTCCCGTCAAAGATATAGTCGGTCGAGAAGTGGATGATCGGAATATTACGGCGCGAGGCCTGGCGCGCGAGGGTCTTAGGTGCCTGCGCATTAATCGCATGTGCAACTGTAGGCTCTGATTCTGCCTTATCGACGGCGGTGTAGGCCGCAGGGTTAACAATGATATCTGGCTTCACACGATCAAGCAGCGCGTCGATCATGGCCGACTGCGCGAGGTCGCACTCCTTGATATCGACCCCGATCACCTTGCCCAATGGCGCAAGCGTCTTCATCAGCTCAAAACCGACCTGGCCCTTATTACCTGTAACTAGAATTTTTTTCATTGATACTGTTTCTCCACCCAAGCGAGGTATTCACCGCTCACAATATTGGCCACCCATGCTTGATGACCCAAGTACCATTCTACCGTCTTGCGGATGCCTGTCTCAAATGTTTCGGCGGGCTTCCATCCCAACTCCCGTTCAATCTTGCTCGCATCGATCGCATAACGTCGATCGTGCCCTGCCCTATCTTGTACAAAGGTAATCTGTGACTTATAGCTCTGGCCATCGGGGCGAGGTGCCAACTCCCCTAAGATCTCGCACAGGGTGTTAATCACCTCCAGATTAGGTTTTTCGTTCCAGCCGCCCACGTTGTAGGTCTCACCTATCCTTCCATCTGCCAATACGCGGCGAATAGCGCTGCAATGATCTTTGACATAGAGCCAATCACGCACCTGCATGCCATCACCATAGATGGGTAAGGGTTTGCCACTTAAGGCGTTGTGCAAACACAGCGGGATCAACTTCTCAGGGAAATGATAGGGGCCGTAGTTGTTCGAGCAGTTGGTGGTGAGCACTGGCAAGCCGTAGGTGTGGTGGTAGGCCCGCACTAGATGATCTGAGGCGGCCTTGGAGGCAGAGTAAGGGCTATTAGGTGCGTACGGAGTATTTTCCGTGAATGGAGGATCCTTAGGAGCTAAGGTCCCGTAAACC
>CAIVUE010000013.1 GCA_903909015.1 uncultured Methylophilaceae bacterium
CTGTTCCGGCCATCTGCATAAGGCGCGTCAAAAGCAGCTTTTCTTTGCCAGATGTAGGAGCTCTGAAACCGAAAAGTTGAATCTTCATATTCAGCAGCTTCTTCAGCGAATGAGGCACAGGATTGAATCAGGCAGCAGATCAGAAAAGCAATCTGTGGTGTTTTTAGAAACATACAAAATCTTAAGTAAATTTATATTGAATTCTATCGTGGTTTTGTTTCATTCTCATGACATAAGTGCTTGTGAGGATATCGTTACTTTAATGCAGTATCAGGACCTGAAATAAGGTAGAGCTGTCCGCCCTCTACCAACTCAGGATCACTGGACTTGGCATGCACTTGAAGTGAGCCTAGGAAGTAACGATTGTTCTTTTCAAACCAAGGAGCATTTTTCAATAAATCCGTCACCTCAATAATTCCAGAGTTTTCTTCATCTTGGGTCAAGAATTCAGGACTGTTTTTATTTAAAAAGGCTTCTGGCGTGACGCTTAAGATTTTTTCAGCCTTGCCAGTTTGTGGATCAAACTGCCAAATAGCCGCCATGTGAGGATGATCACCGGGATCTTCTTCAACAAGAATTTTCCCATCACCCGCCACAGTAATATTGTCAAACATCTGGGCACCAATATCGCGGGCATTAAGCACCGTTTTAATCAAGCCACCCTTTTCTGGTTGGCTAATATCCTCAAAAGTTAATTGAAATAATTGACTTGTGCCATCAATCTTATCGGTTGTTGCAAAGTAAAAAATGTTTGGATGATTCACATCCCAAGCCCCGTCTTCAGGACGCATGAAATTGGCCACCCCAAGTCGACGGCCTGCTTGCTCTAGCTCATCCCCACTCATTGCAGATACGTCACTTAAATTAACCATGCTAAAGTTTTTACCATCAACTTTAACGGCATATAAATTACCGCCCATAAAGCCTGCTTGTTCAGCCGGATTCCCCATCGCACGCTTTTCACCAACATACATATAGACCTGGCCGCCTGGACTATCATCCATGCCCATCACAACCGTTTTTATCCCAGTGCTTGGATTTGCCACCGCATTTTCCCAGGCGAATTTACCTAGGTAGGGTAGTTCATAGCTGATGCCTTTTTGTTCCCCTGAAACTACATGTGCAAAAGCACGACCACCACTTCGATCTTCTTCGCCATTCATAAACAAACGGCCATTAAACCCCTTACCAGATGCCACGTCGTAGAGTGCACTTAAAGGTGGTAAATCTGCAGAACATAAACGATTAAAACTATACGCAGGGGACGTCATATATTGTTGCATTTCGGGCGACCAAATTTTGACTTGCTGAATTAAGTCCTCGCCCGCGGTAATTTTCAAAGTAGCGATATCTAATGTCCAATGAGATACGAATCCCCCTCGCCCAAAATGACGACGACTTTTACCTTGATCCTTGCCGATTTCATGATTCATATAAATCGATAAAGTCCCATCACCATTATCAAGGGCACCCAACCCATCAGGAATTCCCACCATTCTGTAATTTTTTTTGCCTACCGCATCACCCACATTAAGCAAGGGCATGATCTTCCACCCCTCTGAAGTCGATTTTAACCAGGATTGCGAATTTAAGGTTTCAGCACAAACAATCAAAGAATTCAAACAGACTGCTATTAATATGACAAAAACTAGAGACAATGTGCGCTTCATGGAAATATCCGATAATTGAACAAAACTAATCATTACAATTTTAGTAGAGGAATATGAAGCCTTTTTGACAGATTTGACACTGTAAAACACTTACCGGTAAAAAAGAGTTAGAAAATAGACTGTTTAAATAAAACAGCGACTGAAATTGAGATTAGTTTAATGAAGAGCGTGGAATTAACCACGCTCGTACCAAGCCTTGCTTCGATTAACGATACCAACAACACATAACATCAAGGGCACTTCAATGAGTACACCTACTACCGTTGCTAATGCCGCACCAGAATGCAATCCAAATAAGCCAATTGCTGTTGCCACAGCCAACTCAAAGAAATTGCTAGCGCCAATTAAAGCTGATGGCCCCGCAACACAATGCCGCTCCCCCAACAGACGGTTAAGCCAATACGCAAACCCAGAGTTAAAAATTACCTGTATTAAGATGGGGATGGCTAATATCGCAATAATGCGTGGCTCATCTAAGATGGCCTGACCTTGGAAAGCAAACAGCATAACAAGCGTCATCAATAACGCAGAAATTGACCATGGGCCAATTTTACTCATCAAAAAATCAAAGTGCTTCTGACCTCGGCTTAGCAATAAAACTCTAAAGAATTGGGCCAAAAGAACCGGTATCAAGATATATAGAATAACAGAAGTAATCAGTGTCATCCAAGGAACAGAAATGGCTGAAATACCAAGCAATAAACCAACTATAGGTGCAAATGCCACAATCATAATTGTGTCATTTAGGGCGACTTGAGATAAGGTAAATAGGGGATCTCCTTGGGTCAATCGGCTCCAAACAAATACCATCGCTGTACATGGCGCTGCTGCCAGAAGTATCAAACCAGCAATATAACTCTCAATATTTTCAGCTGGTAAATATGAAGCAAAAATCCCTCGAATAAATAACCATGCAAAAAATGCCATAGAAAATGGTTTAACTGCCCAGTTAATGAAAAGGGTGACGCCAATCCCTCTCCAATACTGCTTGACCTTATTAATTGTGGAGAAGTCGACTTTCATGAGCATGGGGATAATCATCACCCAAATCAGGAGTCCAATAGGCAAATTTACTTGGGCAAATTGAATTTGGGAAATCACTTGGAAAACACTCGGAATTAACTGACCTAGTACAATCCCAACAACGATACAAATGGCCACCCAAATCGATAAATAACGCTCAAATATACTCATGGTTAATGCGCCTGACCTATCTTATCCATCTCATGTTTTATCGACAAGTGATCAAGACTCTCTAAAGGCAGTTGAGCAAAAGCACTGACGCGTGAACGTATCTGGTGAAATACTTTTTTGAAGGCATCTCTTTTTTCCTCATCTGAACCTTCTACCGATGCTGGATCTTCAAATCCCCAATGGGCAGTCAACGGACTGCCTGGCCAGATGGGACAAACCTCATGGGCTGCATTATCACAAACGGTAATCACAAAATCCATCACTGGTGAATCCACTTTGGAATACTCATCCCAGCTCTTACTTCTTAGATTATCAAGTGGATAACCGATAGTCTCAATCAATTCAATGGCAAAAGGATTGACTCTCCCATTAGGAAAGCTCCCAGCACTATAAGCTTTAAACCGACCATTACCAATGGTAGGGGTATTAAATAAGGCTTCGGCCATAATGCTTCTAGCTGAGTTGCCAGTACATAAAATTAGTACATTAAAAAGTCTATGATTCATATAGTTTTCTCCTCTATTTTGTTTGTTACTTGTGTTGGTAAACAGGGGTTACCACCGCAACAATTATCCGTTAAGTATTTAATCACCTGATTCATAATCTTAAAATTTGCTGAATAGATCACAAACCGACTTTCGCTACGAGACCTCACCAAATCAGCATGATAGAGCTCCTTTAAATGAAATGATAAAGAAGAAGGGGCAATGCCTGTCATTTCGCTAATTTTGCCTGCA
>CAIVUE010000014.1 GCA_903909015.1 uncultured Methylophilaceae bacterium
ATGACGTCAACAAATTTCAAAACCCCTTTCTCTGTTTTAGTGCTGATATACACCGTTGATTTAAAGGTGTTGTTGATCGAGCGTGTGGATAAAGCTGGGTTCTGGCAATCAGTCACTGGAAGCATCGAAGTGAAAGATGCAACATTGCGAGATACCGCAATTCGCGAAGTGATGGAAGAGACGGGTTTAGATGCCCATCAATTTGCTTTGACTGACTGGCATTTCTCACAAACCTATGAAATCTACGAGCACTGGCGTTATCGATATGCGCCTGGCGTCACGCAAAACGTAGAGCATGTCTTTGGTTTAGAATTGCCATCTACTTTAGCGGTGACATTATCTCCAGACGAGCATGTGGCATATGAGTGGGTGGATTGGCGAGAAGCCGCCAAGCGTGTATTCTCATGGACAAATGTGGAAGCGCTTCGCCTACTCGGTGAGCGTCACCAACTAACACTTTAACGGATTTTTTATGCAGATCTCCCCGATTAAATTTGAACGATATCAAGCAAGTAACGATGAGGATTTGCAAGCACGTATTGTGGCTGCCAGAGCCAAGCTCGGTAAAAAATTAGTCATCCTTGGTCATCATTATCAGCAAGAGGGGGTCTATCGTCATGCTGACTTTACTGGGGATTCGCTTAAGCTCTCTCGTTTTGCTGCCGAAACTGATGCCCAGTACATCGTATTTTTAGGCGTACATTTTATGGCGGAAGTGGCTGATATTCTGTCCCGTCCTGAGCAAATTTCAATCCTACCTGACCTCTCTGCAGGTTGTTCTATGGCAGATATGGCGAATCTCGCTAAAGTCGAACGTTCACGTCGTGAGCTATCTAAGGTTCTAGATTTTGATGAGAAGATCACGCCTGTGACCTACATTAATTCCGCTGCCGATCTTAAAGCCTTTTGTGGTGAGCATGGCGGGATTGTTTGCACTTCAACAAATGCGCCTAAAATTTTAGAATGGGCCTTTAAGCAACGTGAAAAAGTGTTGTTTTTCCCTGATCAAAACTTAGGTCGTTGGAGTGGATACAAGATGGAGATCCCGCTCGATCAAATGCCTGTTTGGGATCCAGATCAGCCAATGGGGGGGCTCACTGAAGAACAAATCAAGAACGCTAAAATTTTGTTGTGGAAGGGACACTGTGCAGTGCACCAAATGTTCCGTGAACAAAATATTACCAAATTCCGTGCTGAGCATCCTGATGGATTGGTGATTTCTCATCCCGAATCCCCCTTCGAAGTCTGCTTGAATTCTGATTATGTAGGCTCGACAGAATACATATTAAAAACAGTCAGTGAAGCGCCAGAAGGTTCGAAGTGGTTAGTGGGCACTGAGCTCAACTTGGTGAACCGTTTAGCAGAACAAATGAAGCCAGAAGGCAAAACCGTTCAATTCATGTCCCATGTGGTATGTGAGTGCTCCACCATGGCACGTATTGATCCACAACATCTTGCATGGACGTTAGAGAATCTGGTTGAAGGCAATGTAGTGAATCAGATTAAAGTGCCATTAAACGAAGCTAAGTTAGCAAAGTTAACTTTAGACCGTATGTTGGCAGCTTCATAATCCGCCTGCGATCTATTTAAAAGGGCAAGGAATGCACCACACGCTTCGCATTGCTACCTTCAATATACACAAGGGCCTCACGCATTTTAATGCCCGGTTTTCTTTGCATGAACAGCGTGAATTATTAAGGACCCTGCGCCCAGATATTGTTTTTCTTCAAGAGGTTAGAGATGAACATGCTCCGCATAGCAAGCGCTTCTCAGATTGGCCTGCCCAGGGTCAGGCTTCTTTTTTAGCCGACGCGATTTGGCCGAATTTTTCTTATGGTAAAAACTCGGTCTATCCTGCCGGTCATCATGGCAATGCCATTCTCTCAAAGTTCCCGATTCTCTCGGAAAACAATGCGGATATTTCTGCCCATCTGAGTGAAGATCGTGGGATGTTGCATTGCACCATCCAAATTCCAGAGTGGGAAAAACCCTTGCACGCGATTTGCCTGCATCTTGGTTTATTTGCTCGTTGGCGCCATGCTCAATTAAAAATAGTTTCCGATTATATTGATGCGCATGTCCCCATGGACGAGCCATTGATGATTGCGGGAGATTTTAATGATTGGACGACGCGTGCTGGAAGTGTGTTCGCTGGAAGATTGGGTTTGCATGAAGTGTTTGAGCGACACACGGGGCGGCATGCTAGAAGCTTCCCTTCGATTTTGCCGATGTTGCGTTTAGACCGGGTCTATATACGTGGTTTTGATGTGCAGCATGCCGAGGTGAACTCGGGTCCTCGTTTGATTAAAATGTCTGATCACGCAGTTCTTAGTGCGACGCTCATCAAAAAATGACGCAATTTTTTCCTGGCAATCAAATCAAATTGCTTCGCAGCGGTAAAGAGTATTTCCCTGCCTTAGAAGCCGATATTGATGAGGCCAAGCATGAGATTTATCTGCAGACCTATATCTACCAAGCGGATGATGTGGGTTTGAGAATAGGCCAATCGCTGATTCGCGCCGCGCAACGTGGTATTTCCGTTTATGTATTGTTAGATGGTTTTGGCAGTAAGGATTTGCCCAGTACCTATCTTAAAAGTTTTGCTTTGGGTGGGGTGCAGGTCATGTTTTATCGGGCCAGAATCTCACCTTGGACTCTCAAGCGGAATCGTCTTCGCCGCCTGCATCGTAAAGTCGTAGTGATTGACCAAAAGATTGGTTTTGTTGGTGGCATCAATATCATTGATGATTATGATGTGCCGACAGGCGCGACCCCGCGTGTAGATTATGCGGTGCGATTAGAAGGCGCTTTGCTTACGATGCTCCATGATAGTGTCGCTAAATTTTGGCGTCGTATTGCGTGGTCCCAAATGCGCCCGGTATCCAAGGGTCGAATGAAGCAGCATGAGAAGCCTTCTTTGGTCCATGATGGTATTCAGGCAGCTTTAGTGTTGCGCGACAATATCATGCATCGTCGAGATATTGAGGAGGCTTATTTAGAAGCCATTACCAATGCAAAAAAAGAAATTATTATTGCAAATGCCTATTTTTTACCTGGTAGAGCTTTTCGTAAAGCGTTGATAGAAGCATCACTGCGGGGCGTCCGGATTCAATTGCTATTACAGGGTCGCGTGGAGTATTTTGCGATGTTTGCAACGCACGCCTTCTACAGCCTCTTTTTGCAAAATGGGATTGAGATTTTTGAGTACAGAAAAAGTTTTATGCACAGTAAAGTGGCAGTCATTGATGGAGAGTGGGCGACCGTGGGCTCTTCTAATATTGAACCATTTAGCTTGTTACTAGCCAGAGAAGCTAACGTTATTGTTTTGGATAAAAAATTCTCGCATGAACTCAGAGCTGACATCTTGAAGACTATAGAGGATGGGGGATTTAAAATTGCACATGAGGCTTGGCAGCATAGAAGTTTAAGAAAGCGCTTAACTTCGTGGTTTGCGTTTGAGATAATGCGAATATTTTTAGGTTTGATTGGATACCCTAATGAGCAGTAGAGGTTCCGAAAGAGTCCATTCACCATGCTTTTCGATATAATTGCATATGAAAATTACACTGACTTTTATAAAGTCTGAGAGGTTTAAATGAAACAGGTCATTAATATTTTGCTACTTGCGGTGCTTTTCTTATTTATCGGTGCATTGGCAGCTTGCAGCACGATGAAAGACTTGGAAAATGTTAAGCTGTGGCCGTTTGAAAGTAACGTAGAGACGTCGCGCGTTTATCAGCCAGTCAATTCAACGCCATATCTGTGCGAAGGCAATAAAAAATTCTTTGTTCGCACCTTAGATAATGGTGCATCTGTATGGCTGATAATGCCTGATCGTGAAGTATTGCTTACGCAAAGTGGCGCTAGTAAGGTTTATTCAAATGGTATTAGTAAACTAAATTTAACGGCCAATGATGTGACCTTGGAAGTGAATGAAACGACTAAATATGTTGCTTGTAAAAACAGCTCTGCTTTGAAATATACCAATATCGAGCCGAAGGTTGAGAGCTCAGCAGTTAAAGCTGAACCAGCAGCTGTCAAAACAGAAGTTACTTTAAAGCCGGAGGCATTGAAAAAGCTGGCGGACGTTGCAAAAACTGAATCTAAGCAACTTTCTGAAAAGAGTTGGTTTGATAAATTAAAGTTTTGGCAGAGTGATGAGCAGCCAAAGCCTGTTCAATCAATTTCGAAAACAAAAGCTGCTGAGCCAGTAAAGGTTTTAGATCCATTGGCGCCAGTCAAGCAAGAAGCCTCTGTGCCAGTGGTTTTGGAAACTAAGATTGTTGAACCAAAACTTGGGAGCCCAGTGATTGAAGTTGATAAAGAGCTTTCAGCGGCTGGTTTGCAAGAGAGGGTTAAGGAAGTTGCTCAGATGGAAGAGCAGCCCGAAAAAATCGTATCAGTCAAAGTGAATAATGAGGTACCTGGGTATCAAAAATCCGTAATTAATACATTAGATTCTTGGGCCAATGCTTGGCGCACTAAGAATACCAATGTTTACCTAAGTTTTTACTCAGCTAAATTTAAGCCAGAAGGTATGAGTCAGAAAGCTTGGATTAATCAACGTAAACAACGCGTAGGGGGTAACCCAGCTAGAATTACTTTAGTTCTAGATAAAGTGCACGTGGTTGCGGATGCTGAAAATGCTGAAGCGACTTTTGTGCAACATTACGCTAGTGGAAAAATAAGTGATACGGTTAACAAAGTGTTGAGATTTGAGATTGAAAATGGGCATTGGTTTATTGTAAAAGAGATTGCACAGTAAAAAAATCATGCAGATAGCATGAATGCATATTTAGGATAGAAAGTTATGAAAAGTTATCGTAAAGAACTTTGGTTTAATCCACCTACCCGTGTAGCCTTGATTAATATTACCAACCAAATTAATGAATGCTTGCGTGAAAGCGGTGTGCGCGAAGGTTTGGTATTAGTAAATGCAATGCACATTACGGCCAGTGTTTTCATTAACGATGATGAATCAGGGTTGCATCACGATTATAAAGAGTGGTTAGAACGCTTAGCCCCGCATGAGCCAATTCGCAACTATCGCCACAATGATACCGGTGAAGATAACGCCGATGCCCACATGAAGCGCCAAATTATGGGCCGTGAAGTCGTGGTTGCAATTACAGGGGGCCGATTAGATTTTGGCCCATGGGAACAGATCTTTTATGGTGAATTTGATGGTCGCCGTAAGAAGCGGGTATTAGTCAAAATTATTGGTGAATAAAGTTAAGGTTTAAATTTAATGAGAGTTCCAGAACTCCTCGCACCCGCTGGCGACTTAGATCGCATGCGGACTGCATTTGATTTCGGTGCAGATGCGGTTTATGCAGGTCAGCCACGCTACAGTTTACGTGCAAGAAATAATGATTTTTCAATGGCCAACATTGAGGTAGGCATCAATGAAGCCCATGCGCGAGGTAAGAAATTTTTCGTCGCGAGCAATCTTCTGCCTCATAACGCAAAGATTAAAACCTACTTGGCAGACATGGCGCCAGTGATTGCGATGAAGCCAGATGCATTAATTATGGCCGATCCTGGTTTGATTATGATGGTCCGTGAAAAGTGGCCTGAAGTGGATGTGCATCTATCTGTTCAAGCTAATACGGTGAATTATGCGGCCGTCAAATTCTGGAAATCTTTGGGCTTAACGCGTGTGATCTTGTCACGTGAGCTTTCGATTGATGAAATTGAAGAAATTCGTCAACTTTGCCCAGACATGGAGTTGGAAGTGTTTGTCCATGGCGCTTTGTGTATTGCCTATTCCGGCCGCTGCTTATTATCAGGTTATTTTAATCACCGTGATCCCAATCAAGGCACTTGTACCAATAGCTGTCGCTGGGACTACAAAGTCCATGATGCTGCGGAGGATGCTGCAGGGGTGATTCGCTTACAAGATTTTGACTTCAATGCGGAAATGGGAAAATCAAATCTATCCAGTTGTGGCAGCATGCAGCGTCATCCGGAAGCGGATAAAGTTTATTTGATTGAAGAAAAAGATCGTCCCGGTGAGCTATTGCCTATCATGGAAGATGAACACGGCACTTATATCATGAATAGTAAGGATCTTCGTGCCATTGAGCACGTTGAACGTCTCACAAAGATTGGCATAGACTCCCTCAAGATTGAAGGTCGTACCAAATCACGCTATTACGTGGCAAGAACTTGCCAATCCTACCGACGCGCAGTGGATGATGCTGTCGCTGGGCGGCCCTTTGATATGCGTTTGCTTGGCGAGCTGGAAAGCTTAGCGAATCGTGGTTACACCGATGGCTTCTATGTGCGTCATCACACAGAAGATCATCAAAATTATATGCAAGGCTATTCAAAGTCTAGCCGTAGTTTGTATGTCGGCGACATTACAGGTTACGACGATGTAAAAGGATTAGCAGACATTGCGGTCAAAAATCGTTTTGCAGTGGGCGATCGTTTGGAAATCCTACATCCAAGTGGTAATCGTGAGATTGTGGTGGACACACTGCTCAATAAAAAAGGCGAGCCCATTACAGAAGCGGCTGGTAGCGGAATTTCTGTAAAATTACCGATGCCGGCAGCCGATCTCAAAAACGCCATGTTGGCGCGTTATTTGTAGCAATTTCTAAGTAATAAAAAAAGCGCGGATATTTAAATCCGCGCCTTTTTTATTTAGCTAATGTATGTTTAGCTTTGAATATAGCTCTCTAATTGTTTAATTAAAAACTGTTGGTAGGTGATTGTTTCCTTGACCAAGTCGCCTATTGATAACACGCCGATTACATGTTCCTTTTCTACTACAGGTAAATGGCGGATTCGTTTCTCTGACATCACATTCATGCAGTCTTCGACCGTCTTTTCAGGGCTAATACTAATGACCTTTGATGTCATCACCTCAGAAATCAGGGTGTTCTTAGCGGTTTTTCCTTTCAAAGCGACATTGCGTGCATAATCACGCTCAGAAAAAATGCCTACTAACTTCTCCACCTCCAGCACCAATAGCGCACCGACATGGTGTTTCCCCATGATGACAAGTGCTTCATAAACATCACTATTTGGTGAAATGGAAAGTATTTGATTACCTTTGATGGCGAGTAATTGACTTGCTGTTTTCATGACGACTCCTCCTGCAAATAACGGCTTTTTATTGTTATGATGCCTGCATCAATAAATATACACTTTCTGTTTTAAAATAACATGGCCTTCACCATAATTGGTAAACAATTACTCCTCGTTTTCTTCACAACGTTCATATAAAGATATTAGGTACATGGGAATCACACAATCCATAAAAATAAAGGCATTTGGCGCATTGATCTTATTATCAGTGCTCTGGGGCTACAACTGGGTCGTCATGAAATATGCGCTATTAGACGCCGGCGCTTTTCAGTTTGGCGCAATGCGAACTTTCTTCGGCGCTCTGTGCTTAATGTTGGTCATGAGGCTTATGAAAAAACCTCTCAAGCCTAAAGAGTGGCCAACACTTATCATGCTTGGCGTTTTACAAACTTGTGGGTTCACTGGATTAATTATTTGGGCATTGGTTCATGGCGGAGCGGGTAAGACTGCGGTATTAACCTACACCATGCCATTCTGGGTCATGGTATTAGCTTGGCCTTTACTGGGTGAAAAAATTCGGGGCATTCAGTGGTTGGCGGTCTTCTCATCTTTGCTTGGATTAATTATTATTTTTGATCCCCTGCATTTAGGGAGTGATTTTTTTAGTATGTCTTTGGCGGTCATGGCCGGCATATTTTGGGCGCTAGCAGTGATCTTGGCTAAAAAACTACATCACCGGGCGCCGCATTTGGATTTAGTTTCTCTGACTGCGTGGCAGATGTTTTTTGGTTCTTTACCACTAGTTGTGGTGGCTTTTATGGTGGACGCTCCCCCTATTCATTGGTCCCCTAGGTTGTTTGCAGCGATTGGATTTAATGCCATTCTTTGTAACGCCTTGGCTTGGCTATTGTGGCTTTATGCTTTGCAAAGATTAACGGCGGGCGTCGCTAGCATGACCTCAATGCTGGCGCCGCTCATTGGTGTTTTAGCGGCATGGGTCCATCTTGGAGAAGCGCCATCTAGCCTTGAAATCGTTGGGATGTTATTGATTGGGCTTGCCCTGGGTTTGATTTCCGTTCATGCCATGAGAGCGCATGAAGAAATAGAGCCGGCGATGGGGCAAGATTAAAAAGCCATTCGGCTTTATGCTAAAATTGTATTATTTTTCAGCAATTGAGGGTTAGGTCATGGCAGGGCATTCCAAGTGGGCCAATATTCAGCATCGTAAAGGTCGTCAAGATGCTAAGCGCGGCAAGATATTCACACGTTTAATTAAAGAAATTACCGTCGCAGCCCGTATGGGGGGGGCAGATGTGGGGACGAATCCACGTCTACGTATGGCAGTGGATAAAGCTAAGGGTGAGTCCATGCCAAAAGATAATATTGAGAATGCGATTAAACGCGGTGCGGGCACGCTTGAAGGGGTGAACTACGAAGAAATTCGTTACGAGGGTTACGGAATTGGTGGGGCTGCTGTGATTGTGGATTGCCTGACAGACAATCGTAATCGTGCTGTAGCTGACGTCCGTCATGCATTCACTAAGTTTGGTGGTAACTTGGGGACCGATGGTTCTGTTGCGTTTATGTTTAAGCATTGCGGCAGTTTATTATTTGCACCAGGCACAAATGAAGATCAAGTCATGGAAACTGCTTTAGAAGCTGGCGCTGAAGATATCATTAATAATGATGACGGTAGTATTGAAGTTATTACCACGCCAGCAGATTTCACTGCGGTGAAGGAAGCTTTGGAAGCAGCCAGTTTGAATCCGGTGCTCGCTGAAGTCACCATGAAAGCTGACAACGAAACCGTTTTCACAGGGGATGATGCGGTCAAAATGCAGAAATTACTTGATGCACTTGATGATTTGGATGATGTGCAGGAGGTTTATACCTCTGCAGTGATCGAAGAGTGAGTCAAACTCCCCCGCCAGTGAACGTGGTCAGAATATTGGGGATAGACCCAGGCTTGAGGCTCACTGGATTTGGGGTGATTGAAAAAGCAGGTGGGAAAAGCACCTATATTGCGAGTGGCACCATTAAAACGGCCAGTGCAAAATCCGTAGATAGGGAAGACCTTCCAGCAAGATTAAAAATTATTCTAGATGGGTTGTTTGAGGTGATTGATACCTATCAGCCCAATGAAGTTGCGATCGAGAAAGTGTTCGTTAACGTGAATCCACAATCAACCCTGCTTTTAGGACAGGCGCGAGGAGCGGCCATTAGCGCTGCGGTGATTCGTAATTTGATTGTGGCAGAATATACTGCATTGCAAGTTAAGCAGGCAGTCGTTGGTAACGGTCACGCCGCCAAGGAGCAAGTGCAAGAGATGGTAAAACGTTTGCTTAAATTACCCGTTGCGCCCAAACCGGATTCTGCAGATGCACTCGCCTGCGCAATTTGTCATGCTAATGGTGGTCAAGGGATGGGCAAGCTTGCCACAGCTGGTTTTAGGGTTAAGGGAGGCAGGCTAATATGATCGCTCGGTTGAAAGGCATACTGCTTGAAAAGACGCCTCCGCATGTTGTCATCGATTGCAATGGGGTTGGTTATGAATGCGAAGTGCCAATGAGCACTTTTTATAATCTGCCAGCCATTGGTGAGACGCTTGTATTGTTGACGCATTTCGTTGTGCGGGAAGATGCACAATTGTTGTACGGTTTCGGTACCGAGCGTGAGCGTGCTACCTTCAGACAATTACTCAAAGTCAACGGCATCGGTGCAAAGTCGGCACTTTCTATTCTGAGTGGGTTATCAGTTGAAGATTTGATTCAAGCGATCGCGCTTCAGGAAACGGGATTGCTAACGCGCGTGCCTGGGGTTGGTAAAAAAACTGCAGAGCGTTTGTTGTTGGAGCTTAAGGACAAATTCTCGGTTGAGGGCCTTGCTGGGCAAGCCAATGCACCAAAATCTGCAGCAAGTGATATTTTGAACGCCTTGGTTTCATTAGGGTATAACGAAAAAGAAGCGCTCATGACAGTGAAACAATTAGCCTCGGATGTAGGTGTTTCAGATGGTATTCGATTGGCCTTAAAGGCATTGTCTAAATGATTGAGACCGATCGCTTAATCGCTGCTGAGCCATTAACGCAGCAAGAAGAAACGCTTGAAAGAGCCCTTCGGCCTAAAGTGCTGGATGAGTATGTCGGGCAAGAAAAAGCACGGGGTCAGTTAGAAATTTTTATTAATGCAGCGAGGGGGCGAGGTGAGCCCTTGGATCATGTGCTCTTGTTTGGTCCACCTGGTTTAGGTAAGACCACCTTGGCGCACATTATCGCAAAAGAGATGGGCGTGAACATGCGACAAACCTCAGGCCCTGTGCTTGAGCGTGCTGGGGATTTGGCCGCTTTGTTAACCAATCTTGAGCCCAATGATGTTTTGTTTATTGATGAAATTCATCGCTTATCCCCAGTCGTTGAAGAGATTTTATATCCGGCGATGGAAGATTACCGCTTGGATATTATGATTGGCGAAGGACCTGCCGCCCGTTCTGTTCGTCTTGATCTGCCGCCTTTTACTTTAGTGGGTGCAACAACCCGAGCCGGGATGCTCACCAACCCTTTGCGTGATCGTTTTGGAATTGTTTCTCGTTTGGAATTTTATACATCGGAAGAGTTGTCACGCATTGTGAAGCGTTCAGCAGGTTTATTAGAAGTCGATATGCAGGGTGATGGCGCTTTAGAGATTGCGAAGCGTTCAAGGGGAACCCCTCGAATTGCGAATCGTTTGTTACGTCGTGTACGGGATTATGCACAAGTGAAATCTGATGGCATTGTCACTTCTGAGATTGCAGATGCAGCCTTAAAGATGCTTGATGTTGACCATCTTGGTTTTGATGTGATGGATAGGAAACTATTACTTGCGGTCCTTGAAAAATTTAGTGGTGGCCCTGTCGGCTTAGATAACCTTGCGGCGGCGATTGGGGAAGAGCGCGATACGATTGAAGACGTGCTTGAGCCTTACTTGATTCAGCAAGGTTATCTAATGCGCACCCCTCGTGGCCGAGTTGCGACACAGCAAGCTTATCAGCACTTTGGCTTGCCTATCCCGAAAGCCCTAGCCACTGGCGAACTTTGGTCCTTGGAAGATGTTTAATTCATATGATGGAATTTGATTGGCCAGTGCAAGTTTATTATGAAGATACGGACGCCGGTGGTGTCGTATATCACAGTCAGTATTTGAATTTCATGGAACGTGCACGAACTGAATTTCTGCGCAGTCTTGGATTGATACAGACTAAACTTAAGCAAGATTTAGGTATTTTATTTGTGGTGCGTGACATTCAAATTCGTTTTAAAAGACCTGCTAAATTTGATGACGTACTCAATGTAAATACTCGCCTCGTCAATGCTGGACGAAGTTTACTTCAGTTCGAACAAGATATTTATCGTGACTCTGAACATTTGATCGCTGCCAAAGTCGATGTGGTTTGTATCGGCGCGGATAGTTTTAAGCCAGTCAGTATTCCAGAGCCGATGACGCGCTTATTAGTGCTTCCTACCTAGATGTAATTGATAGAAAAAATGGAGAAATGATGACTGAATTACCAGTAAATGCCGCTGCTGATATGTCTTTAACGACGCTAATTACTGGAGCAAGCTTGCCTGTGCAGTTGGTGATGGCAATTTTGCTCATCGTCTCTATCGTTTCATGGTGGTACATTTTCATTAAAGTGATGACGATTGGTCGAGCAGAGAAAGAAGCTGAAACTTTCGAGCATACTTTCTGGACGGGCGGTGATTTGAATAAGCTCTATGAGGGCTTGACTGCCGGTCGTCATAAACCTCAAGGTATGTCTAGTATTTTTGAAGCGGGGTTTAAAGAGTTCGCACGCTTAAAACTTCAACCAGGTTTGGAGGTGAGTGATCTGATGGAAGGTTCACGCCGGGCGATGCGTGCTGCTTATAATCGTGAAATGGATGATCTAGATTCCCACTTGCCTTATCTAGCTTCTGTGGGTTCTGTTAGCCCCTATATTGGTTTGTTTGGCACGGTGTGGGGCATTATGAATGCTTTTCGCGGCTTAGCTAATATGGCGCAAGCCACTTTAGCCCATGTGGCCCCAGGGATTGCTGAAGCCCTCATTGCAACTGCCATTGGCCTTTTTGCTGCGATTCCTGCGGTGATTGCTTACAACCGTTTTTCGTCTTCTGTAGACCGTTTAGCAGTTCGTTACGAAAGTTTTATTGAAGAGTTCACCAACATCTTGCAACGTAAGAGTTAAAAATGGCCCGGCTTCGTAAACGTAGAGCGATGAATCAAATCAACGTCGTCCCTTATATCGACGTCACTTTAGTATTGCTCGTGATTTTTATGGTGACCGCCCCGATGACAAATCCTGGGGTGGTTGAGCTTCCTAAGGTGGGTGCAGAGGTGCTCAAGCAGCAGGCTGCACCAATTGTGATCACGGTCATGGCCGACGGTAAGGTTCAGTTTCAAGAAAAGCAAATCA
>CAIVUE010000015.1 GCA_903909015.1 uncultured Methylophilaceae bacterium
CTGAGACAGCCGTTCTTGGCACTGCGATTGACGCGGCAGTGGGCGCAGCCGTAGGCGGCGGTCATGGCGCAGCTGCCGGTGCAGCAGGCGGGCTTTTAATGGGTAGTGCGATTGGCGCGAATGCGGCAAATGTCTCAGGTTATACCACCCAGCAGGTATACGATAACGGGTACATACAATGCATGTATGCAAAAGGGCACAAAGTACCTGTTTCTGGCAGACTCAACCAACAAGCTCCTTATCGTCCAGCCCCTGTTTCACCACAGAATAACTATGTACCACCTCCGCCACCGGCAGGCTCACCTTCGGTCCCTCCTGGCTATTAATTCATTGGATTGAGAGGATGTATATGCAAATTAGAACATTAAGTAAATTGCTAATATTGATCTTGGCGACAGCAATGCAGACAACATCTTACGCTGAAGAACATTTTCGGGGTGAGCGAGATCATGAAGAACGCGGTCATGACTATCGAGAGGGCTGGCGCGGCGACATGAGCCGCTTTCATGAGCGTGATATCGATATCTGGAGGGGTGGTCGTTGGTATCACGGCTATCACGATGGTCGTAACGCATGGTGGTGGTTTGCCGGCGGTGTATGGTATGCCTATAGCGTACCTGTTTATCCGTACCCTGATCCTTACCAGCCACCGGTTGTCATCGTCCAGACACCACAACCACCGGTCTACGTAGAGCAAACGCCTCCGCCGGTGCAAGCTGCGCCGCCAACGCAATCTTCTCCGCAGGCGCAGTTCTGGTACTACTGCAGCAATCCTGCAGGGTACTACCCTTACGTGCCTAATTGCTCGGTGGATTGGCAAAAAGTCCCAGCAACACCTGCTCAGCCACAGCAATAATTTTTAATTAATTTTATTTAGGAAAATTACCATGAACATGAAATATTTATTATCAGCAGTATCCTTTTTAGCTGTTTTTGGTTGTTCAAATACGTATGCCCATGAAGGCAATGATGCTCATAAAGAAGATAGAATGCGTGAAGCATTTGAGCAAGCTGACACTAACAAAGACGGAAAAATTAGCTACGAAGAGTTTCGTATTGCGCATGAAAAACGCGGTGAAGAAATGTTTAAGAAAATGGATGCCAACGGGGACGGTTTCATTGATGCTGCTGAACGCAAGGATTTTCATGAAAAAATGCGGGAGCATCGTCATGAACATCAAAAAGAGTGGAAACATAAAACGAAAGATGAAGGTGCAATAGTTAACGAGACTAAGTAGTTTTTTTGTTTCCTGATTTAGTCTGAAGATTCTAACCCAGACTAAGTCAGTCAATTAATCTAGCATATCGAAATTGTCATCGAAAACATTAAGTGGACTTCACCAATTTCAGTAGACATTTGATAATGTTGATTGTCCTTCACCGTCAACGAAAGTGTGAAGAATTTTTGGTGGTATTGACTAAAGTGTGGGGTGATTGATTAATGTCAACCCAATCCATTGCTGATTCGTTACTATACCCAAGCAGTGTCATTTTTAATAAAAGGAGCAATAAATGAGTAAATTATTAGCAGTTTTAATGGCAGGTATTTTTTCAGCAGTAACTTTTTCAGCGCTAGCAGCAGACGAGCCAGTAGCCCCAACAGAAACAGCGGCTAAAGCTGTGCCAAATAAAGCTAAGCACGCCAAAGCAGCTCACGCTAAGAAACAAGCGCACAAAAAAGAAGCTAAAGAAGACAAGAAGGAAGATGCTAAAGAAGTATCAGCCAAGTAATAGTTGTTAGTCGGAACATAGAAAGCGCCTACGGGCGCTTTTTAGATTGTAACTAAGGCCAGAACGACTATATCTTATATAGATTGTTACTGGCTTAGAGTAAGTTGCGATACAGCACTAAAAATCCATTTAAATTTTGAGGTGAAAATGAAAGAACTCATTAAATTAGTTCTGGTAGCAGCTACCCTACTAATTTCTTTTAATGCATCAGCGGAGCTAAAAATTGGCTACGTTGAATTGAATCAAATTATGCAATCGCAACCTGCTTTAGAGATTGGCAAGAAATTACAATCCGAATTTGCATCTCGCATTTCACAAATTGAGCAATCTAAAAAGAAAATCAGTGATAAACAAAGCTACTTAGATAAAGATGGTAAAAACTTATCTGAAGCTGATTTAAAGACAAAATCGAAAGAGATTTCAGATCTTTCAATAGAGCTTGAGAGAAAACAACGTGAATTGAATGAGGATGCAACACTCAGAAAAAATGAGGAAATGAAGAAATTTCAGGACCAAATTAACAAAGTGATTGATTCAATTGCTCAGACTGAAGGCTATGACCTGATTTTGTATAATGGCGCAGCGTTCACAAGCAAGAAAGTTAATATTACCGATAAGGTTATTTCAGCAATCGGCAAGTAATTCTTGTTGTTCAAAACAAAGAAAGCGCCTTCGGGCGCTTTCTTAATGTTTATAGATTGTCGTTTTAAATGACTTTGCTTTAAAGAAAAAAACGGGCTCTACAAAGAGCGCCCTACTTATCTTTATCTGTTTGGTCTGTGCTAGTGCGCTGCCATTTGCCATCAACCTGAAAACGACATTGCCAAACATTGCTGTGCTCACGCTTATATATAATTAGCTGGCGATCTAGCAATACTGTTGTAGTGGGTTATTGTTTTTCTAATATTAAGCATCTAATTAATCTGAGCTAACTGCTGTTGCCCTGCCTTAATTTTCTGACGAGCCTTCTCAGCCTTGACAGCATCTTTAGCTCGCTTGGCTTGATATTTGAGATTTCTTAAGCGTGCCTGCTCAGGGTTGAGTGGCTTTTGAGGTTTAATACGTGGGGTCATGAATTCATAGAAGCGCATATGAGTATTTATGTCCAAGTGGTCATATACACTCAGCTAAAAATTTACAGCGCAATTTTCAAAGGGGTTGGAGATCTCGGCCCCTGGTGATTGCAGACCCCACTCACTAGATTCTCAGGTTTGACGGGGTTTTGGTGGTATTTTGGCGGTTTTTTGTTAGATTTTTAAATATCTCTCGGTGGGGATGAGAGGCATAACAAGAATAGTTCTTAATACTATAGGCGGGACAAGCGTTACTTAAAGTAACGCTTGTTGACTTCACACTAGCCACACAATGTTAAATTGTTTTTCTGAAATTAATACGCAAAGCCCCACTTGCCGCTTCAATCGCAGCGTCAAACGTACCCGCAGCCGTTTCCACTTTAAGCAATTCCAGCACATCAATCACTTCATCCATATTGGCCACCTCAGCTGCAGACTTGCCCTTAGCAAGTTCTAATATTTTAGCGCCATAGTAGATCGATAGGCAAAGTTTGCCATTGTCTGCCATGAACCACCAAGGCTTAATGCGTTTGGCTACTTGGATAGATCTGGTAATACCATCAGCATCCTTTACGCGTTTATCTTTTAATGGTGCGTACTCATTACCTGCTTGCTTAGCACGTGCTAGCTGCAATTGCTCCCATAGTTTTTCAATCAACTTATTTCTACGATGCACGATCGGTGAAAGTGATCGAGGTTTCTTTGCATCAGTGAGTTTTAAAGTATTAAGTGTTGCCATGATTTGTCTCCAATTAGTTAAAGGCAACACTGAATCGACCCGGATGCAGTAGATACTTTTTAGCCTCATAATTGAGGTAAAAAAGGAGCATCAAATGCGTAGAGTTCGTTTCACAGAAGA
>CAIVUE010000016.1 GCA_903909015.1 uncultured Methylophilaceae bacterium
CAATTCTCTGCCCATGAGCAAATTGAATTTTTGATCCGTGCCACCCAACTCAACATCCGCCTTCAAAGCGACAGAGTCATAACCTTGCAATAAGGGATATAAGAATTCGTGAATCGCAATCGGCTGATTACTTTTATAGCGTTTACTAAAATCATCGCGCTCAAGCATTCGAGCAACCGTATGACTAGCGGCAAGCTTAAGCATGCCGGCTGCACCCAATTCATTGAGCCAAGTGGAGTTAAACACCACTTCAGTTTGTTCCGGTTTAAGAATCTTAAAAACTTGTGAAGCGTAAGATTTTGCATTTTCTTGCACTTGCTCAGCCGTTAAAGGTGGGCGTGTCGCACTCTTGCCGGTTGGATCGCCGATCATGCCGGTGAAATCACCAATCAAAAATAGCACTTGATGACCGAGCTCCTGGAACTGACGCAGCTTATTTAAAAGCACGGTATGCCCAAGGTGCAAATCTGGCGCAGTAGGATCAAAACCGGCCTTGACCCTTAAAGGGCGACCTGTTTTTAATTTCTCAACCAACTCGCTTTCAATCAAAAGCTCGTCGCTTCCGCGTTTGATGAGCGCAAGACTTTGTTCTATCGATACTGAATGTGTTGTCATCACTTAAGACCTATATATATTGTTGAGCACATCGTCACTCCAGCCCAAAACTTCACGAAAAATCACTTTTCTGTTAGCATCGCCCCTCATATTGATGTCATAAGGCGGTGTCGTGCAGAGTAACGAGCCCAACAATTTAGAGAATTCTAAACCACATATTTTAACGCAAAAAAGCCCAACTCAAGAACGAAAGCTTGATTTGCGCTGGATTCTTGCGATTTCTTGTTTACCTTTATTTGGGATTGCCACCGCTTTTGGTATTGCCCCACAAACCGCTACCAGCGACATTTCTGTACAAACCATCATTGAAGATATTGCACTGCCCAGTTTAAATGAAGCGACAACGGCCGCATCCGAGCAAGATACTTTTTGGTTTTCTGAAGTCGTGCGCCGTGACGATACGCTTGCAAGCTTGTTAAAAAGGCTCAACATTCGCAGCAACGATGCCATTGAATTCTTACGCACCAACCAAGATGCCAGCGCCCTAGCTTCCCAGCTAAAACCTGGTCAAGCAATCCGCGCCCAATCCAATAAAGACGGCGACCTGATCCAACTTCAATATCAGATCAATAATACGAGCGTATTGGATGTCTCAAAATCAGACTCTGGCTATATGGCTAAGCAGCACGAGATCAACTTTAGCAAACATACTGTGCTAAAAACGGCCACGATTAGAAACTCCTTATTTAACGCGACTGACGATGCAGACATTCCTGACAGCATTGCCATGCAATTGGTCGATATTTTCTCAACCGATATCGACTTTCATACTGACTTACGCAAGGGCGATCGTTTAGTTGTTGCCTATGAAGCAGAATATAGCGAGGGCCTTCAAGTGAAGGCCGGACAAGTCCTTTCTGCAGAATTTACCAATGATGGAAAAACCTATAGTGCGGTCATGTTCCGCGATCCAAAAGGGCACGTTTCGTATTACACGCCTGAAGGCAAAAGCCTGCACAAATCATTTTTACGCTCGCCTCTAGAGTTCTCTAGAATTAGCTCTGGATTCAGTACTGGGCGCTTGCATCCAATCTTGCAAACTATCCGTGCGCACAAAGGTGTCGATTATGCTGCACCGATTGGTACGCGAGTCAAAGCTGCAGGCGATGGGATTGTTGAATTTATGGGATCAAAAGGCGGTTATGGCAACGTCGTCGTCTTACAACATCCCAATAAAATTAGTACCGTCTACGGTCACCTATCCCGTTTCTCACCAAACCTACATCAAGGCATGAAGGTGTCACAAGGCGATATCATTGCATTTGTGGGCATGACAGG
This sequence comes from uncultured Methylophilaceae bacterium, assembly GCA_903909015.1. GTDB lineage: Bacteria > Pseudomonadota > Gammaproteobacteria > Burkholderiales > Methylophilaceae > Methylopumilus_A. Next base: position 1,894 of record CAIVUE010000016.1, read on the forward strand.
CTTGGCGACGGGTCCTCATTTGCATTATGAATTCTTATTAAATGGCGAACATCACGATCCTGTGACGGTTGCACTCCCTTCTGCAGAACCGATTCCTGCAGCCTATAGATCCAACTTTTTAGCACAAAAAGATGCCTACGCGACTCAGCTCCATTTATTGCGTGCTAGCCATGTTGCTTCCATAGAATAACCATCTAAGCGAGTTCCAAAATTAACGCTCGGGAGCTATGGATTGGGTTAATGTCAGGCACCAGCCTTGATGGGGTAGATGCTGTACTCACTGCATTCACTGTAACCCCAGAGCAATTGCTACAGACCAAAGTCCTCAGCACATTTTCTCTCCCCTTTAGTGCAGATTTACGTCAAGAGTTATTAGCGCTAAACGAACCGGGCGCGAACGAAATAGAACGTTCAGCCATCGCCGGCAATCAACTCGCAAAACTCTATGCCGATGCCGTCAAGGGCCTTCTTTTGGATGCTGGCATCGATGCTGCGCAAATTTCAGCCATCGGCTGCCACGGGCAAACGATTAGACATCGACCCGAGCTCGGTTACACCATCCAAATTGGAAATGCGGCCTTATTGGCAGAGCTCACTGGCATTACCG
>CAIVUE010000017.1 GCA_903909015.1 uncultured Methylophilaceae bacterium
GCTGTTGTTTTTGTTGTGCAAATTTTTTACCCAAAATTGCTAAACTTAACATCTCAATATGGCGAACCCCATATTGCGACAGTTGATCAACAACCAAATAGCGTTCTTTCATATAGCTTAGCGGCGCAAAAAGCAATGCCATCAGTTGTTAACATCTTTACAAGCAAGAAAAACTCTGCAAATACCCATCAACAATTTCTTGACGATCCGTTATTCAAACGTTTTTTCGGTGACCAATATGACGATCAACCACAGCATGAAAATAGTCTAGGCTCAGGTGTAATCGTTAATGAGAATGGGCTAATTCTTACAAACCAACATGTAATTGAGGCCGCGGATCAAATAAAAGTTGCTTTAGAGGACGGTCGCACTATCGCAGCTCACATTGTTGGCACGGACCCAGATACAGACTTAGCAGTACTGAAGATTGATATGAAAAATTTACCAGCTATTACTTTTGCTAATGCAGAAAAAAATAAAGTTGGGGATGTTGTATTGGCAATAGGAAATCCTTTTGGAGTTGGTCAAACGGTTACCCAAGGCATTATTAGCGCACTTGGAAGAAACCATCTTGGCATTAGCACTTTTGAAAACTTCATTCAAACTGATGCTTCAATCAATCCCGGTAATTCAGGTGGCGCACTCATTGATGCCGAAGGTAATTTAGTTGGCATTAATAGCGCTATTTACTCACGGAACGGAGGCTCTATGGGCATAGGCTTTGCAATTCCAGTGAGTATTGCAAAAAAAGTTATGGAGCAAATCATACGCCAAGGGAGCGTGACTCGAGGCTGGATAGGCATAGAAGCACAAGATATAACGGCAGAACTTGCCGAGTCCTTCAAACTCAGAAGTACTCAAGGCTCTCTAATTGCTGGCATCATTAAAAGTAGCCCTGCAGAGCAAGCCGGACTTAAAGCCGGTGATGTTCTTCTAGAAATCAACGGGTTACAAGTCACGGATAGCAATAACATGCTCGCATTGATTTCAGAATTAAAACCCAATAAACAAGCAATATTAAGAATTGCACGCAATCAGAAAGAAATTAATTTTTCGGTGATGATCGGACGCAGACCAAAGTTTGAAACAAATTTAAATTAAAAAAGTCATCGCAACTAATCTGCCACTTCATTATATGGCGCAACAAATTTTGCAAAGAATACGCCTAGCTCATACAAGAACCACAATGGCATAGCCAACATGACTTGGGAAATCACGTCTGGGGGTGTAAGAATTGCTCCTACAATAAATGCGCCGACAATAACGTAAGGCCTAGCTTCTTTCAAAGTTTCGACATTTACTATATTAAATTTCACTAAAATCAGAACAGCAATTGGCACTTCAAAAGCAACTCCAAATGAAACAAACATCGTAGTAACAAAATCCAAATAACTAGCAATATCAGTCATCACAGTGACGCCTTGAGGCGCAGATGCCGTAATAAAGCCAAAAAACACTGGAAAAACTGCAAAATAAGCGAATGCCATACCGGCAAGAAAGAGTAAGGTACTCGCGAAAATCAAAGGGGCAATAAAACCACGCTCATGCGCATAAAGTCCAGGCGCAACAAAAGCCCAAACTTGATAAAGAGTGAATGGAAGTGAGGCTACAATCGCAACTAATGTAGCCACTTTCATGGGTACTAAAAAGGGGGTTGTAACTGCCGTTGCTATCATGTGTGCACCTGCTGGCATATGGCTTAATAATGGTTGTGCTAACCATGTATAAAGCTCATTAGAAAAAGGCAGAAAACCAATAATGCAAACAAACAAGCCTAAGACAATCTTAAGCAAGCGATTTCGCAATTCGAGCAAATGAGAAATAAAAGTCTCTGTCATACTCATTTATGACTTAGATTTCTTTATTGGCTTTAGTGCCTCTATTTGAGGCTCAGTTTGAGCCGGGGATGTCTTTTGGGAACTTGGCGCAATAATTGTATTTTTGAACTCTTGAGATTGCGCCTGGATTTCTTGCTGCAATTTTTTAAGATCTTCAAATTGCATTTCACGCTCAACTTCTGATTTTACATTTGCTACATATCGTTGCATTCGACCAACTAATGCGCCGACTGTTCTAGCCACTTTAGGAAGCCTTTCAGGACCGATAACTATCATGGCAACAACTGCAATAAGCACTAACTCGGAAAATCCTACGTCAAACATAAATTAGTGTTTCGTTTTATCAATCACTTCAGCATCTATCGTTTCAACCTTACGACTTTCGTCTGATTTTGCATCTTCCTTCATCGCATCCTTGAAGTTTTTTATTGCGCCACCCAAATCGCTACCGACATTACGAAGCTTTTTAGTACCAAAAACCAAAACAACAATAGCCAAAACAATTAGCCAATGCAGAATACTGAATGAGCCCATCTTATCCTCCTAAGTCTTCGGCAACGTATCGCCGCCACCAAATACATGAATATGAATATGAAACACTTCCTGCCCACCTTCGCGGCCAGTATTAACCATTGTACGAAAACCCTTTAAACCATGTTCAGCAGCCAACTTGGGAGCCAACAGTAGCATCTTACCGAGAAGAGCCTGATGCGATTCCTCTGCCGAAGCAAGACTCTCAATATGCAGCTTAGGCACAATCAAGAAATGGATTGGGGCAATAGGATGAATATCATGGAAAACGATAATATCCTCATCTTCAAAAATCCTCTTTGAAGGAATCTCGCTTCTAGTAATTTTGCAAAAAATACAATCTGTAGTCATTTTCAATCTCTAGATCGTGATGCTTTTTCAGCAATACCAGACAAGCCCTCACGACGCGCTAACTCATTTAAAACATCTTGCGCACTTAAGCCAGCTTCTGCCAGCATCACCATGGTATGAAACCACAAATCAGCTGTTTCATAAATCAGGTCTTCTTTACTTCCATCCTTAGCTGCAATAATGGTTTCAGCAGCTTCTTCACCAACCTTCTTAAGGATACTATTCATTCCTTTACTGTATAGTTTTGCCACGTAAGAAACTTGCGGGTCCGCCTCTTTTCGAGATTCCAGCAATTCAGTTAAGCGCTGAATGATGTCATTCATATTTGTAAATTTCCTCTGGATTTTTAATCACAGGTTTGTCAGTTTTCCATTCGCCATTTTCTAACTTTTGGAAAAAGCAATTATGTCGTCCAGTATGACAGGCAATTCCCCCAACCTGTTCAACAGTCATTAAAATAACATCAGCATCACAATCTAAACGAAGCTCATGAACTTTTTGCACATGCCCTGACTCTTCACCTTTTTTCCAGAGTTTTCCACGGGAACGAGACCAGTAAACCGCTTGCCCCGTTTCAACAGTGAGCTGTAAAGCCTCAATATTCATAAATGCAAACATCAATACTTGGTTGGTACCTGATTCTTGGACAATAACGGGCACTAAACCGTTAGTCCAACTTATTTTATCTAGCCAGCTCAAAGTCGGACCTCAATGCCCTGGTCCCTCATATACTCTTTAGCCTCTCGCACAGTATATTCACCATAGTGGAAAATGCTCGCTGCTAACACTGCATCGGCACCACCTAATTTCACGCCATCTACTAAATGCTGCAAATTACCTACGCCTCCAGATGCAATAATCGGCACATCCACCGCATTACTAATTGCTTTATTCAATCCAAGATTAAAGCCGATCTTAGTACCATCTCTGTCCATGCTGGTTACCAGCAATTCACCCGCACCAAGGCTCACCATTTTACGGGCCCATTCAACTGCATCTATACCAGTTTCTTTGCGGCCTCCATGAGTAAAAACTTCCCATTTAGGATGTCCCTCTTCATCCAGGCCCACTTGTTTAGCATCAATTGCCACCACTATGCATTGTGAACCATATCGGCTAGATGCATCCGCAACCAACTGAGGGTTCATAACCGCTGAAGTATTAATACTTACTTTATCTGCACC
>CAIVUE010000018.1 GCA_903909015.1 uncultured Methylophilaceae bacterium
AACCTCATCAAAGTTATTTTTTTCCATTAATTGATCAATCAGATCTCCTTGGGCCTTTTGGGCCTTTATAGATCTAGCTCTCCAAAAAAGTATTAATCCCAAAAGAAGTATCAATCCAGCCAACAAACTAAATCTATTGATTATTCCATTGCCACTTGGCTGAACAGTTTCGATTTCTTGCGATGCAGCGGGAAGTGAAGCTGACGCCACTAGAGGGGCACTTTCCACCACTGGCGTTAATTTTGCTTGAGAGGATACAGATAAAGATTCAGTCGTTGATTGTTTTGTTGTTGGATTAACCACCTGCTCTGGCTTGCTTGCTTGTGAAGCTGGGTTTTGAGGATCATCCTCTAGCGACTGGACTGTATTTAATCTTTTCAATGCATGTTTTTCAGCTCTCGAATTACTTTGACCAACAACGCCTGAGGGTACTGCTTTTGTTAAAGTTGTGTTAGTTTGATGCTTAACAATTGCCCCATCAGAATTTTCTGCAACTTTAACTAACGTTGCTGGAATCTTGAGTTTAGCCCCAACAATTAATCTTTTTGGATCACCATTAACAAAAGCTTGTTTGTTATTAGAATAAATTACTTTCATTACTTTTTTCAGGCTTACACCTGCCGGCTGATATTTCTGAGCAACCTTCCCGAACACATCATGAGGCTTAACTATATAGATGTCTCCAGAAATCTTAGTAGACTTTATTTGTTGTGGTTTTAGTTTATTTTTATGAGTTATTTTCTTGCCATGATCTGTAGCCACATGATTTTGTTTTGTGTGCTTGTGTTTGAGCTGGTCAGCTATTGTTGGCATGGATATAGACGTGGCTAGTATCAGCAAGAAAACAGATATTTTTATATTTTTCAAGGACGACCTCAACATATTTAATTAAACTTACATTACCTAAACTAATTGTCATATTAACATTGTAAGTATGACAAATTACAGCCAATAATGCATTTATAAGATACCTTAGTACATCTTGGCTGTAATCTCAAGAACAGAGCCTCCATCTTCAACAAGGACCGCCATAAATACCAAGGCTGTCCTCAAAGGACTGTTTAATCTCAGCCAGTAACGCTGCATCTTCAATTGCACGCTTAAGTGATATTGGACTACCCACTTAAATGGGATGAGCCTGAAGCGTTTGAAGAGGTCTGGCGCAAACAAGGCTAGGTGTCTACAAAACCGTGGGTAGTCCATTCGACATTATCAAACGTCTACTGAAATCGGGGAAGTCCAATGATCTTATCAACCACTCAATTAATGTGGCTTAACATGCTTAGGTACTTTTAACTTTTTATGCACTCTCATCTTACGATCAACATGAGCAGTTGTGCGGTCTATTTTCTGGTCAGTCGAATTAAATGCCAGTACCGGCTCATCATTAACACTTAGCAGCAAAGTATGATCATAAATAGCAAACTTATTAGCAAGTAACAACTGATTGATAATGCCAACTTCTTGATCGCGCCCGTCAGCACATCCCTCATTCGAAGAGCGAAGGTTGCTTAAAAAAAACTTTCCAGCGTTATCAATTTGCATCCTTCCAGAAACGACATTGCAAGAAATAAATGCTTCGAACACTCCGCGCTTAGTAAAATTAAACACTGAGTTATCTGATTTAAAAGAAAACTCCCTCACATCTTTCTGGCCGATAATCTTCCAAGAATGCGCCGTTAAATTATCCGTAGATGTATTGTTGGTAACATCACTAGACTTTTTCTTTGCAGCTTCCGTTGATTGCTGACTCTCTTTAATCTGCGCATGTATTTGAACTTTTGATAACATGGGATCTGCTAAAACCACTTGATCCTTTGTTGAATCAAAGGAGGATGTTGTTGATACTTCAGTTTGCGCTACTTGCGGATTTTGGTCTTTGACTATGTCGGGGGGCGGTGATTGGGGATCTAACACTTTAGGCTTGTTAACTTCTTGATTAGACGACTTTTCATCACCTACGTAAACAGTTGCGCCGCCAAGCGCGCCGACCACAGCAACAGCACAACCATTTAAGGTTAAAAGAACAAAAAGGAAGATGTAATTGAATCTAAAACGTTCAAAATTAATAAGCATTCAATGGCCAATCACTTTACTTTATCAGCATTTAGTGTTTAATAAGCGCGTATCAGTATTTTGTTCAAACACACTGATTACTTAAATAGTGGTGCTTTGGATTTAGCTTCGACGACAGAGAACTCTTCTACCGTACCCAAAAATTTAGCGCCCAAACGAACTTCAAGTTTATTCGATATTATTTTTCCGGTCACATTGCCAGTTTCATAAATAACAGTTTTTTCAGAAGCGTAAATTTCTGGTGTTAGAGATCCTGCAATTTCAGCCACTTTAACTCTCACCACCCCAGTCACACTGCCTCTTTTAGTGACTTTAAGGTTTCTTGCAACAATGTTCCCATTAAACACGCCGTCAACCACCACATCTCCTGAAGTTTCAATATCTCCATTAACCTTAGCTAGACTATCAATGGTCAGAAATGAAACTAATTCGGCATTGTCTTTTTCCATATCTTCTGCTTCTTTAAAAGTCTTATTATTAAAAATCTTTGATATGTAAGAGGCATCTGTATTTTGGGTAGACATTACGTTAATCAAACCTTATGAATCAGTTCACCTGAGATAGATGCGCCAGCATCAACGACAATCGTTTCGTAAAGTAGCTTACCAGAGACATCACTATTGTTACTTAAAGTTAAATTCGAACAAGAAATCTCACCTTTTGCTACGCCAAAAATATTTAAAATGTCAGCTTCTAACTTACCATTAAAGTTACCAAATTTAGCGATAGTGACTTTTCCCGCCTTAATGTTGCCCTTAAATTTACCTTCTAAATGCAAAGCACCTGCGACTTTAATATTGCCATCAAAGATGGCCCCTTCGCTAATAATCGTAGGCTTTTGTGAAACAACACTATCCATAATGGGTTCAAGATCAGCAGATAGAGCTATGTCATCAGCTTCTACATTTTCAATCTTGCTGCTGCTTTGTGTTTTAAATTTATTGAACATTTTTCGCCATTCCCATAATAATTGACGGATTTACCTTTGTATCATTCACTAAGATTTCAAAATGCAAATGCTTGCCAGTTGACAAGCCGGTATTTCCAATCTTACCCAACGCAGTTCCAGCCTCAACCTTCTGCCCTTTAGCCACATAGATTGAATCTAAGTGACCGTACAAAGTTTTAATGCCGTGCGGGTGGGAGACCAGAACCATTTTTCCATAGCCTGCAGGGTCATATTCAGCTGATTCAACAATGCCTGGTAACACAGTTTTTGCATTTTGATCAAAGCTAGGAACAAAATCCAATCCCTCATGCATGGTGAGCTTTCCTGTGACTGGATGAACCCTTGGTCCAAATTTGGAGGTGATGAATGCAGCACTCACAGGATTTTTAGAGGGTAACGCATTGATAAAATCTTTAATAGATTGATTTTCTAACAGCCCATCTTTATAGGTGCTTAAATCCTTATCTGAACCCGGCCACAACTCCTTAGAAGGTCCTCCACGACCAGCAGTTGGCTTATCTTGCAGAACTTTACCTAAGTCATTTATTGACATCCCTGCCGCTTTAAGGCCTGACTCCAACGCTTTATTAGCTTGAACCAACTCTTGAGACGAATACTGCACCAATAACTTAGTTTTCTTTAATCTGTCCTGATAAATTTTTGCCATGTTCAAAAGTTGATCTTGTGACAAATTTTTACCGTCAACAT
>CAIVUE010000019.1 GCA_903909015.1 uncultured Methylophilaceae bacterium
CCACAATGAATAATTGCAATAGGCACCCATGGACAGGTGTATGCACTAATAATTACTTTTTTTTTATGACTTAATTTTTTAAGTGATGATAATGTTATGACAAGAGCTGCTGTAGCAGAGCACTCAATTTGAACTTCATCGACACCAATAAATTGAGATAATTTTTCTTCAAAGGAATTAAGTTTTGGAAAAAAATCACTAATATGAAGGGGTAATCCTGCTGTCGGTGGAATTTCGTATTGAAAAAAGTTCATAGGTTATTGAATCTGAGATTGCCAGCCACCACCTAAAGATTTAAATAAATCAACACTCGCGATAAGCCTTAATTGTCTTGTTTGAATGTAATTAATCGATGCGTCATTATATACGCGCTGAGCATCAAGATATTCCAAGTAACTTGAATAACCTGCTTTATAACGATTAGATGCAATATCCATAGCTTTTTTTGCAGCATCTTGTGTAAGTTTTAAATCTTTTTCTTGTTCAGTGTATTCGCGAAGTTCAACAAGAGCATTATTAACCTCTTTAAAAGCATTTTGAATTGAAGATTCGTAATAATTAAGCGCTTGTTTTTCTCTTGCAGTTGCTTGTTCGATGCGTGAGCGAACTCGTCCAGAATCAAAAATAGGTAAAGACAATCCGAGCCCTCCACCCCAAATGCTAGAGCCCGAGTTATTTAAATTTCTTAGCGCGCCACTTTCTGCACCGAGGTTTGTTGTCAGAGAAATGGTTGGAAATAATGCAGCTTTTGCAACACCAATATTTGCATTCGCTGCAATCATAAGTTGCTCAGCTTGGCGAATATCTGGACGAGATTCTAATAAAGTGGATGGGAGGCCTGCAGGAGGTGTTGGTGGAGTAACAAGGGTATCCAGAGTACTTTCATTGATATTTAAATTCATATCACCTGTAAGAACTACCAGTTGATTATGCACAAATTCTCTTTGACGAATAAGGTCACTAAGTTGGGCAGCTAAATTATCAAAATTTGCTTCAGCTTGATTAACATCAAGCGCTGATACTAAGCCACCCTCTAAGCGTTTATGAGTTAAAGCAAGAATATCTTCTTTAAATTTCACACTGGCTTTAGTAAATTGTATTTGAGAGTCTAAACTTCTTAAGAACAAATAGTTACTCGCGACTAAGCTTTGTAAAGAAAGGACTACAGTGTCTTTGGAATATTGAGATGCTAAAAATTCGGCTTTTGCAGATTCTTTAGCGCGACGTAATTTACCCCAAAAATCTAATTCAAACGAAGTGCCTAAGCGAACGAGATAGTCTTTTCTAAGTGCTGGAATATTGCTTAATGGAACCGTGGCTGTGCGGGTAACTCTATTTCTGTAGGCTTGAGAATTAAGATCTACTTCGGGTAATAATGCAGCGCCCACTTCTCTTAAATAAGCATCGGATTCTTCAACACGAGCAATAGCTGCATTGATGTCAGTGTTTTTTGTGAGTGCTTTATCCATAAGATCATTCAGCGTCGGATCTTGATAAAGCTTCCACCACATATTGATATCTTTATTTAAGTTATTACCTTGAACTTCTTGATGATAATTATTTGGAAGAGAAGCTTCGGGGCGTTTGTAATCAGGACCTATGAGCGTGCAGCTTATGAGACTAAAAAATATGCAAAAGAAAAGAAAGCGTAGCATTTTATTTTTTACCCTCATCGATATGTCCATGATGACGTATATGATTTCCAGTTAACCAGACAAAGAAGAGCGGAATAAAAATAGTCGCAATGAATGTTGCTAAAATCATGCCACCAAATACGCCTGTGCCCATAGATTGACGCGCTGCAGCTCCCGCTCCTGTTGCGACGACGAGAGGTACAATACCAAACACGAATGCCATAGACGTCATAACAATAGGCCTAAATCGTAATCGAGCCGCTTCAATCGCAGCCTCCATAATTGGCATACCCTCTTCCATTTTTTGGCTCGCAAATTCCACAATTAAAATTGCATTTTTAGCAGCGAGGCCAATTAAGGTGATTAATCCAATCTGAAAATAAATATCATTTGGCATGCCGCGGATCATCACAGCAATGAGAGCCCCAGTCAGTGCAAATGGCACAGCCATAATGACTGCAAGAGGAAGCGCCCATGTTTCAAATTGTGCAGCTAAAATTAGGAATACCATAATAATGGCAAAGCCAAATGCAAAGAGTGCTGCAGAACCTGTACGTTTTTCTTGATAGGCTTGACCTGTCCAAGCCATTTGATAGCCGTCAGGTAAACTTTCTTTTGCAATTTTTTCAACAAGTTTAATTGCATCACCTGAACTCACACCGGGTGAACCACCCGCTAGAACTTTTGCAGAAAGAAGGCCATTAAAACGTTCAAGCTGTTCGGCACCTACAATACTATTCACACTACTTACCGCTGAAAGAGGAACCATAGCACCTGTATTAGAGCGGACATAAACTTTACCTAAATCATCAGGCTTCATTCGATAAGGTGCTTCTGCCTGGAGTTGTACCCGATAAGTTCTGCCAGATTTATTAAAATCGTTTACATAAAGAGAGCCCATCGTGCTCTGTAAAGTGTCATAGATACTTGATATTGGAATCCCCAGACTCATCGCTTTAGCTTCATCTACTTCGATAAAAAGTTGAGGTACAGTAGGCCTAAAAAATGTATTAATCCCTGCAAGACGTGGTTCTTTTTTAAGTGCCTCAATAAATAAATTAACTGCCGCAAATAAATGTAATGGATCAGTGTCACTTCGGCTTTGAATATAAATTTCCATGCTACCCGAGCTGCCTAGGCCGCGAATTGAAGGAGGGTTAAATGCAATGGCAAGACCATCGGGTTGCATCATGCCAATACCAAAAAGTTTTTTGACAATGTCGCTTGCAGAACTTTTTCTTTCATCCCAGTCTTTCAATCTTACAAACATAGTAGCTGCATTTGATTTATTGCCTCCACCAATCAGGTCATAACCATTCACTGCAAATTGGAAAGTACTTGCAGGATCTGTGGCAATTGCAGAACGAACAGCTTCCGTTGTTTTAGACGTTCGGTTAATTGTAGCGCCATCAGGCAACATCACGGCTGTAATGACATAGCCTTGATCTTCAGAAGGAATAAAGCTCGTAGGGGTAAATTTAAAAAGAAAAATTGAGGCAATGACAATACCAACAAAAACGATGCCACCAATGAAGCGGTGGTGCAAAGTACTCTTAACAACCTTAATATAAAAATGAGTTAAACGATTAAATCCATTGTTAAAGCGATCGAAGAATTTTGAGTTGATATTATTAGGATTTAATACAATCGCACATAGCGCTGGAGTGAGCGTGAGGGCTACAATGCCTGATATCACAACAGCAATAGCAACTGTCACCGCAAATTGGCGGTAAAGCTCTCCTGCGATGCCTCCCATAAATGCAACTGGTACAAATACTGCGCATAACACTAAAACAATTGCGACAACTGCAGCAGCGACTTGCTCCATTGATTTAATAGCTGCTTTGATTGGAGAAAGCTTTTCTTCAGACATGAGGCGTTCAATATTTTCTAGAACAACAATGGCATCGTCGACAACAATACCAATGGATAAGACCATAGCAAAAAGTGTCAGCGTGTTAATTGAAAAACCAAAAAGATATAACCCTGCAAAGGTACCTACAAGAGATATGGGTACAGCAATGATAGGAATTAAAGTAGCGCGCCAGTTTTGTAAAAATAAAAATACAACAATGACAACAAGTACCATGGCTTCAAGAAGGGTTTTAAATACTTCCCCCATGGAGGCTTTAACAAAACTAGAAGTGTCATAAGGAATTTCAAAATCCATACCTTTAGG
>CAIVUE010000020.1 GCA_903909015.1 uncultured Methylophilaceae bacterium
ACTGTTGGCCCAAGCATGGGTGAGGAAAACATCAAACGCGGTATGCACTCCACCATGTGGGGCTTCGCAGCGATCGCATTATTCATGGTGGTTTACTACGTATTGTTTGGCGGTATTTCAGTCGTTGCCTTAGGCATTAACTTACTGCTACTGCTAGCCATCTTATCAATGCTTCAAGCCACGCTAACATTGCCTGGCTTGGCAGCGATTGCCTTGACCTTGGGGATGGCGATTGATGCAAACGTATTGATTAATGAACGAATCAGAGAAGAGCTTCGAGGGGGAAATTCACCACAAGCCTCTATCCATGCAGGATATGACCGCGCCTTTGACACGATTCTCGATTCAAACGTCACAACAATGATTGCTGGTCTAGCCTTATTCATGTTCGGTTCAGGCCCAGTCAAAGGTTTTGCGGTTGTTCACGTATTAGGTATTCTGACTTCGATGTTCAGCGCCGTGGTGGTCTCTCGCGCTATTGTGAACTTGGTATACGGCTACCGCCGTAAAATTAACAAATTGGCCATTGGTTAACACCGAAGCCCTCAAATAAACGCTGATTAAGAGTAAAGATTATGGAAATTTTTAAGATTAAAAAAGACATCCCGTTTATGAGCTATGGTCGTTTGACTACAGCCATTTCCCTGATTACCTTCCTTTTTGCAATCTTCTTTCTTGCCACTAAAGGCTTGAATTTAGGGGTCGACTTCACTGGCGGCACGGTGGTTGAGGTCAGTTACCCAGCCTCTGCTGATCTTGTCAAAGTTCGTCATGCGGTCGATAGCATTGGCCTGAACGAAGCGACGGTTCAAAATTTTGGATCGAGTCATGACGTCATGATTCGCTTGCCACTCAAGAAGGGTGTGACATCAGCCCAACTTTCTGAGCAGGTGCTTGATGCATTGAAAAAAGAAGATGCTGCTGTTGAAATGCGCCGTGTTGAAACGGTTGGGGCACAAGTTGGCCAAGAGCTATATGAGAACGGGGCACTAGCACTGCTTCTAGTTTCGATGGGCATCATGGCATACTTAGCCTTACGTTTCGAATGGCGTTTTGCTGTGGCAGCCATCATCGCCAACATGCATGACGTGATCATCATTCTTGGTTTCTTTGCATTCTTCCAATGGGAATTCAACCTCACCGTCCTTGCGGCGATTCTTGCTGTTTTGGGTTACTCAGTGAATGAGTCTGTGGTGGTGTTTGACCGAGTTCGCGAGAACTTCAGAAAAATGCGTAAGGCAGAAGTCGTCACAGTGATTGATAATGCGATTACACGCACCATGTCACGTACTGTGATCACTCACTTTTGTACACAATTGATGGTCTTATCCATGTTGATGTTTGGTGGCGAGACACTGCACAATTTCTCACTCGCACTCACCATCGGTATTCTGTTTGGTATTTACTCTTCAGTGCTTGTTGCTTGCCCGATCGCACTGTACCTAGGCGTTTCTCGTGAGAACTTAATCACTGGCGCTGAAAAGAAGGAAAACGTCGACGAGATGCCTTGACAAGCGGAGGTCAAAGCGAGGAAACTTAGGTATCACATTCTGTAAATACCTCACTTGGACGACATCTCGATACACCTGCAATTCTTAATTCTAGGATTGCTCATCTTACTAGCTGCGTTTTTCTCAAGCGCCGAAACCAGCTTAATGACCTTAAATCGCTATCGCCTACGCCATCTAGCAAAAGATGGCCACCGCGGTGCGCGTTTAGCGCAAGCACTCCTCGCCAAAACCGATCATCTTTTAGGCACCATCCTACTTGGTAACACATTCGCAGCAGTAGCAATTGCGACCATTAGTGATGATATTAGCCTCAAATTACTAGGTGAAAGTCATACAGGATTGTTCCTTGGAACAGTTATTGTGACTTTTATCATCTTGGTATTTGGAGAAATCACACCAAAAGTCATTGCCGCAGCACACGCAGAAAAAATTGCATTTGCTTATAGCTACGTCCTTTATCCAGTGACCAAAGCGATTTACCCAGCCATTTGGTTTATTAATCTTTTTGTGACGGGTTTATTGAAGCTTTTCAGAATCAAAGTTAACTTCAATGAAGTTGCGCACGCAGTGTCGACCGATGAGCTTAGAAGCATTGTGAGCGAGGCAGGCAGTTATATCCCCCAGAAAAATCGTGCGATTTTGCTCAATCTTTTTGATCTAGAGAATGCCACTGTCGATGATGTCATGACAGCCCACACTCAAATTGAAGAAATAGACCTCGAAACGCCATTTGAAGAATTGATTCAACAAATTTCCTCAAGCAACCACACGCGCTTATTAGTCAAACAAGGCGCAGAGGAAGAAATTGTTGGCATCATTCATATTCGCAAAGTTATCAATCAGCTTCGCAACGGCGAATTAACTCTCGAAGGAATACGTGAGGTCATTAATGAGCCCTATTTCATTCCTTCGGGCACGCCGCTATACACGCAAATTCAACAATTCCAAGAACACCATCAACGTATGGCGTTAGTTGTAGATGAATATGGTGAACTCAAAGGCTTAGTGACACTCGAAGATATATTAGAGGAAATTATTGGAGACTTCACAACGCAATCCCCATTACGTGCCAATACATTCCATCAAGAAGAAGATGGCGCTTGGGTAGTGGATGGTAGTTGTTCGTTGCGAGACCTCAATAAAAAACTAGGCTTGAATTTGCCTGTCGATGGGCCAAGAACCCTTAATGGTCTAGTTTTAGAACATTTTGAAGACATCCCTGAGCCAGGCACGAGTATGCGAATTGGAGATTGCGCTTTGGAGATCATGCAAACACAAGACAAAATTGTTAAAAGTGTTCGGATCATGCAAATTAGCAGTGCTAATAAAGATAAAAATCTCACTTAAAACCATATTCATTTCAGGCTTGAATTTTTTTGCATTAAGCTCAAAATAGGAACATCAATGGCTGGCGTTAAGCAACAAGATAGTACGTTAGAAGCGGCTAAAACCCAGAAAGCCAAGCCACCTTCAATGTATAGCGTTTTGCTATTCAATGACGATTACACCCCTATGGAATTTGTAGTCGAGGTCCTTGAACGCTTTTTTAAAAAAAGTCGTGAACAAGCAACACAAATTATGCTCCAAGTTCATAACAAGGGCTCAAGTGTGTGTGGCATTTATCCGCTAGACATTGCTGAAACCAAGGTCAGTCAGGTATTAGATTTTGCAAAAGAACACGGCCATCCATTGCAATGCAACATGCAAGAAGTTTAATTAGGTAGTTAAAAAGGTTGTTTATATGATTGCTCAAGAATTAGAAGTTTCTCTCCACATGGCCTTTATGGACGCCCGTCAGAAGCGTCACGAGCTCATCACGGTCGAGCATCTACTCCTCGCAATGATAGACAATCCTACTGCAGCCGAAGTGTTAAGAGCTTGCGGTGCAAATCTAGACAAACTACGTTCAGAGCTGAATCATTACATCGAAGAACACACCCCAAATGTTGGCGGTGATGAAGAAGTCGACACACAACCGACTCTCGGTTTCCAGCGCGTCATCCAACGCGCCATATTGCACGTTCAGTCTTCTGGTAAAAAAGAAGTCACTGGCGCCAATGTATTAGTGGCGATCTATGGGGAGAAAGAGTCCCATGCAGTATTCTTCTTACATCAACAAGGCGTCACACGCCTCGATGTGGTCAACTACATTTCACATGGCGTAGCCAAAGTTGCTGAAGAATCTAAACGTGCTGAAGCAGAACAAACTAATGAAGCAGAAGCGCCACCAGCAAGTGCTTTAGATAGCTACACGCTTAATCTAAATGAACAAGTGATGGCAGGCAAAATTGACCCAGTCATTGGCCGTGATAAAGAACTTGAGCGCGTCATTCAAACACTATGCCGTCGCCGCAAGAATAATCCATTATTGGTCGGTGAAGCTGGCGTTGGTAAAACAGCCATTGCTGAAGGTTTAGCGCGTCGTATTGTTGAAAAAAATGTCCCTGAAGTTTTAGCTAATGCAGTCATTTACTCATTAGATATGGGCGCACTTCTCGCAGGCACCAAATACCGTGGCGACTTTGAGCAACGCCTTAAAGCAGTCATGAAAAAATTAGAAGAACAAGCTGACGCCGTATTATTCATTGATGAAATTCATACACTCATCGGTGCTGGTGCAGCCAGTGGTGGCACTTTAGATGCATCTAACCTCTTGAAGCCTGCCTTATCTAATGGCTCACTCAAATGCATCGGTGCAACAACTTACCAAGAATATCGCGGTATTTTTGAAAAAGACCATGCCCTTTCACGTCGCTTCCAAAAAGTCGATGTAGAAGAACCAAGCATTGCAGAAACGGTACAAATCCTTAAAGGATTGAAATCACGTTTTGAAAAACATCACAGCGTGAAGTACACCATGGGCGCGCTCAATACGGCCGCAGAACTTTCTGCTAAGTATATTAACGATCGCCACCTACCTGATAAAGCCATTGATGTCATTGATGAGGCCGGAGCTGCGCAACGTATCTTGCCAAAATCCAAGCAAAAGAAAGTCATTGGCGACAAAGAAATTGAAGACATCATCGCCAAAATTGCGCGGATTCCACCTAAGAATATTTCAACCGACGATCGCAATGCTTTAAAAACACTAGACCGTGATTTAAAAGCTGTCGTGTTTGGACAAGATAAAGCCATTGAGTCACTCGCAGCCGCCATTAAGATGGCTCGAAGCGGTTTGGGTAGTCAGAACAAACCAATTGGCTCATTCTTGTTCTCTGGGCCAACTGGGGTAGGTAAAACTGAAGTCGCTAAACAATTAGCCTATACATTAGGTATTGAATTAGTCCGTTTCGATATGTCCGAATATATGGAGCGTCATGCAGTGTCTCGCTTAATCGGCGCACCTCCAGGTTATGTTGGATTCGAGCAGGGCGGTTTATTAACCGAGGCCGTCACTAAACATCCTTATAGCGTGTTGCTATTAGATGAAATTGAAAAAGCCCACCCGGACATTTACAACATTTTGTTGCAGGTCATGGACCACGGCACATTAACTGATAATAACGGACGTAAAGCCGACTTCCGCAATGTCACGATCATCATGACCACTAACGCTGGCGCAGAGTCACTCTCAAAAACGAGCATGGGCTTCACGCAAGGCAAGCAAGTGGGTGATGAGATGGCTGAGATCAAACGTTTATTCAGCCCAGAATTCCGCAATCGCTTGGATGCAACCGTATCATTTGCGCCACTTTCACAAGAAATCATCATGCGAGTGGTCGATAAATTCTTGATGCAATTAGAAGATCAATTGCACGAGAAGAAAGTTGAAGCAAACTTCAGCGAGAAGCTAAAAGCCTATTTGGGCAAAAAAGGTTTTGATCCACTCATGGGCGCGCGACCAATGTCACGACTGATTCAAGACACCATCAGACGCGGTTTGGCGGATGAATTGCTATTCGGAAAATTAGCGAATGGTGGTCATGTATTTGTCGATATTGATGACAAAGACCAAATCACCTTGGATTTTGAGGACGTCACCTCAGAAAAGTCGGCGGGAAAATCTGATCAATTAGCCACTAATTTAGTGGAATAAAAAAGGGCGCTTAGGCGCCCTTTTTTATGATGCCTCTATCCATAAGGGATATTTTTGCATCACATCAGTAAAAATTTGGCTATTCAGTAAAGTCCCAAGCCAAATCTTGAGCGCTGGATAATCGGCAGTTTCAAACCAGGCTTCATCCACCATAGCGAACTGTCTTACAAATGGGAAAATCGCGATATCCGCTTTTGAAATAGTACTGCGAAGTAAGTATGTGTTTTCTTGAAGCAAAGATTCCAAGCGCTTCAAAAACGCCTCACCTTGCGCTCGATAAACTTCTGCTGGATGTTCAGGAAAACGAATCGCATATTTGTATTTGTCCAATGCCTGTTTAAAACTACCGTCATTGATCGAGATTAATTCTTCTTGTGCGGAGTTCTGAATATTCCAATGATCAATATCCGACTTTTCTAAAGCCCAGTTCATGATATCCAGGCTTTGTTCAATCACTTGACCGCTAGCGAGCACTAACACCGGAACCGTCGCTTTAGGGGAGGCGGCGATCATAGAAGCTGGCTTTTCCTTTAAGGAAATCTCACGGATTTCCACCTCGATATTGGAGTAACGAAGTGCCATGCGAGCCCGCATCGCATAAGGACAACGTCGATAAGAATATAAGACGGCGCTCTGCAAATCACTACTCGGCAATTAAATGTAGCAGCACATTGCGTGTATGTGCTGCCAAACGATGCTCATAAATGAATATGCCTTGCCACATGCCAAGTGCAACCTTCCCATCAATGAAAGGAATTGAAATGGATGTTTGCGTTAATGCAGAACGAACATGCGCCGGCATATCATCAGCCCCTTCAGAGGTATGGATAAACAATCGATCACCATCAGGGACCAGCCGAGCGAAAAAGCTCTCCATGTCGACGAGCACATCGCTATCGTAGTTTTCGTTAATGAGCAGACTGGCCGAAGTATGTTGGATATACAAGGTCAAGAGCCCTGTTTTCAACCCACTCGTTTTAGCCCAGCTGAGCACTTGCGGCGTGATGTCATACAGACGTCGACCATTCGTTTTAATGCTAATTGTATGATTGAGTTGTTGCATCAAACTAGCCTAAAAACGGTAATACATTCCTGGACCATAAAATGGCCGTGGGTAACCCCAGTAGGGGCTGCGTGGATAACCCCAATAAGGATCATAGTAAGGCGCCCTTAATTGATACTCACGCTTAAGCTTTTCTTGTTCCTTTGCCTTATTTTGCTCTCGCTTATTAATTTCTTCCGCAAAACTATCTCTCACCGCTTGTTCATGCGCTGAGTAGATGTAATCGAGCACTTTTTGATCGACACCCTTTTTACTTAACTCAATCAATTGGGATGGGGATAAAGCATATTGGGACTGGCTGTCTTTAATCTTTTGAATAATTTGCTCTGCAGGCACTTTGTCTTGTGAAAGTTTCACAATTTCATCCAGACTCAAGTTTGGCAATGCTTGGAGCATGATGCGATCGAGTTCTTCAGCAGAGATTCTTTCAATCTTAGGGGGTTGCTCAGGCGAAGTGGCACAGCCCGCGATGAATAAACCAATCGCTAGCCATGCCATATATCTCTTAAAGTAATAGGCTCCGCTCATAAATCCCTTATTTGGTGAACAGCATCTTTCCGCCCTTGAAGTCTACCTTAATGGTATCTTTTGGTCCAAAGTTGCCCGCTAAAATTTCACGTGAAAGTGGATTTTCAAGTTCACTTTGAATCGCACGTTTAAGTGGTCTTGCACCGTAAACCGGATCAAACCCTGCATTCGAAATTTCACCTAAAGCAGCATCAGTGACTTCTAACGCCATGTCCATCGCTTCTAAACGCTTAGCAAGATATTGCAATTGTATGCCTGCAATGGCCTTGATGTTACCTTCACCAAGCGCATGGAAAACCACAATCTCATCAATACGATTGATAAATTCTGGACGGAAGTGAGTTTTCACTTCGCCCATGACTGCCAATTTCACCACCTGATAGTCATCATCGGCCATGCCTTGTATCATCTGACTACCTAAATTCGAAGTCATGATAATGACAGTGTTTTTGAAACTCACTGTACGTCCTTGGCCATCCGTCAAACGACCATCATCGAGCACCTGAAGCAACACATTAAATACATCAGGGTGTGCTTTCTCAACCTCATCCAATAATATGACTGAATAAGGCTTACGGCGAACCGCTTCTGTTAATGTTCCACCTTCCTCATAGCCAACATAACCAGGTGGCGCACCAATCAAGCGCGATACTGAATGCTTCTCCATAAACTCGCTCATATCGATACGAATTAAGTGATCTTCAGAATCAAACAAAAATCCAGCAAGCGCCTTACATAATTCTGTTTTACCTACCCCAGTTGGGCCCAAGAATAAGAATGAGCCGTAAGGTCGATTAGGATCACCTAAGCCAGAGCGTGAACGACGAATCGCATCTGAAACTAATCTAACGGCCTCATCTTGACCCACCACACGCTCATGCAATTTGGTTTCCATGGTCAATAGTTTTGCACGCTCACCTGTCATCATTTTAGAGACTGGAATCCCTGTCGCACGGCTCACTACTTCTGCAATTTCTTCCGCACCTACTTGTGTACGTAAGAGCTTATTAAGCTTCACCTCGCCCTTATCTTCTTCTGCCGCAGCATTTTTAAGCTGTGCTTCTAAAGCCGGCAATTTACCGTATTGCAACTCGGAAACTTTCTGCCACTCGCCTTTACGAGTCGCTTCATCCATTTGCTGCTTAATTTTTTCAATCTCTTCTTTAATGTGCGCAGAACCTTGCACCTGGGCTTTTTCAGCTTTCCAGATATCTTCTAAATCCGCAGATTCTTTTTCTAAACGACCGATTTCATCTTCAATTAAAGCAAAACGTTTTTTAGAAGCTTCGTCTTTTTCTTTACGCACTGCTTCACGTTCAATTTTCAATTGAATTAAACGACGGTCTAATTTATCTAGCGCTTCTGGTTTGCTATCGATTTCCATCTTAATACGGGCGGCTGCTTCATCGATCAAATCAATCGCCTTATCTGGCAAGAAGCGGTCGGTAATGTAAC
>CAIVUE010000021.1 GCA_903909015.1 uncultured Methylophilaceae bacterium
GAAACCATCTTTGCATCGCTAGTTTCAACTTCTCAATACGAGATACTGACCATGCCTCAATGCCTTGATTGCTAATCAACTCTAAATAACGATGCGCTAAAATGCCAATGTCAGCCTCTAAATGTAAAACACTATCCCCTTCAAATTCAACCATCTCTATTGGCTTTAAGACATCATGTGCTTCATCCGCACTAAAAATCTCTTGCAACATCGGTTTATTCAATCGAATCAATTGCGGAATAAAATCCGCTAATTTAATTGAAGCGCCAGCCGCTGGAATTGCTGTACTGATACTTTTTTCACGCGTTAATTTTTCCGCATCAAACTCTTTAGCGACGACCGGCCATAGCATCTCTAAAAAAGTATTTTTCTTTGGTAATAGCGCCCCTTGCTTATTAGGGGTCACAGCAGCCAATAAATGCAAACAACGCTGAGCACGCGTCGCGGCAACATACAGCACCCGAGCATCTTCATAAGCTGCGCGCTCTTTCTCTAGTGACTTCAAATAATCATAAATGCTGGTTTGATTACTTTTAGTTTTTCCCTTGGTCATGAGTGGCGCGATGACCAAGTCAACATCTGCTACATCCATGCTTGGTGATTCCCTTGGCACTTCTTCCCACATCAATAGTGGTTGATCAATACGGCCTGAAGTCTTATGCAAACCAGGCAAAATAACGGTATCAAACTCAAGCCCTTTAGATTTATGAATGGTCATAAACTGCAATTTATCAGAGGCATTTGCATCTGGTGCGGCATAGAGTTTTTCTACTTCCAATGCCAACTGTTCTGTGGAAAATTGACCAGAGACTTCTATCTTCTCAATAAGATCAAAAAAAGTCTGCGCATCACGAACATCACCAGACTTCCACAAACAAGAAGGACCGCCTAACATTAGCCACACACCCTGAACCCAACGACTAATGCCCATTCGACCTCGGTGCGCAAGCGCCTCCTCCATAATGTTTCGTACGTGTAATAATCGTTGATATCCGTCAGGACTTAACTGACGAAGATGAAATTCATCCTGCATCAAACTCAACACTGTTCGATATTGGTCATTTCCAACCAAGTGATGCAAATCTTCTAACGTCAAGCCACACCATGGTGCTCGCAAAACTGCAAGCCAATTGACCCGATCAGCGCGCTGGTGCAGTGCTTTAGTCAGTGCGAGTAGATCTTGTATAACTTGACGGTTCGCCAAGGCTTCAATTTCTACTGCCTGGAAGCTAATATCAGGATGATTACGACGAATTTCTGCAACCAAAGCATGTAAATGGTTTCTTGCCCTTACCAATACCGCAATACTATTTTGTGGATCTTCTGCCCTTGTTGCTTTGATGATTTGAATAATTTTATTAGCTTCATCCACATTAACATCGGCAGTCTCAGATTCATCATCGTTCGTTTGCTCATCAACGTCGCTTTGACTCGCTGCCCCCAACATGGCATGCATCATCACTCGCGAGCCTGCAGGAGGTCGATCTTTGGCTACAAATGGCCGATAGCTAATCGCACCCCGTGAAACGCTATCTAGCGAGGGGAAAATCATTGAAAACGCTTGATTGATCCATTCAATGATTGGTAGATGAGAACGATTATTACGCCACAACTTAAGTGGCCTCATTGATAGACCTCCGATGCCCTGATGAAGCACGCGAAGAAACAAACCAACATTTGCTTTACGGAATCGGTAGATAGATTGCATCGGGTCACCCACCAAGAACAGAGTGCGGCCGTCCCCTTCTACCCAACCTTCGGTAAGACGTTCAATCAATTTAATTTGTGATGGGCTTGTATCTTGGAATTCATCAACTAATAAATGTTTGATACGGTAATCCAGTTTTAAAACAAGATCTGTCGGAGTGTCTTCGGCCTCTCCTAACGCAGACAAAGCGTTTTGAGAAACCTGAACAAAGTCGACCTCTTTATGTTGCTGAAAAACTTCCCACAATTGATGAGAGGCAATCTTTAGCAACGCAGCAAATATAGAGATAACTTCCCATGTATCCGCATCATATTTGGGATTAGGTAAAACGCGCAGTTTAGCAATCGCTGATTCTGCGCTAGAGACCTGACCTAGCGTTTCAATGACCTCAGCAAATCGCTCTTTATAAACTTTTCCTTCTGGCGTCGCGGGAAAGCCATGATTCACATTGACCGTTTTTCGTAAGGTATTACCAGACGTAAGCAACAAGTCCGCCACTGAGCGCCACATAGCAAGTGCTTGAGGCTGACATGGGATAGTACTATCCCAATCGCGCAATAAAGCGATCGGAACGTCACAAGCTAGATTAGATGCTGCATAACGTGCAACTGGCATCAATGCTTCTTGAATACGATCGTTGATCACAAATGCTGTGTCATGCATATCTTGTTTAACCAAGTTTGATAGCGCTTCTTTCGCTATCGAGGCTTCATTTTGATTGACGATATAACCGTCCCACTGGTCTCGTTTAGCCAGCATATCGGCGAGCAAGGCATTTAATTTGTAATAGTTATTATCAAAATAACGAAGTGCCGCTTGGACAGCCACACCCACTAATGGGTCGTCTAACATCGCAAGGGTGCGAGAAGCAGCTTCCTGATAATACTGACCTGCATCATCTCTTACCGCAGGTTGAGTGCCGAAACGAGTTAATAAGGGCATTTGACGCGCTAAACTGCCACTGAGAGAGTCAATGGTATAAATCCGCAAACGCGATGGCGTGTCGAGCAACTGCCAGCCCAAACGCTCAGAACATTCGAGCGCTTTTTGTCCTAATGCAACAGTCTTAATTTTGTGTGGTTCTTGTTGAGCCACCCCAGAGGCTGCCAATATTAAGCTATCCATAATGCGTTTTTTCATTTCTGAAGCCGCTTTATTGGTAAAGGTAATGGCGATAATCTCTTCTGGTGACTCCACAGTGCTTAACAACTTCAAATAACGTTGCGTTAACAGCTCTGTCTTACCTGCCCCCGCAGGAGCCTCAACAATGAATGAAGCGAGATCAAGGGCCGTCTCGCGATTTGCCGTATCTTCAGTCAATAAGTGCTGATCACTCATACCCAACCTTCACCCACTGAGGTCGAAGAATCCAGTGAGTGATGCTCAAATTGCAATTGGCGCTCAGCTAAGCGCAGCAAAGGCAATACCTCACAATAGGCTAGATTCTTTTCGTTCTCAAACTTAACCGCTGCCTCACCGGCTTTGATAGATTGCGCTGTGGCGATAAGACTCGATTGCCAATGGGCAATTATCGATGGCCAATTTGGAAACACAGCCTCGTTGAACAAAAGGCGTCCTTTGCTTTCATCAAAGACTGTTGCTCCTTGAACAATATCTGGATCAGCAACAACGCCTGAGAAACCAGATTTATCTGGGACGACTTTAGCAAAACATACGGCTGCAATTTCAGCATCACCTA
>CAIVUE010000022.1 GCA_903909015.1 uncultured Methylophilaceae bacterium
ACGCGTTGGACGTGTAGTAAGTAAAGATTCCATCATTGATGCTTTATCAAAATGGGATGAAGGCGTTGGCAACAATGCAATTGAAGTCTACATTCATCGTATCCGAAAGAAACTAGAGCCTTTAGGGATCAATGTAATGACAATTCGCGGCTTAGGGTACTTACTTCAAAAGGCACAAAACTAAAATGAAAGAATACCAATCACTACGCAAGAAATTACTCTTGACCTTGGTTCCACCGCTTTTGTTACTCATTCTTATTGCGTCATCAATTCTGTTTAGGTTTGCAGTCGTAGAACAACGCGATGCTTTTGATGATGCGCTTTATGACTCAGCGCACTCCATTTATCAATTACTCACAAAATCTGAGACGAGCATTGAGAAGTTCGCGCTTCCAAAGATTGAAAAACAATTCATCTTAAACGATAAGTCTGACGTTATTTTTTACAACATTGTAGATACGCAAGGAAACATTCTAAACGGAGAAAAAAATCTCAGTTTGCAACCAGAAACCCTCCATCAAAAAACTAATCCAAATTTTACAGACGGCGTCGTTAATAACTTGCCTGTGCGAATAGTCTCAACCTTAGTAAAAATTGAGAGGAGCGGTGAAGAAATCCCTGTCTACATTCAAGTAGCAGAAACCTTGAACAAACGAGAAGCGCTTGCTGGTCAGGTGCTCATTGATATCATCGTCCCCCAACTACTCCTCGTCTTATTCACCATCTCTATTATTTGGTTTGGGGTTGAACGCGGATTAGAACCGCTCTTCGAATTGCAAGCTGCGGTTTCAGAACGCTCCTACCTCAACCTCACACCGATCAACATCCCTAACGTCCCCACTGAGGTCATGATTCTAGTAAATTCAGTCAACACCTTAATGCGGCAGCTCGATGGGGTTTTAAACGCTCAAAATCGATTCATTGCCGATGCCGCCCACCAACTTCGAACGCCTCTTGCAGGCGCCCAGGCGCAACTTGAATTAGCCCTATTAGAAGAAGATCCTGAGCAGCACAAGTATCTTCTCAACCGCGTCAATGAAAGTATGGACCGCCTCACCCATACCATCAGCCAACTACTGAGCCTAGCTAGAAACCAGCAAGACGCCCTCCATAAAGCTGAATTAACTCCTGTAGATCTCAGTGAAGTTGCCCAAAAGGTCACGACTGACATGGTTCCAACCGCCATTAAAAAAGCGATTGACCTTGGGTTTGAAGGTAGCGATCAACCTACCATCATTTTGGGAGATAGAAAGCGTCTCAAAGAAATGCTTTATAACTTGATTGATAATGCATTGTTATATACCCCAGCCTACGGAAAAGTAACCGTGAATGTCCGTCACGAAGCCGGTGAGATTGTCTTAAGTGTAGAAGATAACGGACCAGGTATTCCAAAAAGCGAGCATGAAAAAGTATTTGAGAGATTCCATCGCGTCATGGGATCTGGTCAGGAAGGCAGTGGATTGGGCCTATCCATTGTCATGGAAATTGCACAGTCACACCAAGCGACGGTTGAAATTGTCGACGAGCCCAATAAAAAAGGCTTAAATATTCAAGTGAACTTTACGGAATTGCGATAATGCAGAATAAGGAGGAGGAATGCTGCTGATACTGTTAGGCCTTATTCTCGCTTTACTGCCCATCATTCTGACAACCGCATTTCCACATCTGATTGTCATTAGCATTTACGCTGGCATTCTGCCTTGGCTAGCGATTGCATGGGCGGTCATTATCATCATCATTCTCTTACGTCGTCAAAGAATTGCCGAGTGGAGAAAAAATAGAGCCCTTAAAAAGAAAGCTAAAAAATAAACCGCTTACTTTTTATTTTCTTCCCAAACCTTATCTAGAATCACCTGTTTTTCATTCAGATTATTCTGAGCCTTTTTGAGACGCTCTTCCTTAGCCGGTTGGCTTTTCTTAAGCTCATTTAATTGCTGCGTTTGCTGCGCAATCCTTTTTTCAAGCTCTTTAATGGATCCGCTTAATGCTTCATAGTCTTGATTAGCGCTATCAAATTCCTTCTGCGCCATTCTGACTTGGTATTGTTCATCCGTGATGTCTTTAGCTGCGATGCTCATGCTGGCGAAAAAAGTAGCAAAGGCAATCAACAAAACCGACAGGATTTTTTTATTCATCATTGAATGTGGATTTTGCATTATCTATGACCTCTTTAATTTCTATGGTAATCATCAAATAAAAAAGGGTCCGTTTTCACGCACCCTTTTTTTATGACTTAATCAAACAATTAATTACTCGCTGCAACCATCTTGTTGTTTGTGCGAAGCATCCACAACCACTCGGCGATTAGGCGCTAAGCATTCAACTAATTCTTTGAAGCCTTTGCCACCCTTGCAATCAACAATAGGCTCAGACTCGCCTCTGCCTTCTGCTTTAATACGAACATCACTCACCCCATGAGAAGCTAAGTATTTCTTAACAGCATCTGCACGACGTTGTGATAATTTTTGATTGTAAGCATCAGTACCAATTCGGTCTGTATGCCCAGTCACAATCACAAACTCCACACCATTATGTTCTTTAATCTTAGCAGCCACTTCCTCTAGGATTTGACTATATTTGCCCTTGATTGTTGATTTATCAAAATCAAACAAAGCCTCAGATTGAATCGTGATGGTTTCTACTTTTGGTTTACATACAGGGGCCGGTGCTGGCGCTGCAACTGGTTCTGGCGCAGGTGCTGGCGCTGGCTCAGCAACAACAGG
>CAIVUE010000023.1 GCA_903909015.1 uncultured Methylophilaceae bacterium
ACCAAATAGAGTTAAGCCAATGGCGCCAATTGGCACTAGACCGATTTCCACCAGACCTTTTGAGAGCTTCTCACACATCAGCGACCCCAACCCAACCCCGACTGAGAACACAGCGAGTAATAAAATAAAAACACTTTCATCCCCATGCAAAAAATCTTTTGCAAACACGGGAAACTGCGCAAGTAAGGTGGCGCCGTAAAACCAAAACCAAGAAATGCCAATAATTGCGAGCCAAATGGGTTGGTTGCGCCAAACAAAAGCGAGGCTTTTACCGGTTTCCAAAATAGGATTCCAACGAATGATTAAATGAGAATCTGGCGCAGGCGAATAAAGCACCTTCCGACTTGAAAAATACCCCAACAAAGCTAGACTTAAAATGGTGATTGCCGTCAATAATTCGCCGCCTTGGTACATGCCAAGCCAAGCCCCCAAAATTTGCCCAAGCAAAATAGCAACAAAAGTTCCCATTTCCACCATCCCATTACCGCCAACCAATTCAGCCTCTGAAAGATGCTGCGGCAAATACGCATATTTCACTGGCCCAAATAAGGTTGAATGCATGCCCATCATAAATAAGGCCAATATCAACAGCCATAACAAATGCAAGAAGAAACCGATCCCCGCCAACAACATCAATAGCATTTCAAAGACTTTGACTAGACGAATGATTTGAGACTTCTCAAACTTATCCGCAATTTGTCCAGCAGTCGCCGAGAATAAGAAGAAAGGCAAAATAAAAATGCCAGGCAACAACGTAGCAAAGATGGCCCCCTCATGAGGGGTTAACGTTGCAGTATGGAACACTACCATCGTAATGAGCGCCGTCTTAAAAACATTGTCATTGAGCGCCCCTAAAAACTGGGTAATAAAAAATGGCAGAAAGCGCTTTTCGCGCATCAACTCAAATTGTCCGCTCATCCTGATGCCTCTGCCATTTGATTAATGTGTAAATAGTCGGTCTTGCCTGTGGCCAACAACGGCAGCGCTTTGATAAAAATAATTTTCCTTGGGATCGCAATTTCAGGAACTCCTAATGCTTTTGAAGCATGCTGAATAGCTTCACGGACTAGATTTTGATCCGTCGTAAATAACACAATGACTTCCCCACGCTTTGCATCTTGCACACTGCTGGCCGCATGATGGTGTTCTGGTGAAGCAGCCATTGCGATCTTTTCTACAGTATCAAGCGAAACCATTTCACCTGCCACCTTGCTGAAACGTTTAACGCGTCCGAGTATTTTGACAAAGCCCTCTTGGTCTATCTCAACAATATCCCCGGTGTCATAGAAATGACCTTCCGACGACTGCAAAATACCTGGCGCACGCTTCAAATAATACCCCAGCATTAAATTCGGTCCGCGCACTTTAAGAATTCCCCCGCCAACCATCCCAGCCACTGGCGCTAGATCCGCATGCAATTCCGGCAATAATTTTCCTACAGTCCCAAGTCGATGCTCTGACGGCGTATTCACAGCAAGTACGGGAGCGCATTCCGTTGCGCCATAACCTTCCAAAATATTCAGGCCGAATTGATCCATCCAAGTTTGGTGGACTTGCGGATTCAACTTTTCAGCACCCGCCAATACTAAACGTAAAAACGCTAGGTCATGCGCTTTTGCATGTGTTGCATAATGGGCTAAAAAAGTACTCGTACTAAAAAGTACGGTACATTTTTTCTCAGCAATTATTTCTGGGATCGCTTTGTAATGTAAAGGGCTAGGATACAAATAGAGCTTTGCCCCAATGACCACTGGCATAATTGCTCCGCAAGTAAATCCAAACACATGAAATAAGGGCAAACATGCCATGACTTTATCAGACGCGTAAAAATCTAAACGAGAACGTATCTGAGCAATGTTCGCCAAAATACTACGGTGAGAATGCACAACGCCTTTGGGCGTTCCTTCAGAGCCTGATGTGAACAAAACAACCGCAGGCAAATCCGCACTGCCTGCGCGATTAACGAGCGATGGAAATCTAAGGGCAAAACAAAATAACCAACATTGATCCCACAAAGAAAAATGCGAACGTAAATCCTCCAAATAGTGAATTTGAACATTCTGCAATTTAGCAAGCAACGATTCTAACTGCGCCGTTTCAACAAACTTTCGTGAGGTAATAATGGTCTTGATATTGGCAACATCACAAGCATCTTGAAGGTTTGCTATGCCCGCCGTGTAATTTAACATTGCTGGAATGCGAGCGAATGCTGACATTCCAAAAATCAAAGCAATCGTATTGGTCACATTGGGCATGAATACCCCAACATTTTCATTGGGTGCACTCACCTTGGCCACCAAACGTCCTAGTGCTAAAGATTTTTTGAGCAAATCCGCGTAACTATCTAGCGAGGGGATGATATCTTCAATACGCTTTTCATCCCTACCATGCGTATGCATCGCTTCGAGCAAAGCTTCGAATAGCGTCTGATCAGATGCTGAATGAATATCTGGCTTTTGCATCAAACTTCCAATTTGTCCCCAATAGTTCCATCATTATATTTTGATCAATCACAAACAAAACCGAAATTATTTTTTATATATTGAGTCTATTCGCTATCATGTTGGACTTAGCCTCGTAGGCACAACATTCTTTTTTCGGAAATTATCATTTTGGCAGGCACTCAACCATTACTTCAACTGCATCAAGATCTCATCAAGACAGTTGCAAAAACAGGATTTAGCTTTTGTACAAGCGCTGCAATGCAAGCTTGGTTATTAGCACAATCTGATGATGCGCTGAGCGATTGGTCAGATTTTGCTAAGAGCTGGGATGAGATGCCACTAGACGAATATATGGCTGATGGTGGGCGCTACCGAAGACGTCGTTACGCAGTATTAAGCGCGCCATCCAAGCATGGTGAGATCTTATTAGAACCCCATCAGCCGCATTATCAAAGTTTGAATTACAACACCCTAAATGGTGGTGTGGCTCGCAACTTTGAGCCCATACACACTAAGGCAATACAAAGCCACAGCATGCAGTCTGTGCTCAAATTTTGCCAAAAAGTATTTAGCGAACTGATGCCCAATACCCCATGGCATATTGAATGCCATCAATTCCGCATTGAGGCCAATGAAAAAACTTTAGGCAAGCCAACCCCTGAGGGCATTCACAGAGATGGTGTGGAGTTTGTATTAGTAATGATGATTAAACGTCAGAACATATCAAGCGGCACCACAACCATGCACGATTTAGAGCATAAGACGTTAGACAGCTTCACCTTGACCGAGCCGTTGGACGTCGCCATCGTCAATGATCGCCGCTGTATGCATGGGGTCACGCCCATCGTACCAATAGATCCAACACAACGTGCTTATCGTGATGTGTTGGTTGTCACCTTCAAAAAACCACAACCATAGTGATGATGGCATCAAAGCAAACGTTAGCACATGAAAGTGCTAATCCGCTTCACAACGCGAGCTTCTTCAAACTCCTAACTTATCGGGTGTTCATGGTGCTCTCTTACCAGACAATGGCAGTTGTCGTAGGGTGGCATTTATATGAAATCACACACGACCCACTTTCCCTTGGGCTGATTGGGCTGGCCGAGATCATTCCTTACTTTTGTACTGCCCTATTTGCGGGATATGCCGTTGATCACTACTCGAGACGTAACTTTGGTGTCTCTTCATCATTCACGCTCATGCTGTCTGCCTTATTAATTTTCGCAGTCACTGATGGCAAGTTATCAGGTAATCCTACTGATTGGATTTATGCTGCAATCGCCCTAATTGGTTTAGCGCGTGCATTTATTGCCCCCTCCTATAGTGCAATTTTTGCATCGATTATGCCGCGTGAGCAATATGCAAAAGGCTCCAGTATCGGAAGCGCGGTATTTCAATTTGGTTTAATTGTCGGCCCGGCTATTGGCGGAATATTAGTTGGCTGGACTAGCTTACAAGTCGCCTATTTGGTCTCAGCTGGATTAGCCTGTATTTCAGGAATTGCGCTACTTTCGCTTAAGGTGATTACCCCTAGAGTGACTT
Organism: uncultured Methylophilaceae bacterium; assembly: GCA_903909015.1. Lineage (GTDB taxonomy): Bacteria > Pseudomonadota > Gammaproteobacteria > Burkholderiales > Methylophilaceae > Methylopumilus_A. The sequence continues at coordinate 3,990 of CAIVUE010000023.1, forward strand.
CCGAGAAAGCAATATTCTCTGGAATTGCCGAGGGCGTGCGTTTTGTATTTAACCATCAGATCATACTCAGCGCGCAAGCGCTCGATATGTTTGCTGTACTATTTGGTGGCGCTATTTCTATGCTGCCCGCTTTTCTGCATGACGTTTATCATTATGGCCCAGAAGGCTTAGGCATCCTGAGAGCCTCCCCAGCCATTGGGGCAATTATGACTGGGGCTTATTTAGCGAGTCATCCAATCTATGAACATGCGGGCAAAAAACTCTTAATCGCAGTTGCAGGTTTCGGCATATGCATCATCAGTTTTGCAGTCACCTCGCATTTCTGGCTTGCCGCGATCATCCTGATGTTCTCAGGCATGTTTGATGGCGTTTCTGTTGTTTTACGAACCACGATCATGCAACTCGCCACGCCAGATAGCATGCGTGGCCGAGTAGCGTCCATCAATGGTTTATTTATTGGCTCTTCAAACGAACTGGGGGCTTTTGAATCTGGCCTGATGGCTAAAGTAATGGGATTGATCCCATCAGTGATTTTTGGGGGATTGATGACGCTAGGGGTGGTTGCGACAACGGCAAAACTTGCGCCTAAGCTTAGAACGCTAGACTTAAAACATTTAGAAAAAAGCACTAACTAAAGGAATTTAATACTCGCTACTTCTGCCTGTAGCGTAACTTTTCTCAACATCCTGCTGCCATTCCCCACATTGTGAACATTTATGATCATGCATTGTTGGACATAATACCAATTCCACGCTCTCGCAAAATTGACATGCCCGCGATTGAACTGAAGACTTATGGGTGGCCTCATGATGTTCAGTGGCGACTTTTGTACTGCCAAGTGCGTATTTATTATCCATACCTGACCTCGTTACATGAACGGTTTGTTTGGAAAGTTTAATCCTAATATTGATGCAATGGCAATATTAAAAATATCCTAATTCTCAACGCCAATAACAATATAAAGCTTCGCTAAACTTATACGTTAAAATGAGCGCCATCATTTACAACATCAAATATAAAAAGGGATTTATGCACACGATTCTTGTAGAAAAAAAAGTTGGGCAAAGTAAACTCGATCAGTTAAATGTTGCGAAATGGCAAACGTGGCAAAAAGAAGTTTCCATCTTTCCCTGGGTATTTCCAGAACAAGAAATGGCTTATATTTTAGAAGGCGAATGCATCATCACCCCAGAAGGTGGTAAGCCAGTAAAGTTTAGCAAAGGTGACTTAGTAACATTTCCAGCAGGGTTGAAGGCAAATTGGGAAGTCAAAAAACCACTGCATAAGCACTACAAGCTTGATGGTAATGCCATCACACAAATCTTGCTGCGCATCAAAATCAAACTAGGTTTCTAATGCCTCCGTCAAATGCGTGACTTGTCATTCATGAAAATACTTAGCTAAGGTTCATGAATCAGACCACGACATGATCGAATTGAATCCATACAATGGGAACCGTTGTAAGTCATTCATTCAATACAGATAGAGGAGTTTCACCATGTGGACTAAACCAGCTGCTACAGAAATGCGTTTTGGCTTTGAAGTAACTATGTACGTAATGAA
>CAIVUE010000024.1 GCA_903909015.1 uncultured Methylophilaceae bacterium
TAAGCGGGATCGAACCGCTGACCTCTTGCATGCCATGCAAGCGCTCTCCCAGCTGAGCTATACCCCCGACAAACCTTAAACTTCAAGACCTGTGAAAAGAGGCGCCATATTAATGATGGCAGGCATACTTGTCAACGTATTTCGTCTTTCTCAGACGACTTTATTATTTTTCAACCTCTAAAATTTGAGTTGCTCTCACACTGCGTTAAATCAACGCGTGGTTGTGGTTGCCATCCAGATTTTCGGTGTTCCGCAATTACATTAGTGAATATGCCACCACGTACAAAGAATTTTGCAGTTAACCGCATAAATTTAGGTGCTGTTGCTAAAACTAGATCATCAAGAATTTGGTTAGTAACAGCTTCATGGAAGCATCCCTGATCTCTAAATGACCATGTATATAGTTTTAGACTTTTTAGTTCAACGCAAAGTTGATCTGGAATGTAATCAAGATAAAGAACGGCAAAATCAGGTTGGCCAGTTTTAGGGCACAAACAAGTGAACTCAGGAATTTCCATGTGGATATGAAAATCACGACTTGGGTTTGGATTTTCAAATGTTTCCAAATTTTTGGTCGGTTGTGCGGTTGGCTTTCCACCTAATAATTGAGTGTTTGTCATATTAGAAATAGGGCTTTTAGCTTCAAAAAACGTTATTATACTGTCTAATAAAGCTTACTAAAAAATAATCCTAATTTTGCGTTTAACCCATCTAAAACTTGCCGGCTTTAAATCATTTGTTGACCCAACAACTTTGCATATACATGGACAGCGTGTAGGTGTTGTTGGGCCTAATGGCTGTGGTAAATCTAATGTAATGGAGTCTGTACGCTGGGTCCTGGGAGAATCTAGCGCTAAAGAGCTGCGGGGTGACTCTATGGATGCGGTTATTTTCAATGGTTCGGCAAACCGCAAACCTATTTCGAGGGCAAGTGTTGAGCTGATTTTTGATAACAGCTTAGGTGATGCAAGTGGCGCATGGTCCCAGTATGCGGAAATAGCGGTTAAGCGAGTGATTGAGCGTGACAAAGGCTCTTCCTATTTCATCAACAATACTGCAGTCCGCCGTCGCGATGTCGCTGATTTGTTTTTAGGTACAGGGCTAGGTGGACGGGCTTACGCGATTATTGGGCAAAATACCATATCCCGAATTGTCGAAGCTAAACCGGAAGAGTTGCGCGTATTCCTGGAAGAGGCTGCTGGGATTTCGAAATATAAAGAACGTCGCCGAGAAACTGAATTGCGTTTGCGTGACACCAGGGAAAACTTAACGCGCGTGGAAGATATTCGCGGTGAGATGGATAAGCAAATCACCCGGCTTGAGTCTCAGGCAATCATTACCGAACAATACCATCGACTTCATCAATCGTTAAAACACACGCAAGGGCAGCTTTGGTTATTGAAGAAGCGTGACGCAAGCGTTTCATGGGAAAAAACGCAAAGAAGTGTTGAAAAGCTTGTCAATGAACTAGAAAGTCAAATGGCGGCATTGCGCAAAACTGAAAACCTTCTAGAGAGCCTTCGTCAACAGCATTACTCAAGCACGGAGGCGGTGCAACTGGCTCAAACCCAATACTACGAAACAAATGCTGAAGTTTCAAATTTAGAGAGCCAAGTAAAACATACTCAAGAAGCGCGCGATAGATTAAGTCTTGAGCTTGAACAAATGGTTGGTCAGGCAGATAAATCAGACCAGCTCAGAACTGAGCTGGAATCTAAACTAAAGCAATTGTTAGCTGAGTCTGAAACTGCCGAAGCACAACTTGCTCAAAAAAATGAAGAATTAAGTAGGCGCAAGGAAGCTCTCCCTGAGGCTGAGCATGCGCGTGTGTCTTCCCAAAAAGTTTATGCTGATGCACAACGAACGTTGAGTGAAGCTGAACAAAATATACGCTTTGAATCATCGAATATAGAACACTTAACTCGTTCCATAAACGAGACTTCTAATCGTATTGAAAAGTTGCTTGCTGAGCAGGGATTGCTATCTTTACCTAACGAGAGCGACTTGGACCAGAAGCAAATTCAATTAAGTGAATTACATGCACAAAGTGAAAAGACCAGCTCGGAGCTAGCGCAATTAAAGAGCCAAGAGCAATCACAAGTTGATGCACTTAAATCTATGCGCGAGCAGCATTTAGCGCAGGAGCGTATTTTGGCACAGGTCGATGCTCAAATCGCTTCGCTTGCTAAGATTCAACAATCATTAGGACATGAGGCTAAGCTAGATGCATGGTTGAGCGCTCGTAAGCTAAATTCTGCTGCTCGTTTATGGCAGCAGGTTGAAATTAGCAAAGGATGGGAAGTCGCAGTAGAGTCATTTTTGGGCTCTCGCTTAAATGCCTTAGTTAATAAATTTTCTGGCAAACTTACCCCTGATGAACGTCCCCCATCTGCATTGTTTATTGCAGAAATTACAAGTGTCAATTCCACTTTACCTTCGAGTAAAAATTCACGAAAAGCAATGCGTGAAATTGTGAATGTTCGTGAACAAGGTATTGCAGGAATTTTAGATGAATGGTTAGAGGGTGTTTATTTGCTTACAGATGACGAAGATCCAGATATGGCTCGTCAAGAACTGAACTCAAGGGAGTATTTAGTTAACCTTAAAGGTGATATTTATACCCGTAATAGCCTATCTATTTACGCGGCTCAATCAGCTATGCATGGCGTTTTAGAGCGTCAAAGCGAACTTGACGATTTAAATAAGAAGGAGCCAGAATATTACGCTCAGGTTAAATCTGGCTTTGAAGCGATTGCAATTCATGAACAGGTTTTGCAACAAACTAGACATTTGCAAACAGAACTCCAATCGACTTTGGGCAAGTTAACTCAGAACCAGCATTCGATTAACATCGATTTGCAGAGGCTAATCCAGCAGCGTCAACATGTAATTGATAGGCAAAGCTCTATTCAATCTGATCTGACCCAATTGAAACATCGCTTAACCAATTTGATAGCTGAGAAAAATACCAGTGAAAATAAGGTTTCGTTAACACATCAATCATTGGACGATTTGCGGTCATTAAGTGAACAAAGCTTTAGTGCACGCCAGCATGCTGAATTAGCTTTAAATCGATTGAGAGATGATTTACAAAATACTGAAACTTCTACTCAAGAGCAGATATTTAATCTAAAGTTAATAGTTAATAATATCAATGATTTAAAAAATAAAATAAATGTAATAGATGTAGAAAAAATATCATTGGCTAACAAGAAAAAAGAAGCTGAGACACTTTTGGATGCGGCTAAAATGGAGGGTTTGAAGGCTAATTTAGAAGCTGCCATTAACCTAAAACATATGCGAGAAGTTGCACTTTCGGCTGCACGAGATGCTATGGCTGGATCCGAGAGTGAATTGCAAACCCATGAGCGCAATAGAATGCAAAACGAACAAGTTTTGCATCCTCTAAGAGATAAGCTTGAACAAGCAAGACTGCAAGAGCAACAAGCGCGCCTTCATTTTGAATACTGCCAGACTGAATTGTTAAATATTGGCATCGAAGAGGCAGCCCTAGGTCACGAATTAAGTCTAAACGCTAAAATTTCTGACTATGAAACCCGCGTTGATAAGTTTACAGAAGAAATTGAAGTGCTTGGACCTGTTAACTTAGCAGCAATACAAGAACTGAATTCTGAGCGTGAACGCAAGAAATATCTTGATAGTCAAGCAGCAGATCTCGAAGAGGCTGTTAATACACTCGAGGATGCAATACGTCGTATTGACAAAGAGACTCGCGCGCGTCTCCAGCATACATTTGATGAAGCTAATCGGCACTTTGATGAGCTGTTTAAAGATCTATTTGCTGGCGGTCAAGCAAGGCTAGAGCTACTTGGTGAGGAAATTCTAGATACTGGAATGCAGGTGTTTGCCCAGCCTCCAGGAAAAAGAAATAGTACTATCCATTTGCTATCTGGTGGGGAAAAAGCGCTTACTGCTTTGGCGCTTGTATTTGCATTATTTAGGCTTAATCCAGCCCCGTTTTGCTTGATGGATGAAGTGGATGCGCCTCTTGACGATAGCAATACCGATAGATTTTGTGCGATGGTAAAAAAAATGTCAGAACGAACACAATTTTTGTTTGTTAGTCATAATAAAATTACCATGGAAATGGCTCAGCAGCTTGTTGGGGTAACAATGCAAGAGTCAGGTGTTTCTCGTGTCGTAGAAGTCGATATGGAAGCTGCTATGCAAATGAACCACGAGTTATTTTCATAAAGCAGTATGCAAATGAAGTTAATGGGAATATCAATTGAATAAACTGAATGATTTAACAATATCACTTTTAGCTATTGGTTTAAGCCTAATTGCTATGGTCATTATATTTAATTGGTGGCAAGAACGAAAAATGCGTAAGGCAGCAAAAGAGCTGCTTTCGTCGTCACCAACTGATGTTCTAATGGATCAACTCAATGAGAGATCTGTTTTTATCGATACATCAACAAAAATTAAAGATGTTGTCGATCAATATCAACCCGATGAAATTCAATTTAGTGATGAGGTCGAGTTCAAGATTGATCTTGAAGATTTTGATCCTCAATCATCCATTTCAGAGCCAATAATTAAGCCTGATGGTGATATGAGTAAACCGGAGTCTGATGGCACAGTCACTTCAATTGAAGAGCCAACCCAAGCCGCAATACCAACAAATAATATTTGGCCTGATGCGATTAATAAAGATGTAGATCTCACGGCATTGTTATTTCTTCCAAGTCCATTTAATGGTGAAAGATTACGGCTGTTCTTGAAAAATATGGTCAATTTAGATAAACCAATTTTTGCATTTGGTTTAGATGGGTCAGAAACCTGGCATCTCTTAACTCGAGAGCAAGAGGAAATAAACTTCATTAAAGCTGCATACAGTTTGCAGTTGGCTGATAGAGCAGGGGCTGTTTCTAGTGAGACCTTACAGCGTTTTCAAAAAATGGTTAGTGAAATTGCTTATGAACTAAGTGCGCAGGTTGAATGGATAGGCCCCCATGAACCTCTAGAGTATGCTGAAAATCTCGATACTTTTTGTTTGGAGGTTGATAAAACTGTTGGGGTTCACATACTAAATGGCGCCAATGGTCGTTTCACTGGCACTAAGTTCAGGGAGCTTGCTGAAGCAAATGGAATGGTGTTAAAGGATGATGGTGGGTTTTACCTGCAATCTGAAACCGGACAGACTAAATTTAGAATTATCAACATGGAAAACAATCCATTTGATAGTGAAATGCTAAGATCAGTAGCACTAAAGGGGGTGACTTTTCAAATGGAAATCGCCCTCACAGAACATTGCACGGATACATTTAATTCGATGGTTCAGATTGCAAAAAGCATGGCATCTTCATTGACAGCCTCTCTTGTTGACGACCACCAGCGAGAATTGACTGATCCCAATATCGAAAAAATTAGACAACAATTAAAATTAATTCAAGTGCAAATGACCGTTAAAGGCATACCGCCTGGAAGCTCTGTTGCACTTCGTTTGTTTTCATAATTCTAACAATGTCAGAAAATAAGCAATCTCCCATACAAGCCGGACTTTTTTCTAACGATTCAGTTGATCCAACACCATCTTCGATACAGGCGCGTGTTGATAGAATACGTGACCTGATAAGTTTGTATGATTATCAATATTATGTGCTTGATGAACCTACCGTTAGTGATAGTGAATACGATGGTCTGTTTCGTGAGCTTCAGGCACTGGAATCTCAAAATCCCAATCTTGTGATAGCAAGCTCTCCAACACAAAGGGTTGGGGGAACGCCAGTTAAAAGCTTTAATACCATTACGCACCGTGTTGCAATGCTGTCTCTCAATAATGCCTTCGGAGATGAAGAATTAAGGGGGTTCGATAAACGCATACGAGATGACTTAGGTATAGATTATGTTGACTATGCCGTGGAACCGAAATTTGATGGACTTGCGATTACTCTTACCTATGAGAATGGTTTGTTTATCCAGGGAGCTACCAGAGGCGATGGTTATACAGGTGAGGACGTCACACATAATCTCAAAACAATCAGAAGTATTCCTCAACGCCTAAATATAAAGAATCCACCGAGGTTGATTGAGGTGCGTGGTGAGGTTTTGATGTTTAAGGCCGACTTCGAAATGTTGAATAAACAACAGCTAGCACGTGGCGAAAAAATATTTGCTAATCCACGAAATGCGGCGGCTGGAAGCTTACGCCAATTAGATCCGAGTATTACGGCCAAAAGGCCATTGTCTTTTTATTCGTACGGTTTAGGCTATAACGAAGGTGTTCCAGCCTTATCAACGCATAACGCATGTATGGATTATCTAGAAAGTTTACATTTTCCGGTTAGCAACCTTAGAGCTCAGGTAAATGGTGTTGACGGATTGATAAGCTATTATCAAGAAATTGCAGAACAACGCGCATCCTTGCCGTTTGATATCGATGGTGTCGTTTATAAGGTGAATGCTTTATCCCAGCAAGCAGAATTGGGCTTTGTATCCCGCGCTCCAAGATGGGCTATAGCCCACAAATTCCCAGCTGAAGAGGCACTAACTATAGTTGAAGGCATAGATGTCCAAGTTGGCCGAACGGGTGCAATCACACCTGTGGCCCGCCTAAAGCCAGTTTTTGTAGGCGGGGTGACTGTAACAAACGCGACGCTACACAATGAAGATGAAATGCGCCGTAAGGATGTTCGTATTGGAGATACGGTAAGTATAAGAAGAGCAGGGGACGTGATTCCTGAAGTCGTAAGCGTGGTATTTAGTAAACGCCCTGCAACTGCAAAAATCTTTTCCATGCCAATCAGTTGTCCAGTTTGTGGGTCACACATTAAGAAACAGGAAGATGAAGCGGTTGCGCGCTGTACAGGAGGTATATTCTGTGCAGCGCAACAAAAACAATCCATGATCCATTTTGCTTCACGAAAGGCCATGGATATAGATGGTTTTGGGGAGAAACTAGTTGAGCAACTTGTTGATAATAACCTAGCGAATAACCTGGCTGATATTTACCGACTAGATTTTAATTCACTATCAAACCTCGATCGTATGGCAGAAAAGTCTGCGCAAAATATCATTGACGCACTTGCTAAAAGTAGAAAAACAACGCTTGCACGTTTTATATATGCATTGGGAATACGTAATGTAGGCGAGGCAACAGCCAAAGATCTGGCTAAATTTTTTGGAAGTGTGGAAGCTATACAAAATGCAAACATTGATGAATTAATACAAGTGCCTGACGTTGGTCCCACTGTTGCTGAATCTATTTTTGATTTCTTTGCAGAGTCTCATAACAGAGAGATCATAAGCAGTCTAATTACACCGATAGAATCTGGCGGAGCAGGTGTTTATTGGGATTATATAACGCCCCAATCTATAGCATCTGGTGTGCTAAACGGCAAAACTTTTGTACTTACAGGAACTATGCCGACATTAGGTCGAGATGAGGCTAAAGAATTAATAGAAAATCAAGGTGGGAAGGTCAGTGGAAGCGTTTCCAAAAAAACTGATTTTGTCATCGCTGGCGAGGATGCGGGAAGTAAGCTAACAAAAGCCATTGA
>CAIVUE010000025.1 GCA_903909015.1 uncultured Methylophilaceae bacterium
ACCTGGGCTTTTTCAGCTTTCCAGATATCTTCTAAATCCGCAGATTCTTTTTCTAAACGACCAATTTCATCTTCAATTAAAGCAAAACGTTTTTTAGACGCTTCGTCTTTTTCTTTACGCACTGCTTCACGTTCAATTTTTAATTGAATTAAACGACGGTCTAATTTATCTAGCGCCTCTGGTTTGCTATCGATTTCCATCTTAATACGGGCGGCTGCTTCATCGATCAAATCAATCGCCTTATCGGGCAAGAAGCGGTCCGTAATGTAACGATGGCTAAGCTCAGCTGCAGCCACAATCGCCGGGTCAGTAATTTCGACGACGTGATGCAACTCATACTTCTCTTGCAAGCCACGAAGGATCGCAATCGTTGCTTCAACCGATGGCTCATCCACGAGTACTTTTTGAAAGCGACGCTCTAAAGCTGCGTCCTTTTCAATATATTTTCGGTATTCATCTAACGTCGTCGCACCGACACAATGCAACTCACCACGAGCAAGCGCAGGCTTAAGCATATTGCCTGCATCCATCGCACCTTCAGCTTTCCCAGCCCCCACCATCGTATGTAACTCGTCGATGAACACGATCGTTTGGCCCTCATCTTGTGCTAACTCTTTAAGCACGGATTTTAGGCGTTCTTCAAATTCACCACGATATTTGGCGCCCGCAAGCAAAGCGGCCATATCTAATGACAATACCTTCTTCCCTTTTAAAGACTCAGGGACTTCACCATTCACAATACGCTGTGCTAAGCCTTCCACGATTGCAGTTTTACCTACCCCAGGCTCACCAATTAACACAGGATTATTCTTTGTACGGCGTTGAAGTACTTGAATGGCACGGCGGATTTCATCATCACGGCCAATCACAGGATCAAGCTTGCCCATGCGAGCACGCTCAGTTAGATCTAAGGTGTATTTTTTAAGGGATTCACGTTGGCCTTCAGCCTCTTGATTATCAACAGACTCCCCACCACGGACTGCACTAATTGCAGCTTCCAAAGCGGCTTTATTTAATCCAACTTGTTTAAGTAAACGCGCGACATCTCCTTTATCCTCGGCCAAAGCAAGTAGGAACATTTCGCTCGCAATATAAGCATCGCCTCGCTTCTGTGCGTGTTTATCGGTAAGGTTAAGAAGGTTATTTAAGTCGCGAGATATCGCAACTTCGCCAGAACTTTCAGCCACTTTTGGTAACTGATTAAGCGCCACTTGAAGACCCGCCTTAAGTGGCTCGAGATTGACTCCAGCACGTGCGAGTAATGATGAAGTTCCTCCATCATCTTGGCTCAATAAAGCTGACAACAAATGGCTAGCTTCGATACTTGTATGGTCGTGGCCGACAGCTAAGCTTTGGGCATCGCTCAAGGCTTGCTGAAACTTAGTGGTTAGTTTATCTACTCTCATGCCATTGCTCCATTTAGGATATTTGATAGAGCATATATGGGGGAGAAGTGAGCTATTTCAATACCCCACTATTGATTTGCATCAACTGCATCCCAATTACGACCTTCATCGTTTGAAATCATCAGATGTGTTATGCCGCTCTCGTCCGATGGAAGGTGATAGTTGAGTCGCAATATTCCTTCCTTTTCTTGCAAAGCAACTTGATCAGGCATCTGGTCAGCAAGTTTTTTAGGAAGGGAAGAAACCCATGCATCGCCATCAATCCTAGCAACCATTAGACTACGCTTAACTTCTGAGACCCAAACTACGTGCCAGCCCCAGTTGCCTCCTTTTAAGACAGCAATGGCAGGAAAGTGGCAGATCGCTTCTTTGCTCCCTCCGAAGCTCAATCGAATGACAGGACTTAAACCTGTTTTGGTTTGTGGCGCCATCGCAAGATCAAAAACGCCATCGAAATTCTGCTGCCAAATTATGACCTTTCCAACCATTAGATCAGAAGCCTCTATGGGCTTACAAAGTGATTCCGAAAGCCCATCATCGGCAATTGCTTCTTTTAATGTTAGGGATCTCAATAGCGTCAAAATACAAAAAACTTTAATTGATGCGGAACACGGCTTAAGCATTGGAGCCTCTCTATTGCATGTTTTTAAAACACTATATAATCAATCTCATATTAAACACGTCAATTTATCATCTAATGAAGCGCTTTATCATATTCTTCAGCATTATCTTGCTTACCTTCAACAGCGCTTGGGCGGCAAATCTTTCTGTGGGCAAATCAGTCCCAGGCATTTCCATCAAAACGTTCGATGGGCAGACCATCACAAACTCATCCGCAAAAGGCCGCATATTGGTTATCCATTTATGGGCAACATGGTGCGAATCATGTAGAAAAGAAATGCCTGCACTAGAGAGCTTCTATAAAAAGCATCACAAAGATGGCGTGGATGTGGTTGCTTTAAGTGTGGATGACAAAAGCGACCTGACTAAAGTTAAAGCTGTTCTGAAAGAATTCTCTTTCACAGGGGCAATGGAAGCAGACTCTGACATTCAAAAACTTGGGCGCATTTGGCGCGTCCCAGTCACTTTTGTAATTGACCAAAATGGCATACTTAGGAAAAACGGATGGGAGGGCGACCCAATCGTTGATGAAGAATTGCTAGAGAAAATAGTGGCGCCACTACTGACGCCACCAGTTGTTAATTAGAACGCGTAATTAAAACCCAAAGATGCGGTCCAGCGCGGCGTCAATTGCAAATCATTCACATCCTGATAAATTGGTAGTTGAACGTAGCCATAAACCTTCACTTGTTTATTCACTCTGTAAGTAGCGCCTGGGCTGAGATAAACTAAGGTTCCACTTGTTCCGGGAGCATAAGCCCCATCGGCACTCTGTCCATGATCATGCTCAACAAATCTTGCATTCACTTGAAGCTGTGGAGTGATGTCATCAAAACCTTGGTATCTCAGGCCCAAGTTAAGATTCAAACTATCCCCTGGCTTGTATCCATCACTAGTATCTAGAGGTTTCTGAACGATCGCTTGAGTAAAATAACCCCAATCATGATTAAAAGCATCAACGTAATAAGCACCAATAATGGCATCTGTTGTTCCGCTTCCAGGTTGAAGGCCCCTATCAATAACAGCAGGGCCTGAACCATCAGTAAGGGAACCAGTTTTTGTATGGCTACCGGTAGGTAGTTTCAGTCCCAATAAAAGACCAAAATTATGTTGTTCAGTAAACCCTTGATATCGGCCGATCACTTTGATATCGCCAATACTGGAAGTGCTCGAATGATATGCCCCATCGCCTAGATGAACCCCATCCCAGCCTGCCCCTAAGGTTGTATGGTTACGATTAATATAAGGCAATTGAACATTGACACCCCAGTCTGGATTGGTGCTGTAATCAACCCCAACAGTTAGATAATTGTTACGCGTATATTTTTCAACTTCCGCATTAGGATCTGCTGCTGCCGCAGATCTAGAAATTGAATGCGTGCCAGTTCTTAACTCATTTTGATTTAAATAATCATAACGAACATCAATCTTAAATCCCGAGGTGCTACTAAACCCAAGATTTTCCCAATCAGAACTCAGTGTACAACCACAGCTTGAACAAGCAAAAACTTGTAAGGGAGCCGCAATTACTAATCCCATCAATGAAAACAGTCCTATTTTTTTATACGTCATTTTTTATTTTCCGATAATGCATGATTTAGTTAATTATTTAATTAAGAATTATAGCTTTTGAGTAAATCAAAATCTCTGTCCCATTAAACAATAGTTTTATTAATTAGAAACTAGCTGAAAACCCAACTTGACCAAAAATACCCAATAAAAACTAGAACGATTTTTCAACGTTATCTCCTTGGTTATGCTGCTCGATTAAGATTCTCTTGATGATGAGCATTGGTGTTTGGTACGTACTTAACCAATTCAGTTAAGTCGCACCTAAAGAAATCACACAACTTATCCAGATGATCTGTAATCGTGTTGTGGCTTTTTTGATGAATCATGCGGTGAAGCGTCATACGACTAATCCCTGTCGCATCTGAGACGCCCGTCAATGTCACTCTTCTTCCCCACTGCGCCTCTCTCGATGCAATGAGCTCTTGGATGTTTAAATAAATCATGATGGTCCCCAATCTAAAAATCATAGGCATGCGTATTCACGACATACTTGTAAGGCTAAATTAGCCCGTTACGAAAAACGATTTTTAAATTGCAGGTGGTGCTTGAGGGGGGTGTGAAGATTGGAAGTGCGCTTGTAGAACAGGAGATTCATATTCAATGAAGAACTGTGAATATGAAGGAATAACCATTAAGCCTAATTGAACATTACCAACTGGAAGATATGCTTTATCAGTGGCCAGTGAACAATAAGCACAATGCTGAAGATGAATCACGTGATCATCATTGCTAGGAATGGAACTGCCAGGAAGCTCTTTTACCCCTTGTGCAGTACAAATCTTTTCTGAACCTTGAAGATCATTAAGTGATTTTGCATGTGAAATGACAGGCGCAAAAGATACCAACAAGATTGCAAATACTGCAATCCAGCTCGTCAATTTCTTGTATGCCATATAATTCATAGAGTTATTGTAGCAATAAAACTTTAAAGTGCAAAAAAATTAAAAATTATCATCTAAAAGCGCAGCGCTAAACAAGGAATAACTTCGTTATGTTTTAGGTTGTTTAAAATTATCAATCAACAGCAAGATGACGCCGCCGGTAATTGATGAGTCAGCCGCATTAAAGGCTGGCCAATAAAATTCTTGGTAATGGAAAAATAAGAAATCCACGACATAGCCCAAGGTCAGCCTGTCGTAAAGGTTTCCCAAAGCACCGCCTAATATCAACGACAAAGCCAAGCAAAAGATCTTCTGCTCTGTATTTTTGCGAAGCAAATAAATGATGACGGCTGATGCCACGATCGCAATGGTAGCAAAGAAGAACTGTTGCCAACCACCTTGGTTAGCAAGAAAGCTAAAAGCTGCGCCTTGGTTGTGATACCGCACCAAATTAAAAAATGACGTCACTTTTAAATAGTCGCCATATTGAAACGATTGCTGAATAAGATGTTTGGTATAAACATCAATAGCCAACACAATCGCGCTAATCGCTAACCATTTACGCATGGGTACGTTGCTCACCTTGACCAAATAAATTGCTGACACAGCGGCCACAAATGCTTGGATGTTCTGCATTTACACCAACATCTTCACGGTAATGCCAACAACGATCACACTTCGTATGGGCGCTTGCCTTCACCACAATCTTTTCATGCGAAGCATCTACCGCTTTGTAAACCTTGGCACCTGAAGTGATCATGGCAAAGCGTAAATCCTCATCCATGCTATTGAGTGCATCAAACTTAGCGCCTGATGCATGCAATTCCAACTCAGCTTGAAGTGATGAGCCCACTTGCCCTGCAGCACGTAAAACTTCAATTTCTTTCGCGGCCAAACCACGCACCTCAATAATGGCTTCCCAAGCTTGGATACGATCTTGAGTTAAGCCATGCGCTGGTAATGCATACCAGATCTCTTCGAAGACAGTTGCGTCCTTATCCAAACCTAATGTTTGCCAAATCTCGTTCGCGG
>CAIVUE010000026.1 GCA_903909015.1 uncultured Methylophilaceae bacterium
AGTTGGCTTGCCAAGCCATCGAAAAACTTCCTAAAAATCAGCACTACCAATCACTTATTGATTTGGCTCACTTTGCAGTCAACAGAAGCTATTAAATTACGATTAATTAAACGTAATAGGTTCGCCATTCTCCGCATTAAAGTAACTCAATTGCGCACATGCATTCTGACCATTAGTCAAAGTACCATTGAATAAAGACTCTCCATCAACATCAACCACCGCATATCCACTGTGATAAAGAGTCACCTCAGCCTCCTGACGACCCAAACGCATTGCATAGGTCATATAGTCATCAGTCTCTTCTTCGTTAAAAACTTCCCAATCCTTATGACCAGTTAATGCAGCCATCCAATTAGGCAAGTCAACTTCAACCCGGCAAACAATAGGTTTCACCCAAGCCTCGACTTGGTCTTCATTCATCTCTAATAAATTAGCTTCAATGTTTGGGGCAGCGCACATAAAATGATTCCTATACAACGTTTCTATGCATTATATATTGGTGACTATTTTTTGCATTTCAAGGGCCACATTTATTTATAAAGTTGCCCTGTCTATATTTCAATGCGAATATGCTACTACTTAACAAAAGAATACCCCTATGCCTGAAATAATTAAACTTTTTCAACAAAATTCCACATTATTTGTTGGATGCTTCAGTTTATTGGGACTGATCGTCGGTAGCTTTTTAAATGTTGTCATTTATAGACTTCCCAAAATGATGGAGCAAGACTGGCGGCAACAATGCCAAGAACTATGTAATCTAGAAGCAAAAATTGGGCCCGCCGCTGTCAAATACAATTTAATTGCGCCCAGATCAAGCTGTCCAAATTGCAACAAACGCATTTCAGGATTAGAAAATATTCCTGTACTGAGCTACCTCTTCCTAAAGGGTAAATGTAAGGGATGCCAATGCCAGATCAGCCCACGCTATCCGATTGTTGAACTGATTAGCGCCTTATTATTAGGCATCATTGCTAGCAAATTTGGTGTGACCAGCACGACGCTAGCTGCATCTTTATTCACGCTTGCTCTATTAACGCTCGCATTGATAGACTTTGATACCCATCTTTTACCAGATGACATTACCCTGCCACTGCTTTGGATAGGCTTAATATTCAACCTCAATCATGGATTCACTGATATCCAAACAGCAGTGATCGGCGCAGCAGCAGGCTACTTAATATTATGGATCGTCTTTTGGACCTTTAAACTCCTCACTGGCAAAGAAGGCATGGGGTATGGTGACTTCAAAATGTTAGCTGCGATTGGCGCATGGTTTGGATGGACTATGGTTCCTGTAGTCATCCTTCTTGCCTCTATCATTGGATCAATTGTTGGAATCAGTATGATTGTCTTTGCTAAACAAGGTAAAAACATCCCTATCCCATTTGGGCCTTACCTCGCGATCGGCGGCATTGCTGCATTATTCTGGGGTCACCAGCTTTCACATTTATATTTTGGCGGCTAACCCATGTTCATTATTGGCCTGACTGGGGGAATAGGAAGCGGAAAAAGCGAGGCAGCAAAGCTTTTTAGCAAACTTGGTGTACCTATCGTAGATGTCGACCAAATTAGCCATGCCTTAACTCAAGAAGGCCAGCCAATATTAAAAGAAATTTCCAAAGTTTTTGGGCAAGAAGTGTTAATTAATAATAGCGTGTTAAATAGGGATAAGTTGCGATCAATGATCTTTGCCGACCCAGCTGCCCGAAAAAATTTAGAGGCCATACTTCACCCTGCTATCTACAATAAAGCCCTAGAGGCACTTCAAAAAAACAATGCGGCCCCATATCAAATATTAGTCATTCCCCTTTTATTTGAAACTGAGCGCTATTTAAACATCATCAACCGAAGTTTAGTGATTGATAGCGATCCAGAAATGCAAATTTCCAGAGCGAGTAAGCGAGACCATCATTCAAGAGAAGATATACAAAAAATCATCGCAGCCCAAATACCTAGAGAACGTCGCAACTCACTCGCTGACGATATTATTTTAAATGATGGATCAATTGATTCGCTTGATAAGAAAGTGACCCAACTTCATGAAAAATATATCAATACTTGCGTATTTGACAAATCAAACTCATAATCTGAGGCAATTAAGTTAACTTAAATAGAATAGCTAAGCGAAAACTACAGTGGCCGTATACGAATTCCCTTTCAATGAAAGAATTAGAACGCTGCTCAGGCTAGAAGACCTGTTCTCTAAAGTATTACTGAATATCAACTCCGAAGAACCGAACCATCATCACAATGCGATTGTGTCCTTCTTCCAAATCTTAGACATTATTGACCGCACCGATTTAAAAACTGATTTACTACAAGAATTGGATCGCCAAAAGATTGTAATGGCAAGCCTAGTGGGTAATCCCAATATTGCGACAGAAGTCTTACAACCTATCTTAGACAAGATCATTGGCACCTCAGCAAAACTAAGAGCTATCAGCACGAAGATTGGCCAGCCAATTCGTGAAAACGAATGGTTGATGTCAATTAAACAACGCTCTGTAATTCCAGGCGGTTTATGTGAGTTTGATTTACCCGCATACCATTATTGGCTTCTTAGCTCCGCCATCGACAGAAAAGAAGACTTGGAAAAATGGATTGCCCATTTGACCCCAATTTATGATGCCCTTAGCATCATTCTCAACATCGTCAGAGGCAGCAGCCAATCGATTTCAAATATTGCGGAAAATGGCGCATTCCAACAAATGCTTGGCGGGGCCAAACCCGCACAAATGCTTCAGGTAAAAGTAGCCGATAGCTTGAACTGCTATCCAGAAATCAGTGCTAACAAATATGCAATTAATATCCGATTTATTGCGATGAGCCGCCATGAAAAACCCATCCCATGCACGGATGATGTGTCATTTATGCTGACGCTTTGTAATCTTTAGTTAGATTGACTTCCAAGATTTATGACGTCCGACAACACCCCAAAAAAAGTACGTTTAGTGGCTTGCCCAGAATGTGGCGAACCCTCAGAATTTAGTCCAAATAACCCGTTTCGCCCATTTTGCTCTGAAAGATGCAAAATGATTGATCTTGGAATCTGGGCAAATGAAGGCTACCGCATAGAAACGCCCATTATTTCCGACGATTTGGACAGTGAAGACTTTAATTAGCCTGCTGATCATTTTATGCGCAACGCTGCTTGGAAGTTGTCATAAAGAAGATCCTGCCATCATGGTCACAGACAATTGGGTAAGAGCCACTGCTGAAGGCCAGGATGTGGGGGCAGCTTATATGACGATCAAATCTAAAACCGACATGACCCTAGTGAAGGTTGAAAGCTCAGCGGCAGAAATTGTCGAAATTCACAACATGTCATTTGAAAATGGTGTGATGAAAATGCGAATGCTCGAACAGTTGGATTTAACAGCTAACACGCCAAGTCGTCTTGCCCCTGGTGAAAACCATTTAATGTTATTCGACTTTAAAAAACCATTAAAGTTGGGAGACACCGTTCAGTTCAGTCTGCACTTCAAAGACAAGTTGGGCAAAGAAACTCTTATCTCGATCGAGAGCCCAGTTTTAACTGAACATCCCTAATCAGAACGACCAGGATTTGCCGAGAATGGCACCTGAAACCGCTGCACATCCCCTTTTTTTTCAATCTCAATCAGCATATTCCAAAGACTTCGTCCTTGAATACAAACCGGCAAGGTCACCTCAGCTTGCCAATCGCCTGTTTCTTTTGATGGGATTAGAAGGTAGCGATTGAGTCCCATTTCCATCTTTTGCATCGCAAAATCAATATGGATATCTCCAACATTTTCAGGCTGACTCAGGTGCAAGTTTAAATGCAAAGGCTTCATCGTTTTTGGTGCCTCTTCGAAACGAACATTTAACAATTCATTCCCGCAGCCTTTGGAGATATCACCACAAGGTAGCACTTGCACCTGATTTCTCTGCGCTAAATAAAGCCTCACCGTAAAAGGCGTAGCGATCAACAAAGCAAAAATAATAAGCAATCGTTTGTTCATTTATTCCCAAACAGCTCGCTGCATCGCAATACCGTGCGCACCAAATTGCCATGCAGTTTTCAGATCTTTATTTTGCATCCCACCTAAGGCATAAACAGGCAAAGGGCAGTCCTGCTTAATCTTTCTGAATGCTTCCCAGCCTAAGCCTTGAGCTTCTGGGTGACTAAGAGTTGGCAACACCGGTGAGAGCATCAAAAAATCTAAATCTAAGCTTACCGCTTGTGCAATTTCATCCGCATTGTGGCATGAAGCCGCAACTATTAATCCCTTAGGCTTTTGATCCAAACTCATCAGCGCTTCGCTGGTTAAATGAATCCCATCAGCGCCAGCAGTTAACACCAAGTCCAGATCAGCATTCATTAATACCTTTGCCCCATATTCATGGGCAAGCGTAATCAATGCTTTTGAAAATTTCAGCAATGCTGCCCGATCAAGATGTTTCTCACGAATCTGAACTAGCTTTAACCCCCCCGCCAACTGAATTCGTAAGGCCTTAAAAAAAGATGCCTCACCCATGTCCTGCAGATTCGTAATCGCGTAAATAGATGGCAAACTTAAAGCACTTAAGATGGGCGTATTAGCAGGCAACATAGGTTCGACTGTCAAATTTGATGGATCCTGCCAGCTTAATTGCTGACCTTCTCTACCTTCGGGCTCACCTTGCCATGCTTTAACAATAAAGAAATTCAATTTGACTGTTTTGTCAGGGTAATCAAAAGTCCGGACGACCCATGGATAAGCTTCTGTAACAATAACGCCTATTTCCTCATGAAGCTCACGATGCAAGGCTTGAACGGGGGATTCGCCCTCTTCAATTTTTCCGCCTGGAAACTCCCACCAGCCTGCCCAAGCTTTACCTTTAGGGCGATTGCCCAGCAACACCGACCCGCTTTGATTGATCAATACTGCCACAGCAGCATGGACTACATTTCTGTCGCTCAAGATGATTTCTTTTTATGATCTAAGGCTTTTTGACCCGCATAATCACGAGCAAATTGATAGGCCACACGACCACTTCGCGCACCCCGTGTTAGAGAGAAAAGTAAAGCAGCCTGCCTTACTTCCTCCGACATGTCAGTAATGCCATATTGCTTTAACCAATAAGTGGCCACATTGAGATATTCATCCTGATCGAACGCATAAAAAGATAACCACAAACCAAATCGTTCTGAGAGTGAGATTTTTTCTTCTGAAGTTTCACCCGGTCGAATCTCTTCACCTACATATTGGGTTTCTAGATTTTCTGCCATAAATTCAGGCATTAGATGACGTCGATTCGAGGTCGCATAAACAATCACATTCTCTGAAGTTGCTGAGATGGAACCATCTAGAACGACCTTCAAAGCCTTATACCCAGGCTCTGCAGCCTCAAAAGAAAGATCATCACAAAACACGATGAAACGCTCCGGCCTAGATCTGAGTAAACTTACAATTTCTGGTAGTGCAACCAAATCTTGCTTTTCAACCTCAACAATTCGTAATCCGTCTTTTGCAAACTCACTCAACAACGCTTTAACTAAAGTCGATTTTCCCGTGCCTCGCGCACCTGTTAGCAATACATTATTAGCTGGGAATCCATTCACAAATTGCGCTGTATTTCTCACCACCTCAGACTTCTGAGCATCGACATTACAAATTGACTCTAGCTTGATTTGATGGGGATGTGGAACCGCTTCTAAATAGCCCCTTCCATTTCTTACTTGCCAACGCCATGCCAGTGAATTCCAATTAACCGCTTGATCGTTAGCTGGCAAATAAGCTCCAAGCTTTTCTAAAAGCGCCTCTGCACGGGTAATGAGACCTTCAATGTTAGCCATGTTAAGAGCGATAATCTGCGTTAATTTTTACGTAATCATATGAAAAATCGCAGGTCCATACCGTGGCGCTAGCCTTGCCACGATTAAGCACTACGCGAACTAAGATTTCAGCCTCCTTCATCACTGCTGCACCCTGTTCTTCTCGATAAGCTTGAGCACGGCCCCCATGCTCTGCAACAAGCACATCCCCCAGATAAAGCTGCATCGCATTCACATCTAAATTATCAACACCCGCATATCCAATCGCTGCCAAAATGCGTCCCAAATTAGGATCCGATGCAAAAAAAGCAGTTTTGATCAAAGGGGAATGTGAAATCGCATAAGCCACTTTGCGACACTCATCTACGTCGCGACCTGCTTCCACTTGAACTGTCATGAATTTTGTTGCGCCCTCACCGTCACGCACAATCGCTTGCGCCAACAAAGTGGCGACTTCAGTCATTGCATCACGTAATAAGAAATAATCAGCACTTTCGTCCTGAACTTCAGCGATACCAGACTGGCCTGTTGCCATCAAAATCAGAGAATCATTGGTAGAAGTATCACCATCCACAGTAATACAATTGAATGAACGGTTGACCGCATAATCGATTAACTTCTCAAGGGCCGATTGGCTAATTGAAGCATCAGTAGCGATATAACCTAACATGGTCGCCATGTTAGGGTGAATCATCCCAGAGCCTTTAGAGATGCCCGTAATGGTGATCGTCTTCCCTGCCAAAGTGATTTGCTTAGAATAGCCTTTAGCCACAATATCAGTGGTCATAATAGCTTCAGCTGCATTTAGCCAATTATCTTCTTTTAAATTACTAATGCATGCTGGCAATCCCGCGATGACCCGATCAACGGGCAACGGTTCTAAAATAACCCCTGTAGAAAAAGGCAGAATTTGAGAGGCAGACTTTGCTCCGATCAAATCAGCTAAAGCAACACATGTTTCCTTAGCATGGCGAAGTCCGTCTTCGCCCGTGCCTGCATTTGCGTTCCCTGTATTAACGACAAGCGCACGAATCTCATTGCCACTTCCAAGGTGGTCTTTGCATAAAGTGACAGGTGCCGCACAAAATTGATTTTTGGTGAAAACACCAGCAAGACGGGTGCCTTCAGATAATGTCATCACTAAGACGTCTTTACGATTTTGCTTGCGAATATTAGCTTCCGCAAATCCAAGTTGGACACCTTTAACAGGCAAGAGGCTTTGTGCGTTTGGCGCGGATAAATTAACTGGCATGGTTGAACTCTAAGTCATCAATGAATACTAAGATTTTAACTGATTCGTAAAACTTGCATGAAGCAAAACACCTATCCAAAAACAAAAAAAGCGGCTTTAAAGCCGCTTTTTATTTTAGAACGTTGTGTTATCTAACAAACGCTGATCTAAAGTACCCATCACTTTTTCTCGCTCCTGGTCCGTCATATTCCACCATTCACGAATCTCATCAACAGTCCGATAACAACCCATACAAAAACCCGTAGTATCGTTCATTGCACACACGCCAATACAAGGTGAAACGATCTCTTCAATATTGCTCATACCAATCCCTTACTAACTTAGCTTACCGTGACATTGTTTGTATTTCTGGCCTGAACCACAAGGACATGGATCATTGCGGCCAATCTTGACACCCTCACGTTCAATTGGCGCCATATCTTTAACTGCAGGAGAAGCCAAAGCTTCGTCATAGTCGGTATGTTGGTATTGAACATTCTCAAGTTCAGTTGGCTTTTCAACCGCCTCGATATCCGCAGCACTCTTCACTTGAACTTGCATCGTCACTTGAGTGACTTCATGCTTGATCGTGTCCAACAAAGTCGCAAATAATTCAAACGCTTCACGTTTGTATTCTTGCTTAGGATTTTTTTGTGCGTAAGAGCGCAAATGAATACCTTGACGTAAATGATCCAAACCAGCCAAATGCTCACGCCAATGATTGTCCAAACTTTGCAACATCACAGCACGTTCAAATTGACGCATCGTATCAGCGCTTGCCATTTCTTCTTTTGCTTTATAAGCTTCTTCCGCTACACCTTGAATAGTCTCACGCAGCGTTTCTTCATGGAGATCTGGGCTATCTTCAAGCATTTGTTGTAATTTCAAATGTAGATTGAAATCAGCCTGCAAGACTTTCTCTAAAGAACCAACATCCCATTGCTCTTCAACGCTACCAGGTGGAATATAAAGTGAAATCATGTCATTGATGACGTCATGACGCATTGCAGCGATTGTCTCGCCAACGTCTGTCACTTCCAACAGCTCATTACGTTGCTCGTAGATGACTTTACGTTGATCGTTCGCAACATCGTCATACTCTAAAAGCTGTTTACGAATATCAAAGTTACGTCCTTCTACTTTACGTTGTGCATTCTCAATTGCACGAGTCACCCATGGATGCTCAATCGCTTCACCTTCTGGCATCTTGAGGCGTTCCATAATCGCAGCAACACGATCAGATGCAAAAATACGTAATAATTGATCTTCTAATGACAGATAGAAACGACTAGAGCCATTATCGCCTTGACGACCAGAGCGTCCACGTAATTGATTATCCACACGGCGCGACTCATGACGCTCTGTACCAATGATGTGTAATCCAC
>CAIVUE010000027.1 GCA_903909015.1 uncultured Methylophilaceae bacterium
AATGAGCTCAGGAGCATCAGCAGCATTCGCTGGAGTGACCTTAAGCAACTCAACCAAGGAGGCAACTTGCTCTGCATTGAGCGGCAATGGCGGTAATCCAACCAAGGCGCGCTCTGATAAATGGGTGTGGTAGGTAGAAAGCATATAAATTCCAAGAATTTTAATAATTGATTAATTAACCGCAATTATACAGACGGCCGAGATGGCAACAAACGACGAGATTGATTCGCCGAAAATTTTAACCAATTAGAATGGATGCAATGAATATGCCAGAAATACTAAGAAGAAGAATTAATCATGCCTAATATAAGGATTTAGAAAAAGAAGATCCACAGCTTCTGTTTTCAGCAGCCTTTTCCATCGCATCAAACACCTTTTGTTGATAGCCCTTACCATGCCTAGACTCAATAAAGACGCGGACCTCATGGACAGTCACAATGCCATCATGATCTGTATCCATTGCAGCAATCCTTTCCGAAACACTCATAAAGGGCACCAATGTATATTGAGCTTCATCCGCTGCAAAAGCAGGACCAATCAGCAACAACATGCACCAAAAAAAAACACACCGTTTGTAAATATTTAATTTCATCTGATAAAGATTACGCTTTTTTTAAGAAAAACACATACACATTAAAATGAGTCACCCACATTTAGTCAAAAAAAATCAAATTTAGTTTACAAAAATAACCTAAAAAAACCGTAAAAATCATTAAGTGAATTCTTGAGTAAGCATGTTGTAGGGTAAAATTAAACTTTAGAAATTAGCATTGAATAAAAAGGTTGTTTATGGAACTCAATCCACTTAATGCGCTATCCCCACTAGATGGTCGCTACCAATCAAAAGTTGATCCACTTCGCGCTTACTTCAGTGAGTATGCACTCATTAAAAATCGCGCACTGGTTGAAGTGGAATGGCTAAAAGCACTTGCAGCGCTCCCTCAGGTCGAAGAAATTAAAGCTTTTAGCAAAGAGACCCTAAAAGAACTTGATGATGCCATTAGGAATTTTGGCGAAAACGAAGCTTCGCAAGTCAAAGCCATTGAAGCACGAACCAATCATGACGTAAAAGCACTTGAATATTGGCTTAAAGATAAATTCGATAGCAATGCAGAAATCAAAAAAGCCAGTGAATTTATTCACTTTGCCTGCACTAGCGAAGACATTAACAATCTATCTCACGCTTTGATGCTTAAAGGCGCAAGAGACGCTGTAATTTTGCCCATGTTAGCTAATATAATTGCTCGTATGACAGAGTTAGCTAATCAATTAGCTGACCAACCAATGCTCTCAAGAACACACGGTCAAACGGCGTCTCCTACGACAATGGGGAAAGAACTTGCTAATGTGGTCTATCGTTTAAAACGTCAAGAGAAACAATTAATCAACAATGAAATTTTAGGGAAAATTAACGGCGCGGTAGGTAATTTTAATGCCCACCTATCAGCTTACCCAGACATCGATTGGGAAGGCTTCGCCAAGAAATTTGTTGGAAATTTAGGCCTAACCTACAATCCAATGACGATACAAATTGAACCTCATGATTACATGGCTGAGCTCTATGACAACTTAGCGCGTATCAATACCATTCTGATTGATATCAACCGCGACATCTGGGGTTATATTTCTGTAGGTTACTTTAAACAAAAACTCAAACCAGGTGAAGTCGGCTCGTCGACCATGCCGCACAAAGTCAATCCTATTGATTTTGAAAATTCGGAAGGCAACTTAGGCTTAGCGAATGCAATACTGCGTCACCTAGCTGAGAAATTACCGATCTCCCGCTGGCAACGAGATCTAACCGACTCGACTGTGCTACGAAATATGGGTGTGGCATTTGGCTATAGCTTACTGGGCTATGATTCATGCCTGCGTGGCTTAAATAAACTTGAAATCAACCCTGCAAAATTAGCCGATGATCTAGACCACAGCTGGGAAGTGCTTGCCGAACCAATTCAGACGGTGATGCGTCGCTATGGTTATGAAAATCCGTATGACACTCTTAAAGAATATACCCGTGGCAAAGCCATTTCTAAAGAGTCTCTGCAAGCTTTAATTTCAGAACTCAAGATTCCAGTAGAAGCGAAACAATACCTGATCGAATTAACGCCAGCGACCTACATTGGTATAGCTAATGCGTTAGTTAAGCATATCCAAGCGGATTAATATGACTGAAGTTCTAGTGCTCTATTACTCTCAAGGCGGTGCGGTACGCGAAATGGCGCAAATTATTGCACGAGGCATCGAGAGTGTTAAGGGTGCTAAATCCCGCATTCGCACCGTACCTAAAGTGTCAAGTAATAACGAAGCCGTTGAAGCAGACTTATCAACAATCGGACCACCTTATGTTGAGTTAGAGGATTTGGAAGAATGTTCAGGCATGGCGCTGGGCAGTCCCACTCGCTTCGGAAATATGGCGGCGCCAATGAAATATTTTATAGACGGCACCAGTAGCTTATGGCTCAAAGGCGCAATGATCGGAAAACCTGCAGCCGTATTCACATCCTCTGGCTCTATGCATGGCGGAAATGAAACCACCCTGATCACCATGATGTTGCCGCTGATGCACCACGGAATGGTGCTAGTAGGACTTCCCTACTCGGAACCCTCACTTGGCAACACCATTTCAGGAGGAACGCCCTACGGGGCAAGCCATATTGGCGGCGCAATGGACGATCAGCCATTGAGTGAAGATGAAAAAAAATTATGTTTCGCGTTGGGTCAACGACTTGCTCAAACGGCTGTTAAACTCTCAGCATAATGCATAAAACTATAACCGCCGTTCAGAAACTTAGGCTCGGTGCGTCAATTAGCTTAATTACTCTCATTTTATTGTGCTTAGCTTGGGAAGGTCCCTTGGCGCCAATCAAACCAGAGGGTTCGAAACTAATTTTAAAAGCCATTCCTTTATTGCTCCCACTTTTTGGGATTCTTAATGGTCGCCGCTATACCTACCAATGGGCTAGCATGTTTATCCTCATTTATTTTACTGAGGGTGCTGTGCGCGCTTGGGCGGATCAAGGACTTTCTGCACAGTTAGCATTAGGGGAAGTCTTGCTGACCACTATTTTCTTTTACTGTACAATTTTTTTCGCGAAATTAACAAGGCTAGCGCCTCAACAGGCCAACCATTAAGCGATATAATTCAGACATGTTAATACTTCTTTCTAACGATGATGGTTATTTTGCACCAGGCCTTAATATCCTTGCCGAGCATATTTCAAAAATAGCTGACATCGTTGTTGTTGCCCCTGAGCGCAATCGAAGTGGCGCCAGTAACTCACTGACCCTTGACAGGCCTCTCACTGTTCGCCAGGCCAGCAATGGCTTTTATTATGTCAATGGGACGCCGACTGATTGCGTTCACCTTGCCGTCACCGGCTTGATCGAACAGGTGCCAGACATGATTATTTCGGGGATTAATGACGGTGCAAACATGGGTGACGACACGATCTACTCTGGAACAGTTGCCGCTGCAATGGAAGGCTACTTATTAGGTATTCCATCATTTGCCGTGTCCATGTCACAGCACAATGCAACACATTTCGAAACGGCAGCGCAAGTGATTGTTGAATTGATTGAACACCATAAAACAAAAGCGTTCCCACCCCCTATATTAATGAACGTCAATGTACCGGATGTGCCTTATTCGGAACTTAAAGGCAAAGTAGTCACGAGATTAGGTAAAAGGCATAAAGCCGAACCTGTTATAAAATCAACGTCTCCTCGTGGAGAAACTTTATATTGGGTCGGCCCTGCAGGCGCTGCTGCTGACGCAGGTGACGGCACCGATTTTTATGCAGTCGCAAACAATCAAGTCTCACTCACCCCATTACAAGCAGACCTTACGCATCACAATCAGATAGATGCGCTTAAAAACTGGATAAATTAGAGTGATTAGAAATACCAACGGCATCGGCATGACTTCTCAACGGACACGTGATCGAATGCTGTCACGCCTTCGTGAACAAGGCATCAAGGATGAAGTTACACTTGCTGCCCTCAATGAGATTCCACGACATATTTTTGTGGATGAAGCGCTCTCAACACGCGCTTATGAGGATGTTTCACTTCCTATCGGCTTTGGACAAACCATTTCACAACCCTATACCGTAGCGAAAATGACCGAAACGCTCAGGGCAGGAAAACCATTAGGCAAGGTTCTTGAAATCGGTACGGGCTGTGGATACCAAACCGCGATCCTTTCAAAAGTTGCTAGCGAAGTATATTCATTAGAGCGCATCAGTCCATTAGTGATGAAAGCTAGAAAGCACTTACGTGAATTACGCATGAGCAACATCAAACTCAAACATGCAGATGGCACCATTGGGTTGCCTGAGTATGGTCCATTTGATGGCATTATTGTCACCGCTGCTGCAAGTCATATCCCTGAAGGACTACTTAGTCAGCTAGCCCTTGGTGGAAGGATGGTCATCCCCGTTGGTACTGACGAACAAATTTTATATCTAATTGAACATATTGATAATAATGGCACATCTGAATTCAAAAAAACAAAATTAGAGCCCGTAAAATTTGTGCCCTTACTTGGTGGAACAAGCTAATGAAATTGGTTGAATTATCTAAAATAGCCTTATTAAGTAT
Organism: uncultured Methylophilaceae bacterium; assembly: GCA_903909015.1. Classification (GTDB taxonomy): domain Bacteria; phylum Pseudomonadota; class Gammaproteobacteria; order Burkholderiales; family Methylophilaceae; genus Methylopumilus_A. The sequence goes on from CAIVUE010000027.1 coordinate 4,603, forward strand.
GTTTGTAGTAGCCTGCTCAAGTGCCCCCAATAGAGCTCCGGTCATCGACCGGACGCCTGAACAAGTCAAGGCAAAGTCATCTCAAGCTGCCAAGCCAACCGCAGTCAAGAATAATGTAAGTGGTAAGGATTGGCGTCCAACAACGTATACCGTTAAAAAAGGAGATACGCTTTACAGTATTGGTCTTGATTTTGGCTACGACTACAAGGAAATTGCTCAAAACAATAATATTGTGCCCCCTTACACGATCCATATTGGCGAACAACTCAAAATTAAAGGCAATAGCGCATCAAATACGAAGCCTGCTGAAACCACGAACAATGACGAGGTCGTCATTAAACCCCTTAGCAATGAAAACCCAATTATTCAAGGTCAAAGTAATACTGCAGCCCCTAGTGAGCTACCATTACTAAATTCACCAAAAGCCTTACGTGAAACCTACTCTGATCAAGCGCTAAGCGCACAAAACACCAATGTTCCAACCCCAATCAAAGCAGTTGAAAACAAAGCGCCTGAAATCAAAGCCGTAGAGACCAAAAATGCGGACCCTGCACTCGTCAGTGAGGATGTTATAGACTGGGGTGCACCAACAAAAGGCAAAATCAAGAATGGTTTTGCAGAGGGTACCAGTGCGAAAGGCATAGATATCGAGGGAACCATGGGGCAAGAAATAAACGCTGTTAGCAATGGAAAAGTCATCTACAACGGCTCTGACTTACGTGGCTATGGCAATCTCGTCATCGTAAAACACAACAAAGACTATTTATCAGTGTACGCACACAACAGCAAGATATTGGTTAAAGAAGGTCAGACAGTTTCAAAAGGCCAAAAGATTGCAGAAATGGGAAATTCTGGCACGGATGCGGTAAAGCTTCATTTCGAGATTCGTTATCAAGGCAAATCAGTCGATCCAACTAAATTCATTACCAGGTTATAAATCCCCAGAAAATAAAAAAGCCGCTTAAAGCGGCTTTTTTATTTAGTTGACCTTATTTGCTGTCTTCCTCTGCGTAATACTCGCGCACTTGAGTCAAATCAAACTCGCGTGCCCATTCAATAATCTTATCAAATGCAGGCGCACCGATTTCACCTTGTTGCGCGTGAATACCAGCTTGCTCTCGAATCACTAAAATCCCAGGAATTTTGGTGACTTCGAAATATTCAGCAATTTCTGGATTGGCTTCCGTGTCCACCATACCAAATAAGATATCAGGATTTTTTTCTGATGCAGCTTCAAACACTGGCGTGAAAGCGACACAAGGCTCACACCAAGGCGCCCAAAAATCAACGATCACGAATGGATTGTTGACAATGGTTTCTTTAAAATTTTCTTTGTTAAGTGCAACGACAGCCATGATGTTTCCTATCCTTAATCTTTTTAGTGGCGGTATTCTATCAGATGCCCTCGAAATACCGAAACGCGCCCTAGAAAACTAATCAAAAAGCTTCTAAACAATTGGTTTTTGCCAAGCACCGTCAAAAAATAAAGCCCCTAAATCTCGACGACTACGTGCTGCAGTTTCTCGCACCAAGAGATCACCTGTGACGGTTTCAATATCAGCCAAATAACCTACTGAAATCATCGCCATCAATGTAAATTGTTCTGGAATAGAGAATGCAGCCCTTGCCTTGTCCGCGTCAAAGCCCCCTAATTGATGGGCGCTTAATCCCATACTAGTCGCTTGTAAACACAAGTTAAGAGCAGCGGCGCCGGTATCGTATTCGGCCCAGCGATTAGGTTGTCCATTTTTAGTGAACAAAGTATCCGCACAAATCAAACCGAGCCATGGTGCATTCTTCACCCAAGATTG
>CAIVUE010000028.1 GCA_903909015.1 uncultured Methylophilaceae bacterium
CCTTACTTGCGCAGTTTCCCGTGTATGCAAAAGATTTTTTACATGGGGATGAAAGTGTTTTTATTTTATTACTTGCGGTGTTCTCAGTCGGGGTTGGGTTGGGCTCGCTGATGTGTGAGAAGCTCTCAAAAGGGCTGGTGGAAATCGGTCTAGTGCCAATTGGCGCGATTGGCTTAACTCTATTTGGTTTGGATTTTTATTGGGTCAGCCATGCCATTGATGTTTCGAGCACTCAAGCTTTAATGGCTTTTGGAGAGTTTGCCAATCAATCAAAAAATTGGCACTTACTGGCGGATATTGGATTGATTGGTTTTTTTGGCGGCATTTACATCGTGCCCTTGTATGCGCTTATTCAGTCTCGCGCTGAAAAAAGTCATCAGTCGCGTGTCATTGCTGCGAACAACATCATGAATGCGCTCTTTATGGTGATCTCTGCAATATTTGCGATGCTGATGTTCAAGGGGCAGTTTGATATTCCCCAATTATTTGGGGTGACCGCCCTATTGAATCTTGGGGTCATTATTTACTTGTGCTTATCACAGCCTGAATATGGCGCTAGGATGAAACAATACTTAGGGGTTTAGTTGTCTTCACCCAAGGTTGCGAGCATATCGGCTTGATGCTCTGCCGCAAGCGCCCCAATTAATTCATCCATGTCGCCTTCGGTAATCGCATCTATTTTATAGAGTGTGAGATTAATACGGTGATCCGTAATCCGTCCCTGAGGATAGTTATAGGTGCGAATGCGCTCTGAACGATCGCCAGAGCCAATCAGGCTCTTACGTTCACTGGCAATTTTAGATTGTTGGGCACGGACTTCAGCATCCTTAATGCGAGCTACCCAGACGCTCATGGCTTGTGCTTTATTCTTGTGTTGACTCCGGTCGTCTTGGCATTCCACGACGATACCGGTGGGTAAGTGGGTGATCCGAACTGCTGAGTCAGTTTTATTAATGTGTTGCCCACCCGCACCACTAGCACGGTAGGTGTCGATGCGAATTTCCGCTGGATTAATGACCACATCACTGACTTCGTCCGCTTCAGGTAGCACGGCAACTGTGCACGCAGAGGTATGAATACGGCCTTGTGTTTCGGTGTCGGGTACCCGCTGTACGCGGTGGCCGCCCGACTCAAATTTGAGTTTTGAATAGGCCCCGTGACCTTCAATCTTGGCAATAATTTCTTTGTAGCCACCAACTTCGGAGTCGCTTGCGGAAACGATTTCAACTTTCCAGCGTTGACGCTCGGCATAGCGAGAGTACATTCTGAAGAGGTCTCCAGCAAATAGGGCAGACTCATCCCCACCCGTGCCGGCACGAATTTCTAAGAAGATATTGCGCTCATCATTAGGATCTTTTGGGAGCAGAAGTTTTTGGAGTTCGATCTCAACAGCCTCTAATGTGGCTTTGCCATTTTCGATTTCTTCCTGCGCAAACTCTTTCATCTCCGGATCAGAGAGCATTTTCTGCGCTTCGGCAATGTCGGCCTCCCCTTGCTCAAAGCTGCGGAACTGCTCAACAATTGGCGTGATTTCTGCATGCTCTTGCGTGAGCTTGCGGTAATTGTCCATGTTGGATGTCGCGCCCTCGCTGCTGAGGAGGCGATTTAATTCATCTAAACGTTCGCTTAAAGTAGCGAGCTTTTTAATCATGGACGGTTTCATGGTATTTCTTTGCGCTGAGTGTTAGGTTTTAATTTGGTAAATCTGACGCAAAAGCGTCTCAAGTTGCTCATGTTCAAAGCCTGAGCTGTGATTGAGCGCATGACTGGGCGCATGTAAAAACTTATTGGTGAGGGCGTTACTTAGGGCCTCAATTACGGCAGCAGGGTCTTCACCCTTTGCGAGTAATTTTTGTGCTTTTTCAAGTTCACTCAGACGCAGTACTTCTGCTTGATCCCGCAGGGCGCGAATCGTTGGAACCGCATCACGCGTTTTGAGCCA
>CAIVUE010000029.1 GCA_903909015.1 uncultured Methylophilaceae bacterium
CTTAGGTGTGTAACTTCTGATGACAATGTAAATTCCTTAAAGGAGATTTATAAGTGGGTCTGCTGCCTTCAAGACAACACCAATCGAGACTAACAAATAAGATATAAAAGTGTTGGCGCATAGCGCCTTTAGGCCGCTGTGCTGATTGGTATGGCACAGGGAGGAGTTGATTATACGGAGTATTGGGTTATTAGCTACTAAATCTTTTCGGTATGCGTTAGTAAGTGTAACTCCGCTGCGCTTAACCAGCGCCATTCTCCCTCAGCTAGGTCAGTTGGCAGCATGACTTCACCAATTCTAATTCGTTTTAGGGCTTCTACACGGTTGCTGTTGGCGGCAATCATACGTTTTACTTGATGATATTTGCCTTCAGCTAAAGTCATGTGGAGGATGTGACTGCTCATTTGTTCACAAACTAGAGCAGCAATCGGTGCTGGTTCGTCAATTAGTTGAACACCATCTAGCAATTTTTTAATTTGTGCTTCGTCTACAGGGTGCTTGCAATGGACTTCGTAAATCTTTGGTACTTTCCATTTGGGGGAGCTGAGGCGATGGATAAAATGTCCGTCATCAGATAGTAAAATCAGGCCGGTGGTGTCTTCATCTAGGCGGCCGATACATTGTACGTCACGTTCAATTAATGGATGCGGCAATAGGCTGTAAACTGATGGGTGATGGATGGTTTTATGAGAGCACTCATAATGCGCTGGTTTGTTAAGCATCAAGTAAGCTTGCTCGCGATATTGCCATGGCTCTCCATCGACAGTGAAGTGCAGGTTTTCAGTGTGAAATTCTGCAAACGGATCATTGCAAGATTCGCCGTTGACAGTGACTGCCTCGTGTCTCACTAAGATGCGGCAGGCTTTGCGTGAACCAAAGCCTTGGGAGTGCAAAACGCGTTCTATAGATATTTTTTTAGACATGGCGGCATTATAGAGCCTTTTAGACGCCCATCACCTCAATATTCCCATTGTCTGCAATCAATACTTGGCTTGCGATGCCATAAAATACGCCGTGTTCCACAATGCCAGGGGTGTTGTTGAGTAAGGTATTAAGGGCCGCATCATTGATGCTTGCAGGGAATCGCATATCTAAAATATAGCTACCGTGTGCGCTGATGGCGACATTGTCTTTGCCAGAATTAAGGCGAATATCGCCTTCTGCGCAATGCTGTTCTAATTGGTGTTTTACCATTTGCCATGCGCCAGGGATGACTTCAATGGGAATAATGAATTTCTCGCCGATACGGCTCACTAGCTTGCTCTTGTCTGCCACCACAATGAATTGATCTGCGGCTTTGGCGAGTAGTTTTTCCATGACCAAATCTTGCCCACGGCCTTTGAGTAAAGATAAGTTAGGCGTGATTTCATCAGCGCCATCGACATATAAATCTATGCGGTTTAGATTTGCAATAGAGACAACTTTTAGCCCGCAGTTTTCTGCTTTAATCGCGCTAATGGTGGAACTCGCAACGGTGCTGATTTTGATGCCTTCATTTGATTGGCGTTTGGCCAGGTGCTCAATAAAGTAATTAGCAGTTGAGCCTGTACCGAGGCCGATTACCATGCCGTTTTTTGCTAGCTTGGCGGCCTCAAATGCTACTAATTCTTTATCATTCATCTTTTGTTTCCTTAAGTGGCTTCTGCCTCACGTTTCCTAGCGCGCGCTAGGGCGGGGCGATCAGAATGCCTATTCATGTAGTTCAATAATGTATCATCGAGTTGCACTTTTTGGTGGTGCGCCCAATGTAAGACTGACACGCAAATAATATCTGCCGCGCTAAATTGATCGCCTGCGAGGTATTGGCGGTCTTTTAAGTATGCACTTAACACAGCGGCGGCTTTTTCAAACTCCCAAAAACTAGTGCTCACAACTGCTGGCACCTTTTTATCTTCAGGCAATAGCCTGTCGTGTTTGGCGGCTGTCCATAAATGCACTTCTAACTCGGACACCACAAAGAATAGCCACTGAAAATACTCAGCACGGCCTTTTGCATCGCTTGGGATGAGCTTGGCTGCTGGAAACTTTTCGGCAATATAGGTGCAGATGGCTGATGATTCGCTCATCACATGGCCGTCGTCGACTAGGCTCGGGATTTTACCGAAGGGATTAATCGCTAAGAATGCAGGCTGCTTGTGTTCGCCTGCTTTTAAGTTAATCAGGCCATATTCATATTCAGCGCCAGTTTCTTCTAGAGCCCAAGCAACACGAGTAGAGCGGGTTTGCGGATAGCCGTATAGTTTCATCATGATTTGAATTGTCTTTGTATGAGAATAACCAAACTGGTTTAAGTTAAAATGCCATGACGATTAAGTTTAAGTAAAATCAAATGACATTCAAACACATTATTTCTCGCGACAACAGTCTATTTAAGCAGCTTAAAAAATTGGCTGATTCTTCACGTGAGCGACGCAAATTAGGTGAGACATTGCTTGATGGTGCTCATTTAGTTGAGACTTATCTTGATGTATTTGGAGAACCGCGCTTGCTGATTATCGCCGAAGGCGAAAGCACTGCAGAGGTCTCGCACCTTATTCAGCAGTTGGTTGATGTGCCAACGGTGATGTTTCCGACTTTAATGTTTCAAGAGTTAGCGCCAGTCGCAAGCCCAACGGGTATTTTGGCTTTGGTAAGAACGCCAACCATTTTGCCGCCAGAAGCACCTAATTTTGTGTTGATGCTGGAAGACATTCAAGACCCAGGCAACTTGGGTAGTATGCTCCGTACGGCAGCGGCAGCAGGGGTAGATGCTGTGTATCTTTCAGAGGGTTGTACTGAAGCATGGTCTCCTAAAGCCTTAAGAGGGGGACAGGGAGCGCAGTTTACTTTGCCGATTGTTGAGCGTGAAGATTTGGTAGTTTTGGCAAGTAATTTTGCAGGGCAAGTATTAGCCACAACCTTGCGTGGAGATTCTATCTACAAGATGGATTTAACTGGCCCAACTGCAATTGCGATTGGCAATGAAGGTAAAGGCCTTAGCAGTGACATGCAAAAAGCGGCAAGCTATCATGTCACCATTCCGATTGCTGAAGGCGTTGAGTCACTTAATGCGGCTGCAGCGGCTTCCATTTGTTTATTTGAGCGGGTAAGGCAGACGCTTTAATTAGTGTTTTGTTTTTGAAACGGGCGGCGTAATATCCGCAGCAAAGAGTTGCTCTGTATCGACTTTGTCGAACACATAGCCTGCATTACAAAAATCGCAATTCACCTCAATTTCACCGCGTTCTTCAAGGATGCTATCTACTTCGGCGACCCCAAGCATTTTAAGCATATTACTGACGCTTTTTCGTGAGCAAGTGCAACGGAAACTTATATTCCGTGGATCAAAGAGGCGCACATCCTCTTCGTGGAAAAGCCGAGTAAGAAGTGTTTCTGCGGGCAGTGTGATGAGTTCTTCATCTGTGATGGTCTCGGCTAGGAACCCAGTTCTCGCCCATGCGTCAGCATCCTGTTCCGGCAAGTCTGGTAGTTTTTGTAGGAGCATGCCGCCCGCTGATTGCTGATCACACGCCAACCAAATACGCGTTTCGATTTGCTCTGAGCGCTCCATGTAATTTTGTAAAATTTCGCTAATGCTATCGCCTTCAACAGGCACTATTCCTTGATAGGTTTGCCCCCCATCTTTAGGATCTAGCGTAATTACAAAGTGTCCGTTACCTACGAGTTCACCAAAGCTTTGATTGCTAATCTCCCCCTTCCACTTTGCAGTGGCACGCATTTCTAATGCGGCACTGCATTCTACGACCAATAAGCTAAGAGGCCCTTGACCTTGAATCTGTAAAATCAGTGCGCCATTTTCGAGTTTTAATGTAGCGGCTAAAAGTGCCGCTGCTGCCATTAGCTCACCCAAAGCGCTCTTTAAAAGTGGCGGGTAATCTACATGTTGTAGGGCTGTATTGAAGGTGGTCTTCAAGCGAACCGTGTTACCGCGTATTGGGGTGTTGTCAAATACAAAGCGGTGAAGC
>CAIVUE010000030.1 GCA_903909015.1 uncultured Methylophilaceae bacterium
CCGTTTATGGATAGCACCGCCGACGCGCATGGATGAAGCGCAGCTTCGAGATGAGGGCGTGTATTCGACCTTTGGGATTGCAGGGGCGAGAACTGAAGTCCCTGGATGTTCACTCTGCATGGGTAACCAAGCTAGGGTCGCAGACAAAGCCACGGTCTTCTCAACCAGTACCCGAAACTTTGATAACCGCATGGGCAGAGATGCGCGCGTCTATCTTGGCTCAGCTGAATTGGCTGCGGTCTGTGCGAAACTCGGACGCTTGCCAACCACGCTTGAATACCTCCAGGTCGTGGGCGACACCATCAGTGCACATCACGCAACCATCTACCAGTATCTCAACTTTAATTTGATGCCGGAGTACCAGGCGAAAAAAGTGATAGGCATTGCTCAAGTTTCTTAGTCAATTCATGGCTCGGTTCTTTAAGCTTGATATGACGTTGAGCTTAAAGAACCTTCTGCCAGCCATTGCCTTCTTTGGTGGTTTTCTGTGGGACGCGCTGACAATAGGCCGTCAAATCAACCCTTCTGATTTATGGTTTCTTGCAGCCTATTTGCTTGCCTGTGGCTTAATCCTTTTTTGGATGGGGCATCGAACCAACGCCCATTTATTGATGACTGAAATGGAACGGTTAGAGCTCTCCATTAGGCCTGATTGGCAGAAGAAAGCCCCAATTTTTATTCTGCAATTTCTATTTGGTAGCTTATTTAGTGCCTTATTCATTTTGTACTTCAAGAGCGCGAATCATTTTCTAGCGCTGTTATTGTCACTAGGCTTAGGCTCTTTGCTTGTGGCTAATGAATATATTGATCACCATTACCATCGATTCACGCTGACTTGGGCGCTTTTTGGTCTTTGTGCCATCTTGGTGTTTAATTTCTTACTCCCGTTTGTGCTGGGGAGCATTCACCCCGTTTGGTTTTATATCAGCACACTTGCTGGGGCGACTTTTACGCATTATTTACGTAAAAAAACACCGGGATGCCCTGGCCAAGCTTGGCCAGTTTGGGCTATTGCTGGCATGTTGAGTGTTGCATATTTATTTGATTCTGTGCCCCCAGTTCCTTTGGTTAAGCGTGACATGCAGCTTGGTCTGAATCTGGAGAGGATTAATGGTGATATGGTGATTTCGGTGGAAAGGCCACCTTGGTACAAGCCGTGGCGTTTACTTTCTAATGATTTGCATGTACCTGCTGGGGGACGTGTGTACTGCGTTTCATCTGTTTTTGCTCCGCGAGGTATTACGGCAGAACTTTATCATCGATGGGAACACTATGATAAAAGCCAAGGGTGGCAGGCGACATCGAGGATTGGGTTCGCTTTGTCTGGAGGAAGGCAGGGCGGCTTTCGAGGTTATACCTACAAACAAAATGTTCAATCAGGTGAGTGGCGTATCAAGGTTGAAACCGAGGATGGGCGAACTTTAACAATCTACAACTTCACGCTCTATACCGAACCAGCGTCAGATACGCACTTGGAAGCAAAGCATCTTTAGCTGATGTGGCTGTCGATTTCAAAACTTGCGCCATCATCAACGGCCAGTTTTTGGGCTAAGTAGGGCATGACTTCATGCAGTGTATTAGGCAAAGTCCAAGGTGGGTTAATAATAAATAAGCCGCTTCCAAACATCCCAAAGCCTTCAATAGCGGGTTCTTGAACGGTTAAGCTCACATTCATCCAGCTTTTTAAATTGAGCTCTTTTAATTTACCGACCATTTGATTCGGTTCTGGACGCTGTAATAGTGGGTACCAGATCATATAAGTGCCGGTTGCAAAGCGTTGTAGACTGTCTTTAATCATATCGACAACACGTTGATAATCTTGTTTTTCTTCGTATGGAGGATCGATCAATATTACTGCACGGCGTGTGGGCGGCGGAAGTATTGCCTTAATGCCAGCAAAGCCGTTGGCCACGTCTACTTTGACTGTGCGTTGGTGGCCCCTGAAGTTTTCTAGCAAGATCTCGAAATCGCTTGGATGCAGTTCAAACAATCGCATGCGGTCATCGGGTCTTAATAATGCTTGAGCGCATAGAGGTGAGCCGGGATACATCTTTAACTTCGCTGATTTTGGGTTGGATGGTTGATTCAGGCTCTTAATGAAGCCAACGTAATTCAACAGTGCCTGTGGTAAGTCGTTTGCATTCCAAAGCTTAGCAATCCCTGATTCATACTCGGCATTTTGTGTAGCATAGCCTGCATCTAGTGAGTATTGACCTGCGCCGGCATGGGTGTCGATATACCAGAAAGGTTTGTCTTTCTGTGTGGTGTGATCGATGACCTGCATCAACACAAAATGTTTGAGCACGTCAGCATGGTTGCCTGCATGAAAGGCGTGTCGGTAACTAAGCATTGGAATTTTAAAGTGTGGATGAATTGTTCATTATAGCGTCAATGGCCTACCCACTTGGCGTGCAAAACTAAAAAGTACTTAAAACGACTGCTTTTTTGTTGTCTATGGGCTAGCATGTAGCCTTACAAAATATTATTCCGACTACTATTCATTTGAACCATGCAAAGTTTTGATATTAATTGCCGTTTGTGTCCAAGATTGGCGAATTTTTTGGATGATGTGAAGGACAAGGAGCCCACCTATTTCGCCCGCCCTGTGCCAGCCTTTGGGGTAACCCAGCCTAAATTGTTAATTGTAGGGCTTGCTCCTGGTATGCATGGTGCGAATCGAACGGGCCGGCCATTTACGGGTGATTATGCAGGGGTGTTGCTCTATGAAACTTTAAATAAGTTTGGCTTTGCAAGCGCCCCAGTTTCAACTTCTGTTGATGATGGATTAAATCTGATAGCTTGCCGAATTACGAATGCAGTTAAATGCTTACCCCCGGATAACAAACCGAACCCAGAAGAAATCAACACCTGTAACCGTTATCTGGCTGCAGAAATTTCTGGGTTGCCAGAGGGCTGCCTCATTTTAGCCTTGGGTAACGTCGCTCATATGGCGGTGCTAAAAGCTTATGGATTAAAAGGGGCCGCTTATAAGTTTGGGCATGCAGTACGTCATACTTTGCCTAATGGGCGTGTACTTTATGATAGTTATCATTGCAGTCGTTACAATACACAAACCAAACGTTTAACTGAGTCGATGTTTCATGAAGTGTTCACATCAATTAAATCTGAATTATGAAGGAGGAATAACATGCCATATATCAATATTAAACATGCTGGATCACTGACACGTGAACAAAAAGCAGAGATTGCAAAAGAAGTCACTGAAACGATGCAACGGGTGGCTAAAAAATCGGCAAGTTATACCTACATTACCTTTGATGAGGTGGCTTATGAAGATTGGGCGATTGCGGGCAAACTTTTAGATGAGTAGATTCTTATGAAAATACCGGCAAGGTTACAGCCACTTGTTGAGGATGGCTTAGTCGACGATGTGATACGCCAACTCATGAGCGGCAAGGAAGCGACGGTGTATGTCGTTCGCTGTGGCGATGATGTTAGGTGCGCAAAAGTCTACAAAGAGGCTAATCAGCGTAGTTTTAGACAAAGTGTAGATTACACCGAAGGGCGCAAAACTAAAAATAGTCGACAAGCTCGCGCCATGGAAAAAGGCTCTAAATACGGACGTAAGCTTCAAGAGCAGGCTTGGCAGAGTGCTGAGGTTGATGCCTTGTATCGCTTGGCCGGCGCTGGGGTCCGGGTTCCTAAACCCTACAATTTTTACGAGGGTGTTTTGTTGATGGAATTGGTGGTGGATGAAAATGGGAACGCCGCCCCTAGGCTCAACGATATCGCATTCACGGCTGAAGATGCCCGTAAGTATCACCAAGTCTTATTGCAGGAAGTGGTGCGTATGCTCTGCGCCGGCATTATCCATGGCGACTTGTCTGAATTTAATATCCTGCTCTCAGGCCATGGTCCGGTGATCATTGATTTGCCACAAGCTGTAGATGCGGCCGGGAATAATCATGCGGAATCTATGCTTGAACGGGACGTCAATAATTTAAGAGATTACTTTGGCCGTTATGCTGCCGAGTTGCTCAATACAAAATACGCAAAAGAGATTTGGCATCTATTTTCTCATGGCAATCTTACGGTCGAAACGGCTTTGACTGGTCACTTCAAGGAAACGAATAAAGCTGTCGATTTGAAGACGGTGATGCGGGTGATTGATGATGTCCGCAAGGAAGAAGAGGCTAAGCGCTTGCGCTTGGCAGAATTAGGGCTAAAGTGAGTTTAAGTAGTTGCCCTTTGCTATGACTGACTTATTTGACCCTAAGCCTATATTAAAGAATTTGCCTAATTTGCCGGGCGTTTATCGTATGAAAAACGCGAGCGATGAGGTGATTTATGTTGGCAAAGCCAAAGACCTAAAAAAAAGGGTCTCCTCCTACTTTAATAAAAACTTACCTAGTCCTCGCACTCGGATGATGGTATCTCAGATTGTTAATCTAGAAACTACCGTCACTCATTCTGAGGCGGAAGCTTTACTCCTCGAAAACAATCTAATTAAAAGTTTGATGCCGCGTTACAACGTCCTGTTCCGCGATGATAAAACTTATCCTTATATTACTTTGACGGGGGATACTTTTCCACGCCTAGCTTTTCATCGTGGCACGCAGCGTAAGGGGAATCATTATTTCGGGCCTTTTCCTAACTCGGTTGCGGTACGTGAAAGCATTCAGTTGCTGCAGAAGGTATTCATGTTGCGCACTTGTGAGAACACAGTGTTCTCAAATAGAACACGCCCTTGTTTGCAATATCAGATTGAGCGCTGTACAGCGCCATGCGTGAATTTGATCAGTGAAGAAGATTATCAGCGTGACGTAGGACATGCCACCATGTTTCTTCAGGGTCGTGAGCAGCAGGTGATTGATGACTTGGCCGAGAAGATGATGGTGGCTGCAGAGGTGCAAGACTTCGAGATGGCTGCGGTATATCGTGATCGTATGCAAAGCCTAAGGCAAGTACAGGTGAAGCAATTTGTGAGTGATTTTGCTGTAAACGATGCGGATGTGATTGCCTGCATTTCAAATACAGGTCAGCATTGTGTGAACCTCGTTATGATTAGGGGTGGGAGGCACTTGGGGGATAAGAGTTTTTTCCCTAAGAATGCAGAGGGTGGTGAATTAGAAGACACGATGCGCGCCTTCCTAGAGCAGCATTATGTCTCGCAAAATATGCCGCCTTTAATCATTGTTGGGGTACCAATTGAAACTTCAGCATTGGAAGAGGTTTTTATTGAGCAGGCGGGTCGAAAAATAAGAATCAATATTAATCCCACTGGGGATAAACGGGTTTGGATGAAGATGGCCGAGGCTAACGCAGAGTTAGCCCTTCAACAAAGATCCGCGCAGCATGCTAATCAGCAAGCTAGATTAACCGCCCTGCGAGAGGCCTTAGACCTAGGCGACGCCTTAGAGCGTATTGAATGCTTCGACATTAGTCATACGATGGGGGAGGCGACGGTGGCTTCCTGTGTGGTCTTTGATAAAGGCGCTATGCAGAACTCAGAGTATAGACGCTATAACATTACCGGGATTACTCCAGGGGATGATTATGCCGCGATGAGGGATGCATTAACTCGCCGCTATAAAAAAGTCGCTGCAGGAGAGGGTAAGCGTCCCGACCTGATTTTTATTGATGGCGGTAAGGGCCAATTGGGTGTGGCTGTTGAGGTTATGCATGAAGTTGGATTAGCTGATATCCTCTTGGTTGGAATTGCCAAGGGTGAAGAGCGCAGACCTGGCTTAGAACAGATGTTTTTTCCAGACCGTGAAATGCCGGTTGGGTTGAATAAAGACCATATTGGCTTGCACCTGCTTCAGCAGATTAGGGATGAGGCGCATCGCTTTGCCATCACTGGGCATCGTGCAAGGCGTGGTAAGGCTCGTATGCATTCTTCCTTGGAAGATATTGAGGGGATCGGTGCAAAACGCCGCAAAAGTTTGTTGGTGCGGTTTGGTGGTTTGGACGGGGTTAAAAATGCGAGTGCAGATGAGCTAGCTAAGGTGGAAGGCATCAGCCAAATGTTGGCAGAAAAAATATATCAGGAGTTTCATTAATGCGTTGGAATTTACCAAATAGCCTAACCATATTACGAATATTACTTATTCCTGTGTTCGTGGGTATTTTTTATGCGCAACCCCATTGGATATCTGCCCATTCTGCCAATGTACTAGCAACTGCGGTATTTGGTTTAGCTGCGATTACGGATTGGCTGGATGGCTACTTTGCACGTAAACTGAATCAAACCTCTGCATTCGGCGCATTCTTAGATCCTGTTGCTGACAAGCTAATGGTGGCCGCTGCTTTAATTATGCTGGTTGAATTTAACCGTGTAGGTGCGTTTGTGGCCTTTATTATCATTGGCCGAGAGATTGCGATTAGCGCATTACGTGAATGGATGGCGGGCGTCGGTGAACGTGGGAGTGTAGCTGTTGCCTTGGTCGGTAAAATTAAAACGGTGGCTCAGATGGTGGCGATCCTTTTTTTATTGTATTTCGATCCAATTCTAGGAGTAAGTACAAAAATTATTGGTCAGATTTCAATTTACGTTGCTGTAATTTTGACATTGGTGTCAATGGCTTACTATTTGAAGGCGGCTTGGCCTCAAATGAACAGCAATGAAAGCTAGCGATTATACTTATTTTGGGCTTGACGACGGCCTTAAAACCCTTATAATGCTCGCTTCTTTACGCGGGAATAGCTCAGTTGGTAGAGCGCAACCTTGCCAAGGTTGAGGTCGCGAGTTCGAGACTCGTTTCCCGCTCCAAATAATTAAAAAAGGGAAAGCTAAGCCGCTTTCCCTTTTTTAACTTATACCTCTCGGTGTTCGATCTTGAGAGTATGGCGCGATAGCAAAGCGGTTATGCCGCGGCCTGCAAAGCCGTTTAGACCAGTTCGACTCTGGTTCGCGCCTCCAAATTTTAAAGGCCTAGCAATACGCTGGGCCTTTTGTTTTATTTTGTAATAATTTTTTGCTTAAAAGTATGAGTGCAGTTAAAATACGCACCGTAAAAGATCTAATTGCTGCGTGGCTTTTGACGTAGTTCCAAATGCCCGGGTGGTGAAATTGGTAGACACAAGAGACTTAAAATCTCTCGCTCGCAAGGGCGTGCCGGTTCGATTCCGGCCCCGGGCACCAATTAAAAAATTTAGTTGTCCAACCAAGGACAATTATGTCCGGATTATTTTATAACTTATTGTTTTAGTTAGTTTTTTAATCCGGTACTATCCATTTTAGTGCAGTTGCATCCCATATATTATGGGGGTATAAATGGGGGTACATTATTTTTAGCGAAATTTTTATACCCCCAAAATGGCACTCACTGATATACAAATCCGCAATTCAAAACCGTTAGATAAACAGTACAAGCTCTCTGATAGTGGGGGCTTGTTTATGTTGATTCATCCCAATGGTTCAAAATACTGGCGTTATAAATATCGCTTTTTAGGTAAAGAGAAGACTTTATCTATAGGCGTTTATCCACATCTGTCACTAGCCGATGCTAGAGAAAAGCGAGATCTTGCAAAGAAGAGTCTTGCTAAGGGTATTGACCCAGGTGAACTCAAGCAAACCCAGA
>CAIVUE010000031.1 GCA_903909015.1 uncultured Methylophilaceae bacterium
TTAATGCTTCTCCTAAGCAGGAAACTCCCTTTATTAGCGCCATTCGTGGCGCTATTTTTTTCACATAAACTTCACCCATCCTTCACATAAGCATCCAAATAAGCTTGTTAAGATGATCGCACTTTCAATATCGCCTGTGGTTATTTACGCTTTATTGATAGCTTCAAAGGTTTCTTAAT
Organism: uncultured Methylophilaceae bacterium; assembly: GCA_903909015.1. Taxonomy (GTDB): domain Bacteria; phylum Pseudomonadota; class Gammaproteobacteria; order Burkholderiales; family Methylophilaceae; genus Methylopumilus_A. The sequence continues at coordinate 180 of CAIVUE010000031.1, forward strand.
TTTTTAGCGGGTCAGGGTTTGTGATCAAAACAATAGGCTTCTTCGATTTTCAGGTCATCAAGCACCATGACGATTACCTCAATTTTTCAATCACATTTACCTACGATAAACATTCTTGCGAAATCACGGGCATGGGCTGGATAGCTAATAACAAGGTACATTATTACTTGAGTAGCATTATGATGAATAAGCAACATGCCTCATTCAAAGAAGCTGCTAAAGTTGGGGTGGCGATTGTGAAAGACAGCGCGGTAATCGAATTTGTGCAGCTTGACCATTTAACCAAGACTTACATCAAAACGAATATGACTAAAAAACCAAACTGATGGCATTTAAAAAATTAAATAGCCGCCATTGAAGTCCTCAAAACTCTACATGCAATCGCATGGCCGCAAAGTCTACTGGACCTCGATCGGCGTTATAGCCAGGGTTCGTCATATGCTGATAATCAAGCGTCGCATATAACTCCTTCCAAACATTCATACTGTAGTAGGTTTCAAACACTTGTTCAGGGCTATATTTGAAATTAGGATGCTCATCCCCCAAGAAAAAAGAGATCCCACCAGCTTCCAAATAGGATCTTCGCTCTTTAGAGATCGTATTGTAAATATAGCCGACACCGAGCGTATCTTTAGGGCGATTCCAAGCATTCCCCTTCCATGAGAGCCCTGTGCCAAGAGAGGCATCCGTCTCAGTGAAAGCCAACGTTTCAGTTTTACCATCTGCCTTCATCGCACGTAAAAAGAATCCTAGATCCTCTGAAATGGCTTGTTCTATATTAACACCAAGACCGTATTTAATTTTTTCGCCAGTTCTCACCGCAAATATTGCCTGCATATCAGTTGGATGATAAGTGTTGATATATGCAAGCGCATCTTGAAAACTGGCGATATTCGCTTTATTCCGCCAAGCAAGCACACGAATCTTTCCTGGTTGGTCAAATAAGGTGTGTCTGTGCTCAATTTCAAGCTGGTCGCCGTAGTGCTTGAAAATTCGATAATCTGTTGGCAACATATTCGGCGTTTGGGGGCCTGTCATCCGACCAATACGATAGGCCCAATCATCTTGGTACCACTCAAGGGCAAAGCCATAACCAAAACCTCGTGCATCGGCGGCATAGTCATAAGCAAGTGGGGCAATAAAGCCAGCATTCATAAACTGGGTGCGAGAGTCCTTTGCATAGGCATTATCATCAAACACATCGAGCGTGGAGAAGTTACCAAGCGTTAACACCACGCGATTCTTATCAACAGTCCCTGCCATCTGATTAAGATCGGCTTCTACCTTCTGTTCCCCCCCACCTAAACCAAACGTTTGTCGAAGAAAGAAACGCTGCCGATAGAGGTGAGGTTTAGTGCCAGCCGAACGCGTGAGTTCACCGTTAGTAAATGCGCCAGCGCCGGCCAAGCCTGAAAAAGGAACGCCTTGGGTGATCTCCGGATTGAAATAGAGCTCACCACCCCTCCATAGACGAAAACCCCAGTAGCCCGTTTCGGTGGCTGTATAGCTCCTTGCTAAGCCTGAGCTAAGACTGTTCCGGCCATCTGCATAAGGCGCGTCAAAAGCAGCTTTTTCTTTGCCAGATGTAGGTGCTCTGAAACCGAAAAGTTGAATCTTCGTATTCAGCAGCTTCTTCAGCGAAGACCGCACAGGATTGAATCAGGCAGCAGATCATAAAAACAATCTGTTGTGTTTTTAGGTACATACAAAATCTTAAGTAAATTTATATTGAATTCTATCGTCGTTTTGTTTCATTCCCATGAATAAAGTATTCATGGGAATGACATTACTTTGATAAGGCATCTGGACCTGAAATAAGATAGAGCTGCCCGCCCTCTACCAACTCAGGATCACTGGACTTGGCGTGCACTTGAAGCGAGCCTAAAA
>CAIVUE010000032.1 GCA_903909015.1 uncultured Methylophilaceae bacterium
GGCATATTTTCTAGCTCAACGAATTCCATTCCTGAAGTAATGGAAATTCCACGTCACATTGCGGTGATTATGGATGGTAACGGCCGTTGGGCTAAAAAGCGATTTCTACCCCGAATTGCTGGACACAAGGTAGGTGTCGAGACGGTACGAAGCATGATCAAGCATTGTGTCGACATTGGGGTTGAATATCTCACATTGTTTGCGTTTAGTAGTGAGAATTGGCGCAGACCACCAGATGAAGTTAGCTTCTTAATGAGTCTTTTTATGGAAGCGCTAAAAAAAGAAGTGATTAAGCTTCACAAAAACAATGTACGTTTTGTGATGATTGGTGATCGGACACGCTTTAGTGATGCGCTAACTGCTGAAATCGCTTCTGCTGAAAACCTAACAGTAAAAAATACTGGCCTAACTCTAACTATTGCAGCAAATTATGGCGGTCGATGGGACGTGCTTCAAGCTGTTAATTCGATGCAAAAAGCTAATCCTGATTTGGCTGGAAGCTATACAGAGGATCATTTAAGCCCCTATCTGTCAATGCACTATGCACCAGAGCCAGATTTGTTTATTCGTACTGGCGGTGAAAAGCGTATTAGCAATTTTTTACTTTGGCAATTGGCATATTCGGAACTTTATTTTACAGATACGCTATGGCCTGACTTTGGCGAAGATGCTTTTAGGCTTGCCATTCAATCCTATCAACAAAGGGAGCGGCGTTTTGGTCGCACCAGTGAACAATTGGCAACAACATAAATGCTTAAAACTCGCCTCATTACCTCATTAGTACTCTTCTTAACGATTGGTGCGGCCTTTGTTTATTTCCCACCATTATATTGGGGGCTTCTGGTGCTAACTATTACATCTATAGGTGTATGGGAGTGGGCAGGGATGTCAAAGTTTAATAGAACTGGGAGCGCTATCTATACTGGGCTTGTATTTCTTTTAGGTTTTATTTTATTTTCATACAAGCCACAAGTTATGGAATTGGTTATTTTATGGGGCATTCTCGCCGCTGCAATTTTCTGGTTATTCATTGTTCCATTTTTGTTAACTTTTATACCGAGAATTGACAACCGTTTCATACTGGCAATACTCGGTTTAATTACAATAATTCCCTTTGGCTTAGCTATGGTTGCCTTAAGAGAGATTAATCCTTTATTGCTTCTTACTTTTGCGATGACGGTTTGGATTGCAGATAGTGCAGCCTACTTTGCTGGTAAGCGTTACGGAAAACACAAGCTTGCGCCTTCCATTAGTCCTGGTAAGACTTGGGAGGGGGTACTTGGTGCCTGGATAGCAATCACTGTCTTTGCACTATTAATAACTTACCAAACCCAACAAAGCTATTGGTTTGTCCTAGTGTTTTGGGGTGTAATGGTACTTAGTATTATGGGTGATTTGTTTGAGTCGCTAATAAAACGACAAGCGGGCGTTAAAGATAGTAGCAATCTCCTTCCTGGGCATGGAGGGGTCTTAGACAGAATTGATGGGTTAACATCAAGTCTGCCTTTAGTGATGTTTTTAATAACATTGCCTATCTACTTCAATCTATATTTGTACATTAAAACTGTTGTTTTCCATGCCTAAATTGGAGCAAGTCACCATACTTGGTGCAACTGGCACCATAGGCGTTAATACTTTAGATGTGATCTCACAGCATCCTAATCGTTTTAGAGTGTTTGCTTTAACTGCCAATAAAAACGTCGATGCCTTGTTCAGCCAGTGTCTAAAATTTAGTCCTCAGTACGCTGTTATGCTGGAAGATCAGGCTGCTGAACAACTTTCTCTAAGGCTGAAGGAGGTTGGCAGCACAACTCAGGTGATGAGCGGTATGTCAGCATTAGAGTTCGTTTCATCTCATGAAAATGTAGATGTTGTTATGGCTGCTATTGTTGGGTCTGCAGGAC
>CAIVUE010000033.1 GCA_903909015.1 uncultured Methylophilaceae bacterium
CTCATATGGCACAACCTCTGACTGCATGTGATTCCTGATGGGATTAAATAAGCACAAAGCACTATAAAATATGACTGTTCGACCTTGTTGATGCTGTAATTGTTGTACTGCATTTTCGTGACTTATTGGTTTGCCAAGCTGTAAACCATCAAGTGTTGCTACTTGATCGCATCCAATGACTAACGCATCTGGGTATTTTTCAGCAATTTTTTTTGCTTTTAGCTTTGCAAGTCTAAGAGCAGTATCTTGTGGAGCCTCATTGATTAGGCTTGATTCATCGATTTCTGGAGAAATTGACTGGAATTGTAAGCCAAGTTTTGTCAGCAACTCTCGACGATAGGGAGATGACGAGGCTAGAATTAGTTTCGGTATCATTTGATTTGGTATCATTTATAAAAAAACCGACAGCGTAAACAGTCGGCTTTTTTTAACTAGAGCGACTTGATTACTCAGGTTGTATTTCTAGAAGTGATTCATCAGGTGTCACGGTATCGCCCTTTTTAACATGCACAGCGACAACAATACCAGTGACAGAAGCTTGAATTTCGTTTTCCATTTTCATAGCTTCAATCACAAGTACTGCATCTCCCGCAGTTACCTTATCGCCAGCCTTTACCTTAACGTCGACTATACTTCCTGGCATCGCTGTTGTTACACAGCCTTCATGTGACGGACGTGGACGACCACTGGAGCCAACTTTTGCGGCAGTCTTCTTTTTGCCATTTGATTTGCCACCACTCACTTCAATTTCACTTAATGTTTCAACAATCACTTCTTCAGCTATGCCATCAACAGAAACATAGAAGGGACGTTGTTCTTCTCCAGCATGACCGCTTCCTGTTAACTTAATATGGAATGTCTCTCCATGCAGTGTGACCTTAAATTCATTTGGTGCGTATCTGGCATCATTTGTTGAAACGGCTTCTTTCGTTAGCAATTGCTCAGGCTTGAGACTATCAGCATTTCGCTCTTGAAGAAATGTTTTAGCCAAGTCAGGAAACATTGCATATGTCAGAACGTCTTCCTCGGTCATTGCCCAGGCTTCTGACTCTTGACGTAACTTATCCATTTCATCTTCAAGCAAGTCAGCAGGGCGACATTCAATCACTTCTGCATCATTACCTACAGCAACGTTTCGAATATCAATATTTACTGGAGCAGGGGCTTTGCCATATTGACCAAGGAAGTAGTTTTTCACTTCATTGGTTACTGATTTGTAACGAGCGCCTGTCATTACGTTTAAAACTGCCTGTGTGCCAACGATTTGTGATGTAGGTGTCACGAGCGGGGGAAATCCTAGATCTTCCCGAACTCTTGGAATTTCAGCAAGCACTTCATCCATGCGATTAAGTGCGCCTTGCTCTTTAAGTTGATTTGATAGGTTCGATATCATTCCACCTGGAACCTGATTGACCAATACGCGCGTATCAACTCCTGTGAATTCGCTTTCGAATTGCCAATATTTTCTGCGCACCTCACGGAAATATGCAGTTACTTCTTGAAGTGCAGCTACACTTAACCCAGTGTCATATTCAGTGTCTTTAAGTGCTGCAACTAAGCTTTCTGTAGTTGGGTGGCTTGCACCTTCTGAGAATGATGAGTTGCATGTGTCTATAAGCGTTGCACCATTTTCAATACCTTTCAATAAGCACATGCTTGCAAGGCCTGATGTGGCATGACTATGCAGGTGAATAGGCAACTTAACTTTCGCCCTAATTGCTTTTACTAGGTCGCTTGTAACTTGCGGGGTAAGTAAGCCAGCCATATCTTTAATTGCTATGGTATCTGAGCCCATAGATTCAAGTTGCATAGCCATCTCAACAAAGTAGTTAATGTCATGCACAGGACTGGTTGTATATGAAATTGTACCTTCAGCATGTTTGCCATGCTTCTTAACTGCTTCGATTGATACGCGTAAATTACGAATATCGTTCATTGCATCGAAAACGCGGAATACATCTACTCCAGAATCGGCAGATTGTTTAACAAATGCTCGTACTACGTCATCCGAATAATGGCGGTAGCCAAGTAGGTTTTGGCCTCGCAATAGCATTTGAATTCGGCTATTGGGTAGGGCTGCTCGAAGTTTCTTCAAACGTTCCCAAGGGTCTTCTTTTAAATAGCGCACGCAGGTGTCGAATGTAGCTCCGCCCCAAGCTTCAAGGGACCAAAAACCAATCGCATCTAATTTTGAGCAAATGGGCAACATATCTTCTGTTCGAAGACGTGTTGCGATGAGAGACTGATGACCATCTCTTAGAACTAACTCGGAAACATGAACTTGTGCCATATATTTAACTTATTTTATTTATTGGTTGATATGAATTAAATCCCCTCATGAGCTGCAATTGCAGCAGAAATCGCTGCCGCAATTAACTCAGGAGGAAACGCTGTAGCGTAGTTGTTTAGCTCAGGATGTGATTCTACAAAGCTAGTATCAAATTCGCCACTTCTAAAATCAGGGTGCTTCAATATTTCTTGATAGTATGGGATGGTCGTTTTAACACCATAAACCAACATATCATTAAGCGCTCTTCGACCACGTTCAATTACGCTATCCCAATCCAAAGCCCAAACTGTGAGCTTTGCGCACATTGAATCGTAATATGGCGGGATAACATAACCACTATAAATGGCCGCATCCATTCGAACACCGGGGCCGCCAGGTGCGTAGTAACGTGTGATTTTACCAAAACTTGGAAGGAAATCGTTTTTAGGGTCTTCAGCATTAATGCGAAATTCCATCGCAAAGCCACGATACTTCACTTCGTCTTGTTTGTATTGAAGCTCTTGACCATCTGCAATGCGAATCTGCTCTTGCACAATATCAATACCAGTAATGGTTTCAGTAACAGTATGTTCAACCTGCAAACGTGTATTCATTTCCATGAAGTAGAAGGTGTTGTCAGAGTCGAGCAAAAACTCAACAGTGCCAGCATTTTCGTAACCGACAGCTTTAGCTGCTTTAACGGCTAGGTTGCCTATGTATTCGCGTTGGGCGTCACTTAATTGTGGCGACGGTGCAATCTCAATCAGCTTCTGGTTGCGACGCTGAATAGAGCAGTCGCGTTCAAACAAATGAATCACGTTACCGTGGCTGTCGCCAATAATTTGCACTTCAATATGGCGTGGATTGACTACGCATTTTTCCAAAAATACTTCAGGCTTACCAAAGGCTTTGCTTGCTTCAGAAATGACGCGGTCGTAATTGCCAAGCAATTCTTTTTCGTCGTTGCAGCGTCTAATTCCGCGACCACCACCACCGTTAGTCGCTTTCAACATTACAGGGTAGCCAATTTTTGCTGCTAATATGCGCGCTTCCTCAAGGTCAGCCAAGTTGCCATCGCTACCAGGCGTGCAGGGAATGCCGGCAGCCACCATGGCGTTACGCGCTTGGATTTTGTCGCCCATTTGGCGAATTACACTGGCGTCTGGACCGATGAACTTGATGCCGCGTCGTGCGCATATTTCAGCTAATTCTGGATTTTCAGATAAAAAGCCGTAGCCTGGATGTAAAGCATCACAGCCAGATGCGACAGCTAAGTTAACAATGTTATGTGCATTCAGGTAGCCAATCACTGGGTCTGAACCAATGTTATAAGCCTCATCTGCTTTTTTGACATGCAATGCATGACGGTCAGCGTCGGAGTAGATGGCAACAGACTTAATGCCCATTTCCGAACATGCTCTAACGATACGCACTGCAATTTCGCCGCGATTAGCGACTAGAATTTTTTTAATCACTACTGAACCTGAATGTTAAGAGTTTAAAGATGTTAAAAATAAACGGTTAAATCGGTTAGTTTTTTTGACATAACCACGGCTTAATTATATCATGCGCGCCTTATGACTGCACAGCACATCATTAACAGCCTTGAATTTGCAAGGAAATCTCTTGAGATTCGTGATATAATCGCGCACTCGGATTTACTACGGGCTAAAGACTTAGTGACGCCAGAGACTGGAATCCTTAATTGGCGCTTGTCTGGCGAGATTTCTGCTGATAAAAAAGCCAGGCTACATTTGGCCATAACAGGAAATGTTGGCGTGCCTTGTCAGCGTTGTTTAGAGCCGATGATGATGGCTTTAAATGTCAGTTCTGATTTTATTTTGGTGAAAGATGAATCCGAAATACCTCCTGAAGAGGACGACATTGAGGATCATGATTACCTAGTTTCTGAGGCTGAAATGGATGTGCTGCAATTGGTCGAAGATGAGATTTTGCTCGCTTTGCCTTATGCACCAAAACACGAGATTAAAGATTGCGCAGTTAATGCAGAGGTTAATGAGCTTAAGGCTCCTAATCCTTTCGCAGCATTGCGAGATTTTAAAGTTGTAAAAAGTTAGTTTATATTTAGGAGTAAGAAATGGCTGTTCAACAAAACAAAAAATCACCATCTAAACGTGGCATGCATCGTTCGCATGACTTTTTGACGAACCCACCTTTGGCTGTTGAGCCAACAACAGGTGAAGTTCATTTACGTCATCACGTAAGCCCAAGTGGCTACTACCGTGGCCGTAAAGTATTACCGGCTAAAGGTGAGTAATTAGTGATTGAAGTGAGCATGAAATCTTATTTTGTAAGATTTCATTGCTTGCTTTAAGGTTTATTTCTAAAGCATGGATATCACCGTTGCTATAGATGCTATGGGTGGCGATCACGGCCCTCGTGTCACCATACCTGCTGCTTTATCGCTCTTAAAGCAAGATAAGAATATTAAAGTCATATTAGTTGGCCTTAGTGATGTGATCGAATCAGAGCTTCATTCACACAAGGCAGAACCTAATGCAAGAATGAGAATTCATCACGCAAGTGAGCTTGTGATGATGGATGAATCTCCGCAAAGCGCTCTCAAAAATAAAAAAGATTCATCAATGCGCGTTGCCATTAATTTGGTTAAAGACGGCGAGGCTGATGCTTGCGTAAGTGCTGGAAATACTGGTGCTTTAATGGCCACCGCGCGATTTGTATTAAAAACACTCCCGGGCATTGATAGGCCAGCGATTGCAGGCGTTTTGCCAAGCAAAATTGGTATGACACACATGCTAGATCTTGGCGCAAATGCCGATTGCACGCCTGAGCAATTGTTGCAATTTGCCATCATGGGTTCGGTCTTGGTGACATGCGTTAGAAATAAGCCGAAGCCAACAGTGGGCTTGCTAAATATAGGCTCTGAGGACATAAAAGGTAATGAAGTGGTTAAACAAACTGCTGAATTACTTAAATCGAGTAAATTAAACTTTTACGGCAACGTAGAAGGTGATGATATTTACAAAGGCACAACAGACCTAGTTGTTTGTGATGGCTTTGTAGGTAATGTTGCACTTAAAACCTCTGAAGGCCTTGCAAATCTAATGGGTGGTTTCTTAAAAGAGGAATTTAAAAAAAATTCACTTACTAAGTTAATGGCTTTGATTTCAATGCCTGTGCTATCCGCATTTAGAAAACGATTAGATCCAAGATGCTACAACGGCGCCAGCTTTTTAGGTTTGCGCGGCATTGTAGTTAAAAGTCATGGGGGCGCTGATGCTTTTGCATTTAGACATGCCATCATCAAAGCGATTGAAGAGGCTAGAAGCGGTGTCTTAGCCCATATCTCAGAACAGTTAGCGCTAGAATACTCGCAATCTGAAAAATCTAGTACAGCGACAAATTAACTTGTAAGTTGGCATGTTTAAAAATATGATTCGCTGTCAAAATCAAACTTATTTGAAAGTTCTTGCATGAAGCATTCACGTATCGCGGGCACTGGCAGTTACTTGCCCGAAAGAATACTTACTAACGCGGAACTTGAGCGGACAATTGATACTACAGATGAGTGGATTTTTAGTCGTACAGGCATTCGTGAACGTCACATCGTCGCTGAAGGTCAATACACAAGCGATATGGCTTTAGAAGCTGCTAAAAAAGCGATTGAAGCAGCTAATATTGACATCCAAACTATTGATCTCATTGTTCTCGCGACTACGACGCCAGATCGCACATTCCCAAGCACTGCTTGTTTGTTACAACAAAAGCTAGGCATCATTAATTGCCCAGCCTTCGACTTGCAGGCTGTTTGTAGTGGTTTCGTTTACGCATTAGCTACAGCAGACAATTTTATTAAAGCCGGCGCAGCAAAATGCGCGCTAGTCATTGGTGCTGATGCAATGTCTCGCATTACCGACTGGACAGACAGAAGCAACTGTATTCTTTGGGGAGATGGTGCCGGTGCTGTCATTCTTCAAGCAAGCGACGAACAAGGAATTCTATCTACCCACTTACATGCTAACGGAAATTACGCTGATATGCTGATGGTACCTCAAGGGGTATCTAATCAAGAAGGAAGCAAAACAATTGTGATGGAAGGTAATGCTGTCTTCAAAATGGCTGTAAATACATTAGATGCTATTGTTGACGACACGCTTGCGGCGAATGGCCTAGAAAAGTCCGATGTTGATTGGTTGGTGCCACACCAAGCAAATATTCGTATCCTTCAATCCACGGCTAAGAAGCTCGGCATGAGTATGGATAGGGTAGTAACAACCGTTGACAAACACGGCAACACTTCTGCAGCATCCATTCCCTTAGCCCTTGATGTAGCTGTACGTGATGGCCGAATTAAACGTGGTGAAACAATTTTAATGGAAGCCTTTGGTGGTGGGTTTACCTGGGGTTCCGTATTGATGAAGTATTAAGAGGTATAAATGAAATTTGCTTTTTTCTTTCCAGGACAAGGTTCGCAATCGGTCGGCATGATGCAAGGCTTGGCAGATATTGCGGTTGTTCGCCAAACATTTAATGAGGCTTCAGAAATATTAGGCCAAGATTTTTGGACTATGGTCACTGAACCAAACGAAGCGCTTAATCAAACAGCTAATACTCAACCCTTGATGCTTACAGCAGGCGTTGCCACATGGCGTGCCTGGCAAGAAAAATCATCATTGTCACCATCAATTATGGCGGGGCATAGCTTAGGTGAATACACGGCTTTGGTGGCATCTGGCGCTTTAGCCTTTGATGATGCGCTGCCATTGGTTCGTTATCGTGCTGAAGTAATGCAGAATGCTGTGGCTGAGGGTGTTGGCGCAATGGCTGCTATTCTTGGTCTTGATGATGAAACGGTGCGCCAGGTATGCGCCGAAGGGGCTCAAGGCGAGGTCCTGGAAGCCGTTAACTTAAACTCACCAGGACAAGTTGTAATCGCTGGCAACAGAGCAGCAGTTGAGCGTGGAATGGAGCTAGCGAAAGCGAAAGGTGCTAAACGTGCTCTAGGCCTACCTGTAAGCGTTCCATCACATTGCGCACTGATGAAACCAGCAGCCGAAGCTTTGGCTGAATATCTACAAAACGTTCCGATGACTGCAAGCAATGTTCCAGTAATTCATAATGCTGACGTGCTCGCCTACATTGATATTAGTCAAATGAAAGACGCTTTAGTGCGTCAATTGTATAGCCCCGTAAGATGGGTTGAGACAGTACAAAGTGCTTACAATCAAGGGGTCACAAACTCAGCGGAATGTGGTCCTGGTAAGGTGCTCGCAGGCCTTACAAAACGTATCGTAACTGAATTGCGTTGTGTGGCATTAACAAGCGCCGAAGCACTGATTGAAGCTCAAACGCAATTCTCAGCATAAATAATAGGGAGAACAATATGTTAGAAGGTCAAATTGCATTAGTCACTGGCGCTAGCCGTGGTATTGGCGCAGCTATTGCTCAAGAGCTAGGCAAAAAGGGAGCGATTGTTATTGGTACAGCCACCACACAAAGCGGCGCTGATGCGATTAGTGCAGCGTTAAAAGATGCTGGAATTAAAGGTTCTGGTTTAGCGCTCGACGTGAACGACAACCAACAAATTCAAGCTATATTAAAGACCATTGCCGAGCAATTCGGTGATGTCAGCATTCTAGTTAATAATGCGGGTATCACTAAAGATACCTTGCTAATGCGAATGGAAGATAGCGATTGGGATGCAGTCATTTCAACAAACTTAAGCTCTGTATTCCGAATGTCTAAAGCCGTTTTGCGACCTATGATGAAGGCAAGAACAGGCCGTATCATTAGCATTTCGTCAGTCGTTGGCCACATGGGAAATGCAGGTCAAACCAATTATGCAGCTGCTAAAGCAGGCATGGCAGGCTTCACAAAATCATTAGCAAGCGAAGTAGGTAGCCGCAATATTACAGTAAACTGTGTTGCACCTGGATTTATTGATACCGACATGACACGCTCATTGCCAGATGAACACAAAGAAGCATTGTTGAAACACATCCCATTGGCTAAACTTGGTCAGGATAGCGATATTGCTGCTGCCGTGGCATTTTTAGCATCACCATCAGCAGGCTATATTACAGGCGAAACCTTGCATGTGAACGGTGGGATGTACATGGCATAATGCCATTAAAAATTTAGTTTTTTGAATTCCTCACGCTTTTTGTTAGAATGTAATGAGTTTAGTAGCAGTAAATTTAAATAATAAAAGGGGATTTAGATGTCTGACATCGAACAACGCGTTAAAAAAATTGTAATCGAACAACTTGGTGCTAACGAAGCAGATGTAAAAAATGCATCTTCATTCGTTGATGATTTGGGCGCTGACTCTCTAGATACAGTTGAATTGGTGATGGCTCTTGAAGAAGAGTTTGACTGCGAAATTCCTGATGAAGAAGCTGAAAAAATCACGACCGTACAACAAGCTATTGACTACGTCACAGCTAATCTTAAGTAATTAAATTTCTCATTATTTCTTGGAGTCGCTTTGTCCAAGCCAATTAACGCGTCTAAACGACGCGTCGTTGTAACAGGTCTAGGGGTTGTATCACCAGTTGGTATAGGTGTACAACCTGCTTGGTCTAATCTTATTGCAGGTAAATCTGGTATTACTAGAATTACTAAATTTGATCCTAGCAATTTCTCATCACAGGTCGCGGGTGAAGTAAAAGATTTCGATGTGTCGCAATACCTTCCCGCAAAGGAAGCGCGCCGCATGGATACTTTTATTCAGTATGGCCTTGCTGCAGCTATTGAAGCAGTGAAAGACTCAGGCATTGAAGCGACTGAAGAAAACGCAGAGCGTATCGGCGTATCTATCGGGTCAGGCATTGGTGGACTTGGTTTGATTGAACAAACTAATGATACTTATGATGAAGGTGGTCCACGTAAAGTGTCTCCATTCTTCATTCCTGGCACGATTATCAATATGATTTCTGGCAATCTATCTATTATGTTTGGCTTTAAAGGCCCTAACGTATCGATAGTGACTGCTTGTACAACTGGCACACACTCTATTGGCGATGCAGCTCGTATGATTGAATACGGTGATGCAGATGTCATGGTCGCTGGTGGTGCAGAAGCTGCAATTACAGAGCTTTCTGTTGCTGGCTTTGCTTCCGCACGCGCGTTGTCAAGCCGCAATGATGATCCAGCAACTGCAAGTCGCCCTTGGGACAAAGACCGTGATGGCTTTGTCATCGGCGAAGGTGCTGGTGTTATGGTGCTTGAAGAGTATGAATCAGCTAAAAAACGTGGCGCTAAAATTTACGCAGAGTTAATAGGGTACGGCATGAGCGCCGATGCATACCACATGACAGCACCAAACATGGATGGCCCACGCCGCTCTATGCGTAATGCGATGAGCAACGCTGGCGTAAATCCCGACCAAGTTCAATTTGTAAATGCGCACGGCACATCAACACCATTAGGTGATGCAAACGAAACTAACGCGATTAAGGCCGCATTTGGGGATCATGCAAATAAAATTGTTGTAAACTCAACCAAGTCCATGACAGGGCATTTGTTGGGCGGTGCAGGTGGTTTGGAATCAGTATTTACAGTACTTTCCATCTACAATCAAATTTCACCACCAACTATCAATATTTTTAATCAAGATCCGGAATGTGATTTGGATTTCTGTGCAAACATAGCACGCGATATGAAAATTGATGTTGCACTTAAAAACAATTTTGGTTTTGGTGGAACAAACGGCTCACTCGTATTCCGAAAGATTTAAGCAGGACACGAATCTCTCGGGATTTCAAAAACATGCTTTAGGCTGTTCTTAACATGAGAATGCACTAAAAGACGAACAATCTAAACAGCATGAATCAAGAACCTCAAAACACGCAATACTTAATCAATGGCAAGCCCTCACCAAGTCTTTCTGTGGTTGACCGCGGTCTGGCTTATGGCGACGGCGTTTTTCGCACGTTTATTGTCAAAAGCGGTGTTCCACATCATTGGGAATTGCAGTATCTAAAGCTACTCCATGATTGCCGGGCGCTAGGCATCACTTGCCCAAAAAATGACGACTTAATATCAGATATTCAAACCTTGTTTACTGGCGGCACAGATGCTGTCGCTAAAATAATTGTCACACGTGGCGAAAGCAGTCGAGGCTACGCAGTGCCTGATGGCATTCAGGCCAACAGAATCGTCATTAAATCAGCCATGGCAACTTACCCTTTAAGCAACCAAACGCAAGGTGTAAAGCTTCATCTTTGTGAACTAAAGCTAGGCCTACAGGCAAAATTGGCAGGGGTTAAGCATCTCAATCGTCTAGAAAATGTATTGGCCCGTATGGAATGGAACGACACCAACGTTGCTGATGGCTTACTCTTGGATAGTAACGACAATGTGATTGAATGCACAATGAGTAATATTTTTGCAAGATATGACAACGATCTCATTACCCCATCACTTGAAGAATGTGGTGTTGCTGGCATTGCAAGAGCTCGTATTATAGAAAGTGCTAAGCGTTTTAATCTGAATATAAAAATTGAAAGATTTAAGCTCAATAAACTCATGCAGGCCGAAGAAATCATCATTTGCAACAGCTTGTTTGGCGCATGGCAAGTAGTTGGCTTTAACGGCAAGCAGTGGGCTAAGCAAGGCCTAGATTCTCAATTGCGTGAGATGCTAATTAACTAAGATGCGAATAATTATAAAAACCATCAGGATAGGCTTGCTCTGTGCAGGACTAGCACTCGCATGGATGATTTATTTCGCCAACACAGGTACTCAGCTTAAAACGGAAACCGAAAGCTTTGATATCGAAGCAGGAAGCCGCTTTAGAGCCGTTACACAACAACTTGTTCAGCAAAATATTATCCAAGATCCGGTAAGCTTTGAAGTACTAGCGAGGGGCTTAGGGATAGCCTCGGATGTTAAAGCTGGCATATATGAGGTTAAAAACGGCATCACGCCACTAGAGTTATTACAAATGATGACCTCAGGCTCCGCCACACAAGCAAGTATCACCTTCATTGAAGGTTGGACTTTCGCCCAAATGCGTGAAGAGTTAAACGCTTCTGAAAAAGTTAAGCATATGGCCATGAGTGAGACTGATCAACAGATTCTTAAGGAAATTGGTGCAGCAGAAACAATGCCAGAAGGTTTGTTTTTCCCGGACACTTATTTTTTCAGCCCTAACACAAGCGATAGGGATATCCTAAAACGGGCTTACTCGACCATGCAAGGCAAGTTAAAAACAGCTTGGCTAAGCAAAGCCCAAGGTTTGCCCTATAAGACACCTTATGAGGCACTGATTATGGCATCTCTTGTAGAAAAAGAAACAGGCAGGGCTGCTGAGCGTCCACAAATCGCTGGCGTATTTAACAATCGCTTAAAAATAGGTATGCGACTACAAACAGATCCAACAGTGATCTATGGCATGGGTGAGCATTTTGATGGCAACATCCATAAAAAAGATTTGTTAAGGGATACAGCTTATAACACCTATACTCGCGATGGGTTGCCGCCAACCCCGATCGCGATGCCTGGTTGGGGGGCAATCAACGCTGCATTGCATCCTTCGCAAACTAAAGCGCTTTATTTTGTAGGGAAGGGTGATGGCACCCATTACTTCTCAACAAGCCTTGCAGAGCATAATAATGCGGTTATTAAGTACCAATTAGGTGGAAATCGTGCGCGGTAAATTTATTACATTAGAAGGAATGGACGGCGCTGGTAAAAGCACCCATATTCCAGATATTATTAAACTGCTTGAAAGTAAAGGTGTTGAAGTCATTTCTACCCGCGAGCCAGGCGGTACAGTCTTAGGGGAACAATTAAGAACATTGCTCCTTAATGAGCCTATGCACCCAGAAACGGAAACCCTATTGATGTTTGCGGCACGAAGAGAACATATCGCCCAAATTATTGAGCCTGCCTTGGCTAGAGGCGCATGGGTGCTATCAGACCGATTTACTGATGCCACATATGCTTATCAAAGTGGCGGTCGTGGCGTTTTGGCGAACAAAGTGATTGAATTAGAAGTCTGGGTTCAAGGCAACCTACAGCCTGATTTGACCCTACTATTTGATGTGCCTGTAGAAGTCAGTGTTGCGCGTTTAGCGAATGCTAGAACGCCTGATAAATTCGAGCGTGAATCTGCAGAGTTTTTCACAAAAATTCGCAATGCTTATCTCGACAGAGCTAATAAAAATCCTAGTCGATTCTGCATCATCAATTCAAACCAAGCTTTGGATAAAGTTAAGGTGGAAGTGAAGAATATTATTTCAACTCTATGATAGTTAAGAAATATTATCTATGGCAATCATCCACTTGGCAGCGCTTAATGTCCGACAAGAAGCGCTTGCCTCATGCATTATTGCTACGTGGTCAAAGTGGGATAGGGAAGCTAGATTTTGCCATTTCTTTTGCACAAGCTTTGCTATGCGAACAAGTCAATTCAGCGCATCAAGCCTGTGGCGCATGTCCAAGTTGCGGATGGTTTGAACAGGACAATCATCCGGATTTTCGACTGATCTCACCTGAGCAAGATGTGAGTAAGGATGATGAAGTCAGCACAAAAAGCACTAAAAAAAGAACGCAAATCGTTATTGAGCAAATAAGAGGCTTAAGTGACTTCTTAAGCCTCTCAAGCCACAAAAGTGACGGACTTCGCATTGTGACAATCCATCCTGCTGAGGGCCTGAATGCCGCCGCCGCGAACGCATTATTGAAAATGCTCGAGGAGCCGCCTCCAAACGTTATTTTTATTTTAGTTGCTCATCAAGCGCATAAAATTCTGCCGACCATTATGAGTCGCTGCCAAACGATAGATATGCCTGTGCCGACAACTGAGGATGCACTTTTATGGATGAAGCAGGAGGGTATTCAATCTGCTGAGATATTGTTGAGCTACTCTGGCGGCGCGCCTCTAATGGCAGTAGATGAAGTCGAGGAGGGCGTGCTTGCCTCATTTGAAATCTGCAAATTATTATCTTTTGGCGCTAAATCAGACATATTCCAATTATCCACAGCATGTTTGGTATTGGGTATGGAAAATGCCATCAACGCATTACAAAAATGGTCATACGACCTTCTTCTTTTTCATTTCACGCAAAAAGTAAGATATTATCAAAACCAAGAGGGCGCAGTTAAAAAGCTAGTTCAGCAACTTAACTTATCTCAACTATTGGACTTTCAAAAAATGCTTGGTGATGCAAAAAAAAGTGCAAACCATCCATTGAATAGTGAATTGCAATTAGAACGCCTATTTTTACATTACACACAAATATTTAAATGAGCATAGCTCCATGCTGGTAGATTCCCACTGTCACTTAAACTTTCCTGAGCTCGCAGCCAATATTGATGGAGTTCGAAGCGCCATGACGGAAAATGGTGTAGGGCATGCGCTTTGTATTTCAGTCACCTTAAAAGATTTCCCTCAGGTATTAGCTCTCGCAGACAAATACCCTAATTTTTTTGCTTCAGTTGGTGTGCATCCAGATTATGAAAGCGAACCTCCTTTTACTAGTGCAACCTTAATTAATCTTGCGAAACACCCGAAAGTCATTGCGATAGGGGAGACGGGGCTTGATTACTTTAGGCTCACCGGTGACCTGGAATGGCAAAGGGAGCGATTTCGCACGCATATCCGTGCTGCAATCGAAGCCAACCTCCCCTTAGTTATCCACACTCGTTCATCAGCAGAAGATACATTACGCATCATGCAAGAAGAAAATGCGCGAGAAATAGGCGGTGTCATGCATTGCTTTACCGAAACGTTGGATGTTGCGATGCGCGCCATTGAAATGGGCTTCTATATTTCATTCTCTGGCATTGTTACCTTTAAAAATGCAATTGCATTGAAAGAAGTCGCACAGCATGTGCCATTGGATCGCATATTAGTAGAAACAGATTCACCGTATCTCGCGCCCATTCCATTTAGAGGTAAGACTAACCAGCCTGCCTTCGTTAAGCATGTGGCTGAGGAAGTGGCGAGACTAAGGAATATTTCACTAGAAGAATTAACAGAAGTGAGTACTCAGAATTTCTTTAGCTTATTTAAACGAGCTGAACCATGCAGCTAACCATGCTGGGCGTAGGTTCTAGCGCAGGAACACCAGTCGTAGGATGTAAATGTGCAACTTGCTTATCAGACAATCCAAAAAACAAACGTTTTCGGTGC
>CAIVUE010000034.1 GCA_903909015.1 uncultured Methylophilaceae bacterium
AAATATTTCTCTTGAAGGTTATTATAAAGACTGGCTGCCATATGTCCACCATCTGCCATGGGAACACTTGCACAACCTATCATGTATTCATATCGATTCATTTGCATGTATTTTGCGAGGCCCGCCCAAAGCATAGTGATCGTGCCGCCGTTGCGGTAGTCGCGGTGAACGCAGGCTCTTCCAACCTCGACCATTCTTGGAAAAAGGTTTTGTAATCGACTAATGTCAAACTCACCTGCTGAATAATAACCGCCAGCTTCATTTGCCATAGTTGGATTAAGAATTCGGTATGTGCCAACTACTTGATGATTGATGCTTTCACGAATCAGCAAATGGTCACAGAATGGATCAAATCCATCTTGATCCAAACCATCTGAGCTTTGAATATTGGCTCCCATTTCTTCGGCAAACACTTTGTACCTTAATCGTTGCGCCTCAGCTATTTCATTTGGATTTCGCGCAAAACTGATATAAAGATCACCAGCTTGAACTTGCTGTTGATCGTTAAGGCTTGGATTTTTATCGTTCGAAAAGTCTGCTGAAGCTTCCTGTTTTAGCATTCCATGTTCCTGTTTGATGGATTTTTAACAAGAACAACTTTACGAACTTTTTATTACAAAACTGTGACTAAAGTTTGACGTTTCGATGAAACTATTGTTTTCCTAGTTTCATCGAAATGATTTACTGGTTAATGGCTAACACGGGTCACGCCGCCATTTTCGATTAATCGAACAGTATCACCAGCTGAGAATTTCTCAGTTGCTTCTTGAACAATAGCGACTAAGGAACCGTTATCTAATTTTACTGTAATTTCATAAGCATCTTTTCTGGTGACTGCTTCTTCGATTGCAGATCCAGCTAGTCCGCCAGCTACTGCACCAATAACGGCTGCAATTGCAGAGCCTTTCCCATCACCAATCGTGCTTCCGGCAACTCCACCAACTGCTGCGCCAGCAACTGTACCAATAGGACTTTTTGTTCCTTCCAGCTTTACTAGGCGGACTGTCTCAACGACACCCTTGCGGATCGTTTGAATCTTTCGTGCCTCATCACGGCTGTATACATCGCCAGCATTTGAACTTGCGCATGCATTTAATAGGCTTGCAATTATCAAAATTAAAGCTATTTTTAATAAGTGATGATTTTTCATGATATTACCTTTTCTGCGTTTAAATATTCTCTTCAAGTTTAGTTTGATCAACTAAAGCTTGTGTATAAATTTGCTCAATTTCATTTTTAGTTGGATGATGATTTTGACCACCACGGCTACCAATTTTAATTGATCCCATAACTGAGGCTAGCCGGCCGCATGTTGGCCAATCCCAGCCGCGTGAAATTCCATAAAGTAATCCTGCACGATAAGCGTCACCACATCCAGTTGGATCAACAATATCATCTGCTTTAACGCATGGGATGTCAAAACGTTGACCATCTGAGTATATGTGAGAGCCTTTTGCACCTAATGTCACAATCATGGCTTTTACTTTTGAGGCAAGTGCATCTAGGGTCAGCCCTGTTTTTTCTTGAAGCATTTGTGCTTCGTAATCATTGACTGCTAGATAGTCAGCCATTTCAATAAAATTTAATAGTTCTTCCCCATTAAACATTGGTAAGCCCTGGCCTGGATCAAACAAGAAGGGTATTCCAGCGTCAAAACATTCTTTGGCATGTTTGAACATTCCCTCGCGGCCATCGGGAGCTATGATTGCAAGTGACACATCTTTAGCATCGTTGACACTGTTTAGATGCGACTCGTTCATTGCCCCTGGGTGGAATGCTGTGATTTGATTATCGTCAGTATCCGTGGTTATAAATGCTTGTGCAGTAAAATTCTTGGCAATTTTTCTTATGTGACTTGTAGATATTTTGTTGCTGCTAAGCCAGTCGTTATAAGCCGAAAAGTCCTCACCAACCGTAGCCATGATGAGAGGTGTATCCTCAAGAAGTTTAAGATTGTATGCAATATTGCCAGCCGTTCCACCAAACTCACGTCGCATTTCTGGGACTAGAAAAGCCACGTTGAGCATGTGAATCTTTTCTGGAAGGATATGATTTTTAAACTTATCAGGAAACACCATGATGGTGTCAAAAGCTAAGGAGCCACAGATGAGCGTTTGCATGGGATAGATGTTTTACTATGGTTAAATCACTATTATCCCGATAGGACGCAATTAGAGCAAGGCAGGCTATAGATTGCTTGGACTAGTGTTTTTTTGGGGCGCTATCAATTAAAATTTTTGCTGCTTTTTTTGCGTACTTTATAGCCCCAGATCCTCGTTTCATTTGTTCCGCTTGCATTGCGCCTTCTATCAGCATTGATAGCTGAAGTGCCAGACCATCTGAATCGGAAATACCCGCCTCCTTTGCAAGGCCGGCAATGTATATTCTAAATTCTTTAGCATGCTCTGCAGAAAGCTTATGAACTGGACTTTCTTCATTAGGAAATTCTGCAGATGCTTTAATAAAAGCCATTCCTCGGAAGTCGGGAGATGTAACCCATTCCTCGATAAAATCTAAAAGTTTTTGTATTTTATCGGCAGGTTGTTTGCTGTTAAGACTTAATCTTTCATTTAGCCAAACTTGGAAATCCTCATGACCTTTTTGCAAGACTTCTAAAATCAAATCTTCTTTGGATCTGAAGTACTTGTATAGCGTCATTTTTGTTGTGCCAGCAACGGCGACTATTGTGTCAACCCCAGTAGAGTTAATGCCACGACTGTGAAATAGATCTGAAGCGACATGTAATATTTTTTCTCGTAAAGCAGACATTTTGATTGTCTTTTTGCCTAAAAAAATTAACTTTAGCACAAAATTTTATTAATTTGTTATTTACTAATGAGTAACTAACACGTGCACCATCATAATTTTTTTTTTTATTTTCCTAATAAAATTAACATCTAAACTTAAAACCATTAATATTTTATGGTTAATTTATATACTAAACAGTATAAATTTAGTTTGTGGAGTTTTTCATCAGCATAGGCGTGTAATTGCAACGTATTTTTTGCATGTAATGTTGCGCAATCATTTGGTCGTGTGCATTTGAAGGAACTTCTCCACCGACTACATTCTCAAGGTATATCTTTTTATCAGCATCGGGTATTTGCAATGCTTCGATAAACTGGCAATCTCCACCCCTCATAGTTTCAATTGAAGCATACATATCTGCTGTACTTTTTGGATCTTCGACTATCGCGTTGTTTTTATTATTTTCTGCAAGCGAAGCCTCGTTAGATAAAAGTGTAGGCACGTCATATTTTGCTATGCGATCTAAGAATAAGTAATTGCCCTGATTTTTGAATATAAGCGTGCTGATTGTAATGATGCCTAAAACAATAAACAGGGTATTGTAAATCTTAGACTTGCTGACTCGAAAATTGGGTCTTTCACATTGCGCATCAATGAGTGCTTTTGCTACACGTTTAGCCTGCTGAAGAGACTCGCTTTTTGTATTATCAACACGCTCTTTTAGAGCGCTTGAGGCGAGATATATAAATTGCTCTGCTAGGGTTTCAGGCATCGCGCTTCCAACTTGTTGGGCTTGAATGGTTAAATAGCCCAATAGCAAATGAGGTATAGTACGGTCATATATTTCTTGCTTAACTAATATATTTAATTGGGGCGCTTCTGCCCAGTCATCTAATATGTCAAATAAGCTCAGTAACCGGGTTTCAGGAGTCACTCCTGATTTTTCCAGCATTTTAATAAGCCATTCTGAATTAAGAATTTGCATATAGATTTTGTTTAAAATGGTTTGACTTCAACTAAAATTATGATCGCAATGAGCGCTATTACTGGTGCTTCGTTAAACCACCGATAGAAAATATGACTGTGTTGGTTGCGATCATGCTTGAAGTCCAATAATAATTTTCCGCAATAGATATGGTAAAAAACTAGGGCAGTAACAAATGCAATTTTTGTATAAAACCACTGCCCTGAAATGCCATAACCAAGCCAAAGCCAAAGGCCAAAAGCGATTGTAAGAATCCCGCCTGGCGTCATGATCCCGTAATACAATTTTCTTTCCATGATCTTAAATCGATCATTACTTATTTTATCGTCGGACATTGCGTGATAAACAAAAAGCCTCGGCAAGTAAAACATGCCTGCAAACCAAGTCACCATAAAAATAATATGCCAAGCTTTTACCCACAACATTATTTTGATCCTTTATTGGTTAGCGCTTTGTTTAAAAGGTTACCTAAGTTTACAAAATCAAGTTTACCTATTGTTTTTCCTATTATTAGCCCATCTTGGTTAATGATGATTGAAGTCGGAGTAAGCTTAATATTGCCAAATGCTTGGCTAATTTTCTCGTCACTGTCATGGACAACATGGAAAGGTAGTTTATTTTTTTGTGTAAAGGCGAGTAATTGATTTGGGGGGTCGTCAGCGACTGAAACGGCAATAATTTCAAGTCCTGCATCATGATATTTCTTGTAGGTGCTAACTAGATCAGGCATTTCTTCGATACACCCTGGGCAATAGGTCGCCCAAAAATTAATAACTATAAATTTCCCTCTGAGTGACTCCATGGCCAATGATTTGCCTTCAATTGTAGTAAAGGTCAGATCTGGAGCAGTTTTTTTATTGTTTAAATTTAGAAATAAAAAGATAAGCAATGTCGCTATGACGAGCGGAATAATAATTTTTGAGGTTGATTTCATTCTGAGGATTTTAATCCAATTGTAAAGTTGTTTTGTTGCATGGGTTCGCAAATACATTGTGCGGTTTTTTCAAAGGAAAGTCATTAGTTCCTAATTAGTGATTTCTTACTAGCTCTTTATATCCACAATCTTGTAACCGTTTAATGCCTTTCAACGCCATGATATAATTCTATCTTTAATTTGACGTGAATACTCATGGCCAGCCGCTTACGCGAAATTCCATATAACTACACCTCATTCTCAGACCGGGAAATTGTCATTAGATTTTTGGGGGAGGATATTTGGAATGTACTTAATGAGCTTCGGGGTGAGCGAAAAACAGGGCGTTCTGCCCGTATGTTATTTGAAGTCCTTGGCGACATATGGGTAGTTACCCGCAACCCATATTTGCAAGATGATTTGCTTGCAAGTAAAAAACGTAGACAAGAGTTAATAGCCGCTCTTAATCACCGCATTCATGCCATTCATGAGCGCTCCCAAGATAATCCATTAGTTTTGAGACTTATTGTTGCAGCTCGTGAAGCTGTTAATTCGTTTGAAGATGACTTCAAACAAACCGAATCTTTGCGAAAAAAAGCCTTGGCAAAGCTCGGAAAAATTACCCGTAAAGACAATATTCAATTTGATGGATTAGCTCGGGTCTCTCATGTAACTGATGCAACCGACTGGCGTGTTGAATACCCTTTTGTGGTCGTAAATCCTGATACTGAAATTGAAGTGGCTGCGATTGTTAAAGCATGTATCGAGCTTGGGTTAACGATTATCCCTCGAGGAGGCGGTACTGGGTATACAGGCGGAGCGGTTCCATTAACTAAATTATCAGCAGTTATTAATACAGAAAAATTAGACACAATTAGCCGTGTTGAAATGAGCACTTTGCCGGGAGTTTCTCGTCAAGTCCCTACCTTGCATTGTGGCGCAGGGGTTGTGACAAGGCGTGCCATGGAAGCGGCCAGCGAAGCTGGATTAGAGTTCGCTTGCGATCCGACTTCAGCTGATGCATGTTGTATTGGCGGCAATGTGGCAATGAATGCTGGGGGCAAGAAAGCTGTCCTTTGGGGTACCGCACTAGATATCTTGGCTTCCTGGCGGATGGTTACACCAGATGCTAATTGGTTAGAAGTTGAGCGTTTGGATCATAATCTTGGAAAGATTCATGATATTGATGTCGCTAAGTTCCGTATTAGCCGTTTTGATATTGATGGTAAAACCATGATTGGCGAGCCTGAAATATTAGAAATTGCCGGACCAAGTTTCCGTAAGGTCGGTTTAGGTAAAGACGTCACAGACAAGTTCTTATCAGGGTTGCCTGGCATTCAGAAGGAAGGTTGTGATGGTTTAATTACTTCAGCGACTTTTATTTTGCACCGCATGCCTAAGCATGTGAGAACAGTTTGCTTAGAGTTTTTTGGGCATGTGGCACTTGCTGTACCAGCAATTGTGGAAATAAAAGATTATTTAGACGCTACAGAATCAACATTGCTTGCAGGACTTGAGCACATGGATGAGCGCTATATAAAGGCTGTTGGCTATGCCACTAAGGCTAACCGTAGCGAACGTCCAAAAATGGTTTTAATCGCTGATATTGCAAGTGATGATGAAAATGCAGTGGGTGAAGCAGCCTCTCATATTGTTCGGCTTGCTAACGCTCGAGGTGGTGAAGGCTTTGTTGCTGTTTCTCCAGAAGCGCGTAAGAAGTTTTGGCTTGATCGTGCAAGAACAGCAGCAATTGCTAAACATACTAATGCGTTTAAGATTAACGAAGATGTGGTAATTCCATTACCACGTTTAGGTGATTATTCTGATGGCATCGAGCGAATTAATATTGAGCTTTCAATTGCTAATAAATTGAAATTAGTCGACTCAATTGAGTCTTTCTTTCAAGGCGAGTTGCCTTTGTATGAGGATGACGATACACAGGTTGACCAAGAGATGTTGCTATCCAAAAGAGCGCAATCATTAAAATTACTTCAAGACGTAAAATCTCATTGGCTGAAAGTTCTGGCAAGTCTTGATTTGCCGACATCTAGTCTTGGTCAAGATTATGCAAATCTTGCTGTGGAAAATGTGTTTCGTGCTGTGCAAGAGCATCAAGTTCGCATCTCATGGAAACGTGAAATTAAAAAGCCATTACAGTTAATTTTTGCTGGAAGAGAATATCAAAGGGTTCTTGAGCGGTGTGATGAAATTCATCAACAGGTTCTTAAGGGCCGAGTATTCGTTGCTCTTCACATGCATGCTGGTGATGGCAATGTCCATACTAATATTCCTGTGAATTCAGACGACTATGAAATGATGCATGCAGCTCATACTGCAGTGGCGCGCATAATGAAACTAGCTGGGGATCTAGATGGTGTAATTTCTGGTGAACATGGTATTGGTATTACCAAAATGGCTTTTTTAGATGAAAAGACTATTTCTACTTTCGCAGCCTATAAGCAAAAGGTTGACCCAGAAGGTCGATTTAACAAAGGTAAGTTAATGGCTGG
Source organism: uncultured Methylophilaceae bacterium (assembly GCA_903909015.1). Taxonomy (GTDB): domain Bacteria; phylum Pseudomonadota; class Gammaproteobacteria; order Burkholderiales; family Methylophilaceae; genus Methylopumilus_A. The sequence goes on from CAIVUE010000034.1 coordinate 7,157, forward strand.
GTCAGGTTTGGATAGGGCCTACACTCCAAGCTTTGGTTTGCTAGAGCAAGAGTCCATTATTATGGAACAATCGGCAATTGGCGATATAGCTGACTCTATAAGTGATTGTTTGCGTTGTGGTAAATGCAAGCCTGTTTGTACCACTCATGTGCCGCGTGCCAATTTGCTATATAGCCCTCGGAATAAAATTCTTGGTACATCGTTGCTTATTGAAGCTTTCCTTTATGAGGAGCAAACGCGTCGTGGTATTTCGCTAAAACACTTTGATGAATTTAACGATGTAGCTGATCATTGTACAGTGTGCCATAAGTGTTTTAATCCTTGCCCTGTGGATATCGATTTTGGCGATGTGTCTATTGCAATGCGTAACTTTTTACGTGAGCAGGGCAAGAAGCATTTTAATCCTGGCACCTCTCTAGCAATGACTTTTCTTAACATCAAGGACCCCGCAACAATCAAATTGATGCGAGGATTCATGGTGGGAATTGGCTACAAAGCTCAAAGGCTAGGACATAATGTTCTTAATAGGTTTGGTTTGTTAAGAGGATTTAAAAAACGACCTCCATCAACATTGGGTAAGCCTGATATTCAATCACAGGTAATTCATTTCTTGAATCGGCCTATGCCAAAGGCTATGCCAACTAGAACATCTCGTGCCTTATTGGGTATTGAGGATGACAAGATGGTTCCTGTTATCCGTGACCCTAAGAAAATGGGCGAAGAGGGGGATGCGGTATTTTATTTTCCAGGATGTGGATCTGAGCGCTTGTTCTCAACTGTTGGCTTAGCAACTCAAGCTATGCTTTATGAGGTTGGCGCAACAACAGTTCTGCCCCCAGGGTATTTGTGCTGTGGCTACCCACAAACAGCTAGCGGTAATCATGATAAGGGTCAGCAAATTACTGCAGAAAATCGTGTGCAGTTCCACCGAATTGCTAATACGCTGAATTATCTAGACATTAAGACAGTAATTGTGTCATGTGGCACTTGCATGGATCAATTGCAAAAGTATGAGTTTGAGAAAATATTTCCAGGTTGTCGCTTGCTTGATATCCACGAGTATTTGATGGAAAAAGGCATGAAATTAGATGGTGTTAGTGGAACTCGTTATATGTATCACGACCCTTGCCATAGTCCGATGAAGACTTATGCTCCACTTAAAGTTACTAATGCATTAATGGGTCAAGATGTTGCCTTGAATGAACGTTGCTGTGGGGAGTCAGGTACTTTTGCGGTGAGTCGTCCAGATATTGCAACGCAGGTAAAAATGCGAAAACAAGAGGAATTGGAAAAGGGTATGACTAAGCTTGGATTGACTCCAGGCACTCCAGAACAAGATGTTAAAATTCTGACCTCATGCCCAAGTTGCTTGCAGGGCTTATCTCGTTATGGTGAAGATACAGGTATCAAGTCCGATTACATTGTAGTTGAGATGGCAAAACATTTGCTTGGTGAAAACTGGATGCAGGATTATGTTGAAAAAGCTAATAATGGGGGGATAGAAAAAGTTCTGCTCTAAACAGCTAACTATAAAAAAACGCGACATTTTAAAAGATGCCGCGCTTTTTTATTATGGCCAAATAAATTACTTAATCATCGCAGTTTGCTTATGAACTATTCTAGTTTTTGGGAACACCGCTTTAAATGTACTGCCTTTGCCATACTCACTGATGATTTCTAAGCGAGCTTGATGGCGGTTTAATATATGCTTGACGATAGAAAGGCCTAATCCCGTGCCCCCAGTCCCCCTACTGCGACTTCGATCGACACGGTAGAAGCGTTCAGTCAGTCTATCAATATGTTGTTGTTCAATGCCTAACCCGGTGTCAGTAACACTAAAAATGGCTTCTTGATTTATTTCTTCCCATTTAATACTAATGCTTCCGCCATCCGGAGTGTAACGAACAGCATTGCCTACTAAATTGCCAAACGCACTATGAAGCTCTTGGTTAGATGCTACTAATGCCAGTGTTTGGTTTGCCTCAAGTGAAATCGTATGCTGGCCATTACTAAGACTTTTAGCTTCATTCAGGATATTACTGAGTAATGCATATACATCTAACTCAGCCTCGTCGAGCGAGGTTGCGCCACTTTCTAATTGGGACAATGTTAGTAAGTCTTCAATTAATAAACGCATTCGACTCGTTTGCTCTTGCATCATTCCAAAATAATTACGCAGATTTTCAGGAACTGCTCCATCCATATCGCTAAGCGTTTCAAGAAAGCCACCTACTACAGTAAGTGGGGTTCTAAGTTCATGCGAGACATTTGCGATGAAATCTCTTCGCATATGCTCTAGTTTTTCTTGTTGACTGACATCTCTGCTGATAAGTAGTTTTTGGCTACTTCCAAAAGCGACCAATTGAATTTCTAAAGTAACGTCCAGCCTGATCCAGGACTTTAGTTTTATTGGTTCGATGTCTACATGGTGCTCTAAATATTTGATGAACTCTGCATTTCGAACTAGGTAGACAATCGGTTTGTTAATGTCTTGTTTTAGCATTAGTCCCAATTGTTGTTCAGCAGGTTTGTTGCACCACTCAATTTTATTATCGTCATCCAAAAGCACAACGCCGTCAGGAAGTGCACTAGCTGCATGTCTAAAACGATCTAAAGCGGAGCTAAGCTGAATCTTGCTTCGATTATGACGACGTTGCTCATGATAAATAGTGGCGAATACGTCCTCCCAAGCACCAGCTCCAATTGGCATCGAGTTTATGTCTGGTTTTTTATACCAATCAAGAAGTTTGCCTAGCCAATACAAATGGTGAAAAAGATATAGAACGATGCCTAGTGAGAATACTAAAAGGGCAGACTCAGCGCTTTGCGCAGCCCAAATAATGAGGCAGATAAAAGTGAGGCTAAGAATCAGCCAAAACGCTCTCCAGCGGATATCTTGCAAGGCTATTCAATCATGAAATGAAGGCCTGCATATTATGATCTATTGTGCTGAAAAACGGTAGCCAACACCACGTACAGTTTGAATTAAATCTTCATGGCCAGTTTGTTCAAGTGCAAGTCTTAACCTGCGAATATGGACGTCAACAGTTCGATCCTCAACGAAAACTTTATCTCCCCATACACGATCTAGTACCTGGCTTCGAGAATGGACACGTTCAGGATTTGACATTAAGTAATGTAATAATTTGAATTCTGTTGGGCCAAGTTCAATGGTTTTTTTATTCCCAGTTACACGGTGTGTTGTTGGGTCTAAGCGAAGGCCATGTGATTCAATTGGATCGTCTGTCATTTGCGGGGCACGTCGACGAAGTACAGCCTTGATTCGAGCGTTTAGTTCGCGGGGGCTAAAAGGTTTAGTCACATAATCATCCGCACCCACTTCTAACCCACGAATTTTATCTGACTCCTCACCACGAGCAGTAAGCATTATTATTGGAATCACTTTTGTAAGTTCGTCAGTCTTGAGTTTTCTCGCAAACTCAATACCACTCATGCCAGGCAACATCCAATCCAGAATGATCAGATCAGGTAGAGCGTCACGCATCAGCATTTGAGCCTGTTCTACAGAAAGTGCACGAATTGGATTATGACCCGCTTGCGATAGATTAAGCGCAAGTAACTCTTGAATTGCAGGTTCGTCTTCAACAATTAATATATTTGCAGCCATAAAATTAGTCTCTCACTTAGATGATGTTTTATCACAATTAAAGACACTATATGAATTTATTGTGACACTTTAATGACAATTATCATGCTTATTAAAGTTGTTAGAATCCTAGTGCTTTTTAGTCTCTTCTCTGCTTAGTGGTATCATTACGCATTATTAAAATGCAAAAGAGTAAAAAAGGGGTCGTTGTTGAATATTATTGAGAAAAATGTTGATGGTAGAGGCCTTAAAGTTGGTATTGTTCTTTCCCGTTTTAATCCTGAAGTAGGTGAGGGCTTATTAAAAGCATGTGAAGCTAGATTGTTGGCTTTAGGTGTTGCTGCCGAAGATATAACTTTGGCTACAGTCCCAGGCGCGCTTGAGACTCCGGTGGTGTTACAAGAAATGGCAAATAGTGAGAAATTTGATGCCTTGGTAGCTTTGGGTGCGATTATTCGTGGGGAGACTTACCATTTCGAAGTGGTTTCAAATGAATCTGCCCGAGGTGTCTCTGAGGTGCAACTGCAATACGGCATTCCGATTGCAAATGCCATTTTAACAACAGAGAATGATGAGCAAGCTCTATCTCGTATAGATGTTAAAGGTGCTGAAGCAGCTGAAGTTGCAATTGAAATGGTTAATTTACTGAAGGCAATATGAGCGACAATCAAAAACAAATGGCTAGTAAATCACATAAGCCTGCAGGAAATCGTCGCAAATCACGTGAGCTTGCATTAAAAGGCTTGTATCAATATTTATTGAGTCCTAAAGAGTTGCGAATGATTATTCGTGAGATGGCTGATGAAGATGATTTTAATCGTGCTGATGAAACTTATTTTAGAAGTTTATTGGAAGGGGTTTATAGCAACATTCAAGAATTAGATACGCGCATTACTAAGTTTTTGGATCGACCAATAGCCGAGCTTAGTCCGATCGAACATGCAATTTTGTTAATTTCAGCTTTTGAATTAATTTTTGATGTTAGCATCCCATATCGAGTTGCAATTAATGAAGGCGTAGAACTTGCTAAATTATATGGTGGAACAGATGGCCACAAATATGTGAATGGTGTGCTGGATAAACTAGCAGCAGAAGCTAGGCCCTTAGAAGTTAGTCGATAACTGCAAAACCTCAATAAAAAAGCCAAGCAATGCTTGGCTTTTTTATTGAGTTTTTGCATGAGTTAAATAGGTATTGTTTGATTGTACAACCCAGA
>CAIVUE010000035.1 GCA_903909015.1 uncultured Methylophilaceae bacterium
ATTTTATCCCTAATTGCGTGGTCGCTAATTATGGTGGTCTCACTAAAATACGTTACTTTTATTATGCGTGCAGACAATCGTGGCGAAGGTGGCATCATGGCGCTTTTAGCACTCGCAATTAGAAAAACTGGCAGCAATCTTAAAGAGCAGCACGGCATCATGCTTCTTGGTATTTTAGGGGCATGTATGTTCTACGCTGACGGTATTATTACGCCAGCCATTTCTGTACTTTCTGCCGTAGAGGGCATGGAAATTGCCACGCCAGCACTTCACCCCCTTATTATTCCTTTTACACTTTTAGTTCTTTTCGGCTTATTCTGGGCTCAAAGTAAAGGAACGGCTGTGGTTGGTGCATTTTTTGGCCCAATCATGCTTATTTGGTTTGGAGTTCTTGGAATACTCGGTTTTAATAGCATTATTCAAAACCCATCTGTACTTTATGCGCTAAATCCAATCTACGGCATTCACTTTTTCCAATTAGACCCTTGGCTTGGATTCGTCGCATTAGGTTCAGTTGTATTGTGTGTCACGGGGGCTGAAGCGCTTTATGCAGACATGGGGCACTTTGGACGAGCTCCAGTTCGCCTCGGCTGGACCCTACTCGTTTTACCCGCATTGATTCTGAATTACTTCGGCCAAGGTGCTTTATTACTCAGCAACCATGAAGCAATCAAAAATCCATTCTATTTGCTCGCACCTGACTGGATGCTATTTCCTATGATCATTTTAGCAACGGTGGCGACGGTGATTGCATCACAAGCTGTAATTACAGGCGCTTACTCAATTTCACGGCAAGCGTTACAGCTTGGCTACCTGCCCCGCATGCACGTAGAGCACACTTCAGAGAGTCAAGAAGGTCAGATTTACATGCCTCGTATAAATTGGGGCCTAATGTTAGCGGTGATGGCATTAGTAGTTGGATTTAAATCATCAGGAAATTTAGCGGCGGCCTACGGAATCGCAGTAACCGGAAACATGGTTATTACCTCCTTACTAGCAGGCTTCGTTTTCTACAAAATTTGGGGATGGGGGAAATATCGTACTGGCTTTCTAATTCTTGTTTTTCTATCCGTCGATATAGCATTTTTTGGGGCCACACTTCTTAAAATCCCAGATGGCGGTTGGGTTCCATTAATTATTGGTATTTTAATTTACACACTAATGATTACTTGGAAAACTGGGCGCTCGTTGCTTTATAAGCATTTGAAAAATGAGGCGATGGAGCTAAACCCATTTATCGAAGCAATTGGTCAACACCCTCCAGCAAGGGTACCAGGCACAGCACTGTTTATGACACCAAACCCAGATGGCGTTCCCCATGCCATGTTGCATAACCTCAAACACAACAAAGTACTCCATGAGAAAGTCGTGATACTCACGGTTAAATTCTCCGACTTTCCTCACGCCCCTAAAGAAGAGCTGGTTTTAGTTGAAAAGTTGCCGTATGAGTTCTACCGCGTAACAGTCAATTACGGTTTCAAAGACGAGCCTAATTTGCCTCGTGATTTGGAATTATGCGCCGCTCAAGGCTTAGAGCTTGATCCTATGGACACTTCGTTTTTTGTTGGTAAAGAAATTCTAATCGCTTGTGAAAGTCCTGATATGGCAACTTGGCGCAAGAAAATATTCATTGGACTTTTTAGATCTGCAGAAACGATTACCAATCAGTTCAAATTACCGCCAAACCGAGTAGTAGAGCTCGGTTCACAAGTAAGCTTCTAAATTTAACGACCTGTAAAATGATCAAATCAAATATTTTTTTAATATTTTTATTAACAGTTTTATCCACATTGCTTAATGGATGTGC
>CAIVUE010000036.1 GCA_903909015.1 uncultured Methylophilaceae bacterium
ACCGTTCCCACGGTTGAACGTGGGTTATGAGAGGTCGACTTTTGTTCGATAGAAATGGCTGGAGATAAGCCTTCAATCAAGTCCACGTCTGGTTTATCCATGCGAGCTAAGAATTGACGGGCATAAGCGGATAAAGACTCTACATACCGGCGCTGACCTTCAGCATAAAGGGTGTCGAACGCGAGTGAAGATTTACCTGAACCAGACAGTCCGGTAATCACAATCATTTTGTTTCTTGGCAAATCTAGTGAAACATTTTTAAGATTGTGCGTGCGGGCACCGCGAATACGTATGAAATCCATCAATTTATGTATAGCCTAAAATAATTTATTAAAACAGAAAGTTGCCTAAGGATGATGCGAAAAGATACTCAATCGCTACGAAGTCTTTTTAAGTGCACATCAAATAAAGTGGGCAACCTGTTAATATACGCAAGTTAAAAGATAAAGTTAAACAATTTAATGTCATCCATGCCTTCAATAGACAAAATGAATTCAACAGAGTTGCGTGCCAGCATTAGTTTGGCTTCAATTTACGGATTACGCATGCTCGGCATGTTCCTGATTTTGCCGATTTTTGCGATTTATGCTGAAACACTTCCTGGTGGTAAAAGTCATTTAATGATTGGTTTGGCCCTCGGCGCATACGGCCTGACACAAGCTATTTTTCAATTGCCTTTTGGTATTGCCTCAGACCGGTTTGGTCGTAAACGCGTCATTTATGTTGGATTAGTTTTATTTGTCATTGGAAGCTTAGTCGCTGGATTTGCCCATGATTTGCCCATGATTATTTTAGGCCGAAGCATTCAAGGCGCAGGGGCGGTTTCTGCTGCGGTCACTGCCTTAGTCGCCGATCTCACAAGAGAAGAGCATCGTACTAAAGCGATGGCGATGATTGGAGGTACCATCGGAATTACGTTTGCGATGTCTTTAATTTTAGGCCCCGTACTTAACCAATGGATTGGTGTTCCAGGGATCTTTTTGATGACAGCAGTTTTAGCTGCCATGGCAATTTTTGTGGTGAAATTTGTCGTACCAGATCCGGTTACGAGTAGCTTTCACTCAGATGCTCAAGCTAAAACAGGTAAGCTCAAAGAGGTGTTAAAAGATACGCAACTATTGCGATTGAATTTTGGGATCTTCGCTCTACATGCAGCCCAAATGGCGATGTTTGTTGTTGTCCCATTCGCAATTAAGAAAACAAGTGGGATGGGGGCCAACGACCACTGGCTCATTTACTTGCCGGTCTTGGTGGCTTCATTTGTGCTGATGGTGCCTGCCATTATCTATGGAGAGAAAAAGGCAAAACTTAAACAAGTTTTTGTTGGGGCGATTGCTGTCATGCTGGCAGCACAATTAGCATTCGCTTTCTCCATTGATTATTTCTGGGGGATTGTATTTTCCCTTGGGGCATATTTTGTGGCATTTAATGTGCTCGAGGCATCGTTGCCGTCCATTATTACTAAAATCGCCCCTGCCGCTTCTAAAGGGACAGCAATTGGCGTTTACAATACAACCCAATCATTGGGAGTGTTTGTGGGCGGTACCGTTGGTGGTTACTTATCTCACTATTATGGCTATTCATCAGTATTTGTTTTTTGTAGTGTTTTAATGGCATTATGGTTGCTATTCGGATTGAGCATGAAGGCGCCGCCAGCAGTAAAAAGTAGGATGTTTCACATCAAAGAAATGAGCGAGGCTAAAGCGAAGACATTAGCAACAAAACTCGCAGCATTGTCAGGCGTTCGTGAAACAGTGGTGTTAGCCGATGAAGGCATGGTGATTTTAAAAGTGGATTTGCAGCAAAATTGGGATGAAGCTGCCGCGCTGAAATTAATAGGAGAGTAAAAATATGGCATCAGTAAATAAAGTAATTTTGGTGGGCAATTTGGGTCGTGACCCAGAAGTACGCTTTATGCCGAATGGCGAAGCGGTTTGTAACTTTAGTATTGCTACCACTGATAGTTGGAAAGATAAAAGCGGTCAAAAACAAGAACGCACTGAATGGCACAATATTGTGATGTACCGTAAATTGGCTGAAATTGCTGGTGAATATCTAAAAAAAGGTCGTCCTGTCTATGTAGAGGGTCGTTTGCAAACACGCAAATGGCAAACTAAAGAAGGCCAAGACCGTTACACAACAGAAATTATTGCCGATCAAATGCAAATGTTAGGTGGTCGTGATGGCGGCGGTAGCAATACATATGAAGCGATGGATGAAGATCAAAGCATGCCATCTCCTTCACAACAAACTGCAGCGCGTCCTTCACAATCAGCACCAGCTTCTGCACCAGCTAGTGGTGGAGATTTTGATGCCTTTGAAGATGATATTCCATTCTAAACATCAAATTTTGTTATAAAAAAGCCCGCATTTGCGGGCTTTTTTATTTCTATTCGATGTATTTCTAAAAATATTTCTTTTTAATCATGAGCGCTATAGATACCAGACTGACCATAATGGGCACTTCCACTAATGGACCAATCACTGCAGCAAAAGCTGCACCTGAGTTGATCCCAAATACGGCGATCGCTACGGCAATGGCTAATTCAAAATTATTACTCGCGGCTGTGAATGAGAGCGTGCAACATCTTGGGTAATCGATGCCCATTTTCCCCGTGATCAAAAATGTGACCACAAACATCACCATAAAATAGATGAGCAAGGGAATTGCTATGGTGACGACATCCATAGGAATGCTAATGATCAGTTTTCCTTTGAGGCTGAACATCACAACGATAGTAAAGAGTAGCGACCCTAAAGTGATTTTGCCAATCTTAGGAACAAAGTTTTCGTGATACCAAGTTTTGCTCACAAATTTAAGCATGACGAATCGAGTTAGCATTCCTGTGAGGCAGGGAATGCCAAGGTAGATCATTACCGTTTCGGCAATTTCACGCATGGTGATGTTGATGCTGACACCGGTTAGCCCAAATACTGGCGGCAATATCGTGAGAAATACATAAGCGTAAACGCTAAAAAATAGTACTTGAAAAATGGCGTTAAACGCCACTAAGCCAGCCGCATATTCTGGAGAGCCTTTGGCGATATCGTTCCATACAATCACCATCGCAATGCAAGGCGCTATGCCTATTAAAATTAATCCAGCCATGTATTGCGGGTTATTTGGAACAAAGATAATGGCTAGGAAAAACATGAACAAGGGCGCAACAATCCAGTTCATGAGAATCGATAAGCCAAATATTTTTTTATTGCTGAAGACTTTGGGTAAGTCTTCGTATCGGACCTTAGCAAAAGGCGGGTACATCATTAAGATTAATCCAATGGCGATTGGTATATTGGTCGTCCCCATTTGGAATTTATTGATGAAGACGCCTATGTCGGGAAGGAAGTAGCCTGCAGCAATGCCAATGGCCATCGCTGCAAAAATCCAGACGGTTAGGTAGCGATCAAGGAAGGATAGTTTTTTGGTGACGAGACTCATGCTAGCCCTTAAAGATTGTAGTTGATGGTGAGTGGCGCATGGTCGCTAAAGCGTTCTGCTTTATAAATTTCACAATGAGAGGCTGTGTTGCCAATCAGGGGTGTAGTCACTTGATAGTCAATCCGCCACCCCACATTTTTATCCCAAGCTTGGCCACGGTTGCTCCACCATGTATAGCAAGCATCTGTGGTGTCAGGGTGGACTTTTCGGTAAGCATCGAGCCAGCCGAGCTTGTTAAATATGTCAGTCATCCAAGAACGTTCTTCTGGTAAAAAGCCAGAATTCTTTTTGTTGCCTTTCCAGTTCTTAAGATCCGCTTCTTGGTGCGCAATGTTCCAATCACCGCAGACAACCACTTCATGTCCGCTCGCTTTGAGGGCTTCTAAGTGTGGATAAAAGCGTTTCATCACACTGAACTTCACCTGCTGTCTATCTTCACCGCTAGAACCTGATGGCAGGTAGAGCGAAACAATACTCATTTTTTTGCCATTAAGATTTTCAAATTGCAATTCGATATATCGGCCTTCGGCATCAATATCCTCAAAGCCTAGGCCAATTATCACATTGTCTGGTTGATGTTTGCTGAAAACCCCAACGCCGCTATAACCCTTTTTTTCTGCATAATGAAAGTAGCCTGTATATCCGCTCGGCGTGAGCATTTCTGGAGACATATCAGCCTCTTGAGCTTTTAGTTCTTGTAGGCAAACGAAGTCGGCATTTTGTTTTTGCATCCAAGTTAAAAAACCTTTATTCGCTGCAGAGCGGATGCCGTTGAGATTTGCGGATATAATTCTAAGCAAGATAATTCCTTAAAGATTTTATAAGACAGATATGCCAGCAGAACAGACAGATTTTACCGAGCAGTTTATCGATTTTGCCATTAAAAAACAGGTGCTCCGCTTTGGAGAGTTTAAAACAAAAGCCGGTCGCATGAGCCCTTATTTTTTTAATGCCGGCTTGTTTAATGATGGTGAAAGTTTGATGAAGCTAGGTGAGTTTTATGCCGCAGCGATTATAAAATCTGACGTCAAGTTTGATATGTTGTTTGGCCCAGCCTACAAAGGGATTACCTTGGCCGCCACTATCTCGATTGCCTTGGCTAGGCTAGGGCACAATTTTCCTTATGCTTACAATCGTAAAGAAGCCAAAGATCATGGCGAAGGCGGTACGATTGTCGGCGCACCATTGCAAGGACGCGTGTTGATTGTGGATGATGTGATTTCCGCAGGAACATCAGTACGCGAATCTGTTGATATGATTAAAGCAGCAAAAGCAATTCCAGCCGGTGTTGCAATAGCGATCGACCGGCAAGAGCGAGGATTGGGTGATTTGTCAGCAGTGCAAGAAGTCGAAAAAGACAGTGGCATCCCAGTCATTAAAATTGCCACCTTGGCCGACTTAATTACTTTTTTAGACGATAGGGCGGACTTAGCCGCCTTTAAACCAGCAGTTCAAGCCTATCGTAAAACTTATGGGGTTTAGTTTTTTTACATGATAAAAAGGGCGATTTAATCGCCCTTTTTATTTTATGCGCCAAGTTTCTTTTTCAGTATTTCATTAACTTGTGCAGGGTTGGCTTTGCCTTTTGAAGCTTTCATAGCTTGACCAACAAGTGCGTTAAAAGCTTTTTCTTTTCCAGCCTTAAACTCTTCAACCATTAATGCATTGGCAGCAAGTACTTCATCTACAATCGCTTCAATTGCACCTGTATCCGACACTTGTCTTAAGCCTTTGCTCTCGATGATTTGATCTGCATCGCCTTCACCAGTCCACATTGCCTCGAAAACTTGTTTGGCTGCGTTATTCGAAATGGTGCCATCTTGAATACGTTTGATCAGACTTGCTAAAGCGATTGAGGAAATTGGAGATTCTGAAATTTCTTTATCTTCTGCATTGAGTTTAGCTGAGATACTTCCCATGACCCAATTAGCTGCTAATTTAGCATCGCTGCCCGCATTCACAGTGGCGACAAAGTAATCAGCTGTAGCGCGGGATCCAGTAAGCGCATTGGCATCATAATGCGCTAAACCAAATTGCGCTTCGAAGCGCGCTTTCATGGCTTCTGGCAATTCAGGCATTTCTGCTTTAACGGCGCTAATGTCGCTTTCTGAAATAGCCAGTGGTAGCAAGTCAGGATCTGGGAAGTACCTATAATCGTTCGCTTCTTCTTTGCTTCGCATAGCGCGAGTTTCGCCAGTATCCGGATTAAATAGAACGGTTGCTTGTTGAATTGTGCCACCATCTTCTAGCGTTTCAATTTGCCAACGAGTTTCGAACTCAATCGCTTGTTGCATAAACTTAAATGAGTTCAAGTTCTTAATTTCCCGGCGCGTACCGAGTTTTTCAGAACCCTTAGGGCGCACTGAAACGTTGACGTCACAGCGGAAGCTACCTTCTTGCATGTTGCCGTCACAGATGCCTATCCATTGCACTAAATCATGGAGTTTTTTAGCGTAGGCTACAGCTTCAGCCGCTGATCGCATGTCTGGTTCAGTGACGATTTCGAGTAATGGTGTCCCTGCACGATTGAGGTCGATCCCTGACATACCTTCTTGCGCACCATGTACTGATTTGCCAGCATCTTCTTCTAAGTGTGCTCGTGTAATGCGGATCGTTTTTTCGTAGGCTTTTTCGCCACTACCCACTTGAATGGTCATGCTGCCCTTACCAACCACTGGTAATTCGTATTGGCTTATTTGGTAGCCCTTAGGCAAATCTGGATAGAAGTAATTTTTACGCGCAAATACTGAGCGGGGTGAAATTTCTGCATTCACTGCTAAGCCGAATTTAATGGCGCATTTTACTGCCTCTTGATTCAATACAGGCAGTACGCCAGGCAATGCCAAGCTCACCACACAGGCTTGTGTATTTGGTTCTGAGCCAAATGCTGTAGAAGCACCACTAAAGATTTTAGTTTTGGTTTGTAATTGGGTATGAGTTTCTAACCCGATAACGACTTCCCATTCCATTATTCAATTCCCTCTGGCATTTGTGTGTGCCAATCTGTGGCTTGTTGATAAGCATGGCCAGCATTAAGCATCCGAGCTTCATCAAAATAATTACCGATAATTTGTAAGCCAACAGGCAGACGTTTGCCGTCTTCACTAGGGGCAAAGCCAGCAGGAATGCTCATGCCTGGCAACCCAGCCAAGTTAACTGCAATGGTGTAAATGTCTTGAAGATACATCGCAACAGGATCATCTGCCGTTTCTCCGGTTTTAAAGGCCGTGGAGGGTGCAGTTGGCCCCATGATGATGTCGCATTGTTTGAATGCATTTTCAAAATCTTGCGCAATTAAACGGCGAATCTGTTGAGCTTTTAAGTAATAAGCATCGTAGTAACCAGCGCTTAACACGTAAGTGCCAATTAAAATCCGACGTTTAACTTCAGCCCCAAAGCCTTCTGCACGACTCTTACAATACATGTCCATAAGGTCGCCATATTCTTTAGCGCGATGGCCATAACGAACGCCATCAAAACGCGATAAATTGCTTGAAGCTTCTGCTGGAGCGAGCACGTAATACACCGGGATAGACAATTGGGTGTTTGGTAAACTGATGTCGACCATTTCAGCGCCAAGTTTTTTGTACTCAGCAATTGCTTCTTGAACCACTTTGGCAACATCTGCGCCCAGGCCTTCAGCAAAATACTCTTTTGGTAAACCAACTTTCAAGCCAGCAAGTGGTTTGTTTAAGTCGCGGGTGTAATCTTCTTTTTCACGATTTAAACTGGTTGAATCGCGTTTATCAAAGCCTGTGATGACGTTCATCATCAATGCCATGTCTTCGCATGATTTTGCCATCGGACCGGATTGGTCTAATGAAGATGCAAATGCAATCATGCCAAAACGTGAAGCTAGCCCATAGGTTGGTTTTAGACCGGATAGGCCACATAAAGAAGCGGGTTGGCGAATTGATCCGCCAGTATCTGTTCCGGTTGCCGCAGCACATAGTCTTGCCGCAACAGCCGCAGCACTGCCACCAGAACTGCCGCCAGGGACACGACTTCTATCCCATGGATTTTGGACTTTTCCAAAATAGCTAGTCTCGTTAGATGAACCCATCGCAAATTCGTCCATATTGGTTTTACCCAAATTGACTGCTCCTGAGGCATCAAATCGTTCAATGATGTCAGCATCATATGGTCCGATAAATGTTTCGAGCATTTTTGAGCCGCAAGTTGTTCTCCAACCTTTAGCTACAAAAATATCTTTTTGGCCGATAGGTAGTCCAGTCAAGGCTGTGCCTTTCCCAGCAGATAACATCTCATCCGCGCGCTTTGCTTGAGCAAGTGTTCGGTCTTTATCTAATGTGATAAACGCATTAATTGCAGGATTAAGTCGGTCAATCCTGTTTAAAAATTCTTGCGTTAGCTCGACACTTGAAATTTCTTTACCTTGGAGCATCGCGCCAAGTTGTTTGAGGCTTTTATTAATCATTTGTATTTTTATTCGATGACTTTAGGAACAAGATATAGACCCTCTTCAACTGAGGGAGCTATAGATTGAAACAATTCACGTTGGTTCGTTTCTGTGACAACATCTTCACGAAGCCGTTGTGTTACGTCTTGTGAATGCGACATTGGAACAATCCCTGTCGTATCGACTGCTTGCATTTGTTCAATTAGGCCAAGAATGCCAGTGAGCTTACTTAAAGTGGCTTCTGCTTCTGTGTCGTTAACTTCAATGCGTGCTAAATGAGCGATACGTTTAATATCAGCACTATTAAGTGACATTTGTACTCTCAAATCTTAAATTTTTGTTATATATAAGGTATTATAGCTTGATTTTACATATAACTTCAGTGGCGGGATGTGATCATTTCAAAACTGTTATTTATTTTTAGCTGCTCACTAAGGATGCAAAGACAATGTTTGGTTTTCTAAAAAGTTATTTTTCTAATGATATCGCTATCGACTTAGGTACGGCTAACACCTTAATTTACGTCCGTGGTAAAGGAATAGTTCTTGATGAGCCCTCTGTAGTGGCGATTCGTCAAGAAGGAGGTCCTTCAGGTAAAAAAACATTATTAGCAGTTGGCGCGGAAGCAAAACGTATGCTTGGGCGCTCACCAGCTAATATTAG
>CAIVUE010000037.1 GCA_903909015.1 uncultured Methylophilaceae bacterium
TGATTGGACCAAGAATCGCTTCTGCCATTTCGCATAGATGGCAGGCACTCGTTCCATATAAAACGTAATCTTTTTCCATGTGTTTTGGGGTGTCAAATATAGATTTATAAAATCTTATTGTTAGTTATGATATAACATCAAAAGTAGCTGTAACAATTAGCGTTTAGACATTTTTTATGCATTAAATAATTCTCTGCGAGTATACGTAATGGCAGAAGCACCGGAAATTAAAGAAAGCTTACAAGAAAGTCTCCAACAAGTTATTCACTTGCTGGATAAGCACAAGCTTATTGAAGATCTTGTGCATAAGCAAGAATTAGACATGCCTAAACAGTCGCTAGTGGAATCCATCGTTCACAAGCAAAACCTTACCCTACTTCAGAAGAAGCTTGATCAGCTTCACCCTGCAGACGTTGCTCACATCCTAGAGGCCCTTCCACTAGAGCAACGTTTAGATGTTTGGGAATTAGTTAAAGCCGAGCGTGATGGTGAAATTCTCCTTGAGGTTTCAGATGCCGTTCGTCAAACGCTTATCGCTGACATGGATAGCGAAGAGCTTCTTGCTGCGGCAGAGCAGTTAGATACAGATGAACTTGCTGATTTAGCACCTGATTTACCAACAGACGTTCTCCATGAGCTGTTGGATAGTCTAGACTTTCAAAATCGCGAGCGATTAAAGTCTGCTCTTGCTTATCCAGATGATGCTGTAGGCGCATTAATGGACTTCGATATCGTGACCATCCGCGAGGACATTACGCTGGAAGTAGCACTTCGATACCTGCGAAGGATTGGCACTTTGCCTGATCATACCGACAAGTTGTTTGTGGTAGATAGGCACGACATTCTTCGTGGAGTGTTGCCATTAAAGCGCTTGGTGGTAAAGGATCTAGATTTGGGCGTTGCAGACATTATGGCAGACGACCCAGTTGTGTTTCATCCTGAGGATTTAGCTGATGATGCTTCTAAAGCTTTCGAACGCTATGACTTGGTAACTGCGCCTGTAGTTGATGAAAATAATAAGTTAGTGGGTCGTTTAACCGTTGATACGGTGATGGACTATATTCGTGAAGAAGCTGAAAGTGATATGCTTTCTATGGCAGGTTTGCGAGAGGAGGAGGATTTATTCTCCTCAGTTTGGAAGTCTGTGCAAAACCGTTGGACATGGTTGGCGGTTAATTTAGTGACTGCGCTGATTGCATCTCGTGTTATTGGTTTGTTTGAAGGTTCCATTGAAAAGACCGTAGCTTTAGCAGCTTTGATGCCTATCGTTGCTGGTATTGGCGGTAACTCTGGCAATCAAACAACCACGATGATTGTTCGTGGCCTAGCACTTGGTCAAATTGCTTCACATAACATGCAATCCTTACTTAAAAAAGAACTTGGCGTAAGTTTGTTGAATGGGTTGATTTGGGGAAGTGTTCTAGGTGGTATTGCTTTTGCGCTCTACCAAAATACAACTTTAAGTGTTGTGATGACCGCTGCGATGACGCTTAATCTGCTTCTTGCCGCGATTATGGGCGTGATGATTCCTTTAGTGATGACAAAGTTTGGTCGAGACCCTGCGGTTGGCTCCAGCGTGTTGATTACAGCAATGACTGATAGCGGTGGTTTCTTTATTTTTCTTGGTTTAGCGGCGATATTTTTACGATGAATACAGAAATGCATCTACTTTGGTCTGAGTTACTTGAGGACTTGCCTAAGGCAGTCATGCTTTGGCAATTTGCTGTAATAGCTGCGAGCCTTGCAACTGCCTGGATATTAACTGGCCTATCTCGTTCTTATGTGAAGTTACATGCACCTGAAAGCTGGAAAATTGGCATCGGTGGCTTTAACCGCGTTATGTTTCCATTATTCTCTCTCGTGCTTGTTTATATTGGTAGTTATGTCTTGAGCCAACTGCAACATGTCAGCTTATTGGTATTGACGGTTAATGTGTTGTGGGCGATGGTTGCGATTCGTTTGAGTGTCTATGGGCTCCGCTACATCTTCACTGAGGGTGGTTGGATCCACACAATGGAGAGTTTTATTTCCAGACTTATTTGGGTAGTTTTAGCGCTTTATTTGAGTGGTTTTTGGATACAGATTCTCAATTTTTTGGAAGATATTACATTTAAGGTGGGCAAGTCTCATCTTAACGCCTTACTGGTCCTTCAAGGGATCCTCACCATATTATTTACGCTGTTTGTATCACTCTCATTAAGCCGTCTTATTGAAAATAAAATGATGCGCGCAGAAAGAATTGATGTGAATGTTCGCGTTGTTTTATCTAAGCTTATTCGTATTGCGCTTTCAATTATGGCCATATTAATTGCCATGTCTGCTGTAGGTATTGATATCACCTTGTTGTCAGTCTTTGGGGGAGCACTTGGTGTGGGCTTGGGTTTTGGCTTGCAAAAGGTTGCTAGTAATTATGTGAGCGGTTTTGCAATTCTGCTTGATGACTCTGTGCATATCGGTGATGTAATTACTGTTGATGGGCATTACGGCGTTGTAAGCGAGTTGCGCTTCCGCTATATGATTCTTCGCAAGCTCGATGGAACCGAAGTTGTGATTCCGCATGAGATTCTGATGGCGACGGCAGTGATTAACCATTCATATACCGACCGTAAAGGTCGTATAACGATGCCAATACAAGTTAGCTATGAAAGTGACTTAGATGTGGCGATGACTATCGTTAAAGGCGCTGCAAATGCACATGGCAGGGTTTTGGAAAAGCCAGTAGCTGAAGTTCAGGTAAAAGGCTTTGGTGAGAGTGGTATCGACTTAAATCTTGCTTTCTGGATCGCTGACCCTGAAGAAGGTTACGCAACTTTGCAATCAGATTTGTACTTGGATATTTGGCGTCAGTTTAAGAAGCATGGCATTGTTGTACCTTATCCACAAAGAGAGGTTCGAATGTTTTCAACTCCTGCAGTTGAAACAATTGCAACATTTGAACCCGCTATTGAAGAGGCTAAGCCATCAGTCAGAAATTGGGATGATGTGATTTAGATTAGATGGATAAAAACTTTGGTAATAAAAAACCCGCTATTTGCGGGTTTTTTATTAGGTAAACAACTCGAATTTATTTCGAATTATTTTAATTTAGCTTCTTTGTAAAGTACATGCTTGCGAACAACTGGGTCAAACTTCTTGATCTCCATTTTTTCTGGCATGGTACGTTTATTTTTGGTAGTGGTATAGAAATGACCTGTACCAGCACTTGATTCTAGTTTAATTTTTTCACGCATGATGAGCCCTTAAATCTTTTCGCCAGCAGCGCGCATATCAGCTAAAACAGCATCAATGCCATTTTTGTCGATAGTACGAAGTGCAGCGTTAGTAATACGCATACTGATCCAACGATTTTCGCTTTCAACCCAAAACTTGCGATTTTGCAAGTTAGGTAAAAAACGACGCTTTGTTTTGTTATTTGCGTGAGAAACGTTATTTCCCACCATCGGCTTTTTGCCGGTTACTTGACATACGCGCGCCATACTACTCTCCTGATACTGCATACCAAAATTCGAAAGACCGCATTTATACCATGAAAATGCTTTTGCTTTCAAGTTAATTCGAATAATTTTACATGTGCAAAATTATATTAATGTTTGCCTGTGCTTCCGAAGCCGCCTTCACCGCGATCGCTTAAGTTAAATTCATCAACTACTGTAAAGTTAGCTTGCAGAATTGGAACAATCACTAATTGAGCTATACGTTCCATGGGATTCATAACAAAAGCTTCTTGGCTTCTATTCCAGCAAGAAACGAATAGCTGGCCTTGATAATCTGAATCAATTAAACCGACCAAATTACCCAATACAATCCCATGTTTATGGCCTAAACCTGAGCGCGGCAAAATCATAGCTGCATAGTCCGGATTGGCAAGATGGATTGCCATTCCAGTTGGGAGGAGAGTTGTTTCGCCAGGTTTAATGGTGATTGATTCATTAATACAAGCCCGTAAATCTAGACCGGCTGAGCCACTAGTGGCGTAAGAAGGCATGTTTTCATTTAGGCGACTATCTAATATTTTAAGTTCGACTTGTAAACTCATGAGAATTACTTTCTTTTAAAAAACTAAAGCATTTTTGCAATATGACTTAGAAGCGCGCGAGCAGATTTAGATTTGCTAGATTTTGGCAAGGGATGTGAGCCTTTGTCGTCCAAAAGTGTTAGCGTGCTTTCATCTGATCCTAGGGCTTCAGTCGCCAAATTCGCAACTATTAAAGGCAGACCCTTACGTTGACGTTTTTCTTCAGCGTAAGTTAATAAATTTTCACTTTCTGCAGCAAAGCCTACGCAAAAAGGAGCATTTGATAATGCTGCTACTTTTCCAAGAATATCTTCATTTGGAATCAGTTCTATACTCAGAGGAGTATGACTTTTCTTGATTTTTTCTAGGCTAGTTTTTGCTGGACGATAGTCGGCTACTGCAGCTACGCTAATAAAAATATCTTGGTTTTGTATGGTTTCCATAACTGCGCTTAGCATTTCTGAAGCGGTTTCTACATTTATAAGTTTTACCGCAGGCGGTGCATCTAAATGAGTCGGCCCGCTCACTAATGTCACTTTTGCGCCCATATGAATCGCAGCCTCTGCAATGCTATAACCCATTTTTCCAGAGCTTAAGTTGGTGATTGCACGTACAGGATCAATTCTTTCTATCGTTGGACCTGCTGTGATTAGTATATTTTTCCCAGTTAGTGGTCTTTCGGGTAATTGGACATTCAGGTTTGATAAAAGATCATGCAGCAGTTTTTCTGGTTCGAGCATGCGACCCACCCCAATTTCGCCACAAGCCTGCTCACCACTATCAGGGCCCATGATCATTACCCCATCTTTTAATAGTTGAGTTACGTTGCGCTGTGTTGCCGGGCTTTCCCACATTTGCTTGTTCATTGCTGGTGCAACTAACAGAGGACAGTCGCGAGCTAAACAAAGGGTTGAGAGCAAATCATCGGCATTACCATTGACCAGTTTCGCCAAAAAGTCGGCACTAGCTGGTGCGACTATAATTGCATCCGCTTCACGGCTTAGTTCAATGTGGGGCATTCCATTTAGAGTACTTTCATCCCACATCTTGGTATGGACATTTCTGCCGGAAAGCGCTTGCATTGTCACTGGCGTAATAAAATGACAAGCTGCGTCTGTCATTACTACTTGAACTGTGATGCCATTTTTCACTAATAGGCGAGTCAATTCAGCCGCTTTGTATGCGGCAATGCCTCCAGTGATACCTAGAACTAAGTGTTTGATTTTTTGCATGAGTGTTTGAAACTATGTAATGCTTTCATTTTAATACGAATTTGACTCGGGCAGCATATAAAAGGAAGGAACAATTTTAATTGCTGTTTGATCTACAGAATAAAGCTTATGTTAAAAGATGCACTAAAAAATTTGATTACTAAATAAGATTTAACCATTTTATTGTTGGAAACGAGACGAAGTCCTTCGAGGAGCGAGGCTTGTTGTAAACTGTTATTTATTGAATAGGTATGAGGTTAAATAAAAGTGGCAATTGGAGTGATGGATAATACAGTTTTGCTTAATTTAGGCGTCGCACTAGGCATTGGTTTGCTTATAGGAGCGGAGCGTGAGCGCAGTAAAAGCCATGTGCAAATTACTAATGGTCAGGTGGATAACACGCTTGCAGGGATCCGAACATTTACGATTGCATCGATGTTGGGTGCGATAACATCTTCGATGAACTTTTGGCTGATGTTTGCTTCTCTGATTTGTGTAGCAATATTTGCTTCGGTTGCCTTTTATGTCCGCCGTGATGAGCGTTTGGGTTTGATGACAGAGATTTCATTATTGTTTACAGTTGTATTAGGGGCTTTAGCTATGACTGCACCAGTTTTGGCCGCTAGTTTGGCTGTGGTGGCTGCAATTTTGCTATCAGCCAAAGAACCGATTCATGGGTTCGTGTTGGGAGTCGTAACTAAAGACGAGCTCAATGATTTTTTGATTTTGTCTGGCGCTACGTTAATTATTCTGCCATTAATGCCTAATGCCACGATGGGACCATTTGCGGCAATCAACCCTCACAACTTATGGTTGGTAGTGATTTTGGTGATGGCAATTGGTGCTTTTGGCCATCTTGCCCTTCGTATAATTGGAGGTCGGATTGGTTTGCCATTGGTGGGAATGGTGTCTGGATTTATCTCTAGTATTGCGACTATAAGCGCAATGGGTCATCGATCTCGTGAGACCCCTGCTTTAATGGGTTCTGCAGTTGCTGGAGCGGTTTTGTCCTGCTTTTCAACGATTTTGCAGATCACATTGATTCTGGCGGCAATTAGCCAAACAACCTTAAAATCATTAGCGATGCCATTAATTTTTGGGGGCGCTGCGACGTTGATATGCGGTGGAGCATTAACATTGAATGCGATGCATAAGTCTGTTAATGATGCAGGGAAAGTCAGCCAGTCATTTAGTGTGAAGACAGCATTTCTTTTGGCAGGGGTTATCGCTATTGTGTTGGTGATTTCTGCAGGACTCAATCAATATTTTGGCCAAACTGGTTTGATTGTTGGATCAGCATTTGTGGGCTTGGTTGATGCGCATGCACCTACTGTTTCAATCGCATCATTTGTAGCGAATGGTCAACTCGTTGTATCAAATGCTGCGTTGCCAATTTTGGCAGCATTTTCCCTTAATGCGTTTTCTAAAGCGATTACTGCCGTTGTGAGTGGAGGCAAGGTTTTCGCTTGGCAGGTTGTGCCTAGCTTGGTAATACAGGTCACTTCTGTATGGATAGGTTATTGTTTTAATATCGTGTGAAAAAAAGTAAATAACAATGCAGATTAAATTAATAAATAAAATCATTTGGGTTTTAATTGCTTTGATAGGGGCTGTTGCTGTATGTGGCATAGCCCTTAATCGTGGTGAAACTATCAATGCGTTGTGGTTTATCACTGCGGCACTTTGTGTATATGCCATTGCATATCGTTTTTATTCAGCCTGGTTAGCCACTAAGGTTTTGTTAGTTGATGAAACTCGAGCTACGCCAGCCGAACGTCTAGATAACGGGCGTGATTTTATTCCTACCAACAAATGGATTGTGTTTGGGCATCACTTTGCCGCAATTGCTGGTCCGGGGCCGCTGGTTGGGCCAACGCTTGCAGCTCAGTTTGGATATTTGCCAGGAACACTTTGGATACTATTTGGCGCAGTGCTTGGTGGTTGTGTACAAGACATGGTGACGTTGTTTTTCTCAGTAAGACGCAACGGTCGTAGTCTAGGACAAATGGCGCGTGATGAAATTGGTCCAGTTGGTGGCACAGCTGCTTTGATCGGTACATTTGCCATTATGATTATTTTAATTGCTGTGCTTGGACTAGTGGTTGTGAATGCAATGAAACACAGTCCTTGGGCAACCTCTACTGTAGCAGCAACTATTCCTATTGCCATGATGGTCGGATTTTATATGCGGCATATTCGTCCGGGAGAAGTTCTTGAGGCTTCTGTCCTTGGGGTTGTTTTGCTTTTGTTAGCGGTTATGAGTGGTGGGTGGATAGATCATCATCCAATGCTTCGTGTTTTCTTTGATCATGAAGGCTTAACCCTTGCATGGTGGGTGATTGCATACGGATTTGCTGCCGCCATTATGCCTGTTTGGCTCCTCCTTGCACCTCGTGACTATCTGTCGACTTTTATGAAGCTTGGTACAATTTTATTGCTGACAGTAGCGATTTTCACCTTGCATCCCCAAATTAAAATGCCGGCCTTAACACAATTCATTGATGGTACTGGACCAATATTTGGAGGTAAATTATTCCCATTTGTATTTATTACCATTGCTTGTGGCGCCATTTCTGGCTTTCATGCCCTTATCTCTTCAGGGACCACACCTAAATTATTAAGTAATGAGCGTGATATTCGTATGATAGGGTACGGTGGCATGTTGCTCGAATCATTCGTTGCTATTATGGCCTTGATTGCCGCTACAGTGCTTGACCCTGGCGTGTTTTTTGCAATTAACAGCCCTGCGGGGGTTGTAGGCAAGGAAGCAGCAGAGGCGGTATCCTTGATTACATCTTGGGGTTTTCCAGTGACGGTTGAACAAATGAAAACCTTGGCTAGCAACATGGGCGAAGCATCTCTCTTTGCGCGTACCGGTGGCGCACCTAGCTTAGCCGTTGGAATGGCGAGTATTTTCGGTAGTTTGTTTGGTAAAGGTTTATTGGCAATGTGGTATCACTTTGCCATTATGTTTGAGGCAATTTTTATTTTAACCACCTTGGATGCAGGAACTCGCGTTGGACGTTTTATGTTGCAAGATATGCTGGGTAATATTTGGCCAAAAATGGCCCAGACATCATGGTGGCCTTCAGTATTAATCAGCAGTGCACTAGTCGTTGCGGGGTGGGGTTACTTCTTATATATCGGAGTGATCGACCCCAATGGAGGCGTCAATATTTTATGGCCTCTATTTGGTATTGCAAACCAAATGCTTGCAGCAATTGCATTATGTGTAGCGACGAGTATTTTAGTGAAGTCTGGAAGACTTAATTTCGCATGGGTGACGGGCTTGCCATTGCTCTGGTTAGTTGTGGTTACTAGCACAGCAGCTTGGGAGAAAATTGCTAGCTCAGATATTCGAGTTGGGTTTTTTGCTGCTGCAAATGACATGGCAGCTAAGTTAGCTGCCGGGACATTGATGCCAGAGAAAGCCACAGTTGCACCACAATTGATTTTTAATCAACATTTAGATGCTTGGCTTACCATGTTCTTTGTGGCTGTGCTTTGGGTGGTCGTGTTAGATATGCTCTGGGGAGTGTTGCAATTTTATCTTGGCAAAGCAGTTTTAAGTTCATCCGAAGTTGCTTATCAAAAGTCATGCATTGATTAAGCGATTTTTTAATAAACAAAGGATTGGTCATTATGGCAACAGCTATCATTATTCAGAACCCAAAAAATGGGCTCACTCGCATGGGTTATTTTGGATTTAGTTGGACGTATTTATTTTTTGGTTGGTGGGTACCTTTGATCCGTGGGGAACTAGGAGTTGCAGCCCTTCACTTTCTATTTACATTATGTACATTTGGACTTTGGCAGTTAATTGTTGCTTTTTTGTATAACAAGCAATACATGACAAGAATGCTTGAAAAAGGATATGTATTAAAAGACGAGCCAGCGGTTATGGCACGCGCGAGAGCGGTTTTGGGTATCGTGGAGGTTTAATTTTTGTCTCGATTACTCAAAAAGTTTTGGGGTAGGGTTCGTCAGTTGTCAGGTGATGATGCTTATGAGCGTTATTTGCAGCATTACATGGCACACCACGATTTAAAGGCTGAGGGGGAAGTTGAAGCGCCACTCACTAAAGAGGCTTTCTTTAAAGAGTGGCAGGATAAGAAATGGACTGGTATAAAGCGCTGCTGTTAGAAGGGCTTGAGTGGCTTTTCTAGGTGTTGGTGATATAAGTACATAACTAAGCCACTTAGCACCATTGGAAGGCTTAGCCATTGCCCCATACTCATACCCAAACTCAGGATCCCCAGATTAGCATCGGGTTCACGAGTAAATTCCGCTAAGAATCTAAAACTGCCATAGCCGAATAAAAATAAAGCGGATACAGTTCCTGTTTCCCGAGGTTTGCTTGAGTAGAGCCATAAAATTAAAAATAGTAAAATGCCCTCTAAACTTAATTCATAGAGCTGGGATGGGTGGCGTGGAATTGGGTCGACTTTTGGGAAAATCATACCCCAGTCACTGTTCGTGGCGCGGCCCCAGAGCTCGCCATTAATAAAGTTACCCATGCGGCCAGCACCAAGGCCAAGCGGAACTAGTGGCGCTATAAAATCCATAATGTTTAACCAAGATTTTTGATACTTACGGCTAAAAAATAACATCGCGACTAACACACCTAAAAAGCCGCCATGAAAGCTCATGCCGCCTTGCCAAACATAAATTGTCTCAAGCGGATGTTTAATAAAGTAACTGGCTTGGTAAAAAATGACATAACCTAATCGGCCGCCAATAATGACACCTAATGCGCCAAAGAATAGGGCGTCATCAACCATTTCAACTGACCAACCTCGCCATGTTTGATTCACTGCACGCCATTTGCCTAAAGTTAAGAAAGCCATAAAGCCAGCCAAATACATTAGGCCGTACCAGTGGATACCAAAATTACCAAGGTGTAAAGCGATAGGATCAAATCCAGGATGTGTAAACATGTGGTTTTATATAATAAATATAATTAGAGTGGCGGTATTTTACATCTAAGGTCACAAATAGTGGCTGTCATTTGATTATTCCCTAAGCTTTTTATGGCTATATAACTAATGCTGATTGGGGCAGGGTAGTTTAAAATTACATTTTTGATTTTTGTTGGATGTTGTCATGCCTGTATATCGTTCACGCACTACTACTCACGGTCGCAATATGGCGGGTGCTCGCGCACTTTGGCGAGCTACGGGGATGAAAGATGGTGATTTTGATAAGCCAATCATCGCGGTAGCTAATTCATTTACACAGTTTGTGCCAGGCCATGTTCACCTAAAAGACATGGGCCAATTAGTTGCACGTGAAATTGAAAAAGCGGGCGGTGTGGCTAAAGAGTTTAATACGATTGCAGTCGATGATGGGATTGCCATGGGCCATGGGGGCATGTTGTATAGCTTACCTAGTAGAGATTTGATTGCCGATAGTGTCGAATATATGGTGAATGCTCACTGTGCGGATGCGCTGGTGTGTATTTCTAACTGTGACAAAATTACCCCAGGCATGTTGATGGCGGCCTTACGCTTAAATATCCCAGTAGTATTTGTTTCTGGGGGGCCAATGGAAGCAGGTAAGGTCAACTGGCAAGGCAAATCACACAAGCTCGATTTGGTCGATGCGATGGTCGCCGCTGCCGATAGTAAAGTCTCTGATGCAGAATCTGAGGCGATTGAACGTTCGGCTTGCCCTACCTGTGGCTCCTGCTCGGGCATGTTTACTGCCAATTCAATGAACTGTTTAACAGAGGCGCTGGGTTTAAGTTTGCCAGGTAACGGCTCGACTCTTGCTACGCATTCAGCACGTAAACAACTATTCTTAAACGCTGGCCGTTTGATTGTTGATATTGCTAAGCGTTATTACGAAGAAGATGATGTAACTGTATTGCCTCGCGCAATTGCCAATTTTAAAGCTTTTGAGAATGCGATGAGCCTTGACGTAGCAATGGGGGGGTCAACCAATACGGTTTTACACTTATTGGCGGCTGCCCATGAGGCGGGGGTAGATTTTACTATGAAAGACATTGATCGTATTTCTCGCGGTGTTCCTTGTGTGTGTAAAGTTGCCCCAGCTACAGCAAAGTACCACATGGAAGATGTCCATCGCGCAGGCGGTGTGATGGGCATTTTGGGGGAACTTGATCGTGCAGGTGTTATTCATCGCGATACGCCAGTGGTTCACGCACCAAGTATGGGTGAAGCTTTAGATCATTGGGACGTGATGAAGTCAGGCAATGAAGAAGCAAAAAAATTGTTCCTAGCAGCACCAGGGGGTATTCCAACAACTATCGCTTTTAGTCAATCAATGCTTTGGCCTGATTTAGATACGGATAGGGCTGAAGGTTGTATTCGAGATAAAGCGCACGCATATTCGCAAGATGGAGGTTTGGCGGTGCTTTATGGAAATATTGCACTTGATGGCTGTATCGTAAAAACTGCAGGTGTAGACGATAGTATCTTGAAATTCACAGGCCGTGCGCGTATTTTTGAATCGCAAGATGATGCCGTTACAGCGATATTGGATGACAAAATTATTGCTGGAGATGTCGTAGTGATTCGCTATGAAGGCCCTCGTGGGGGGCCTGGTATGCAAGAAATGTTGTATCCAACTTCCTATTTAAAGTCTAAAGGACTTGGCAAGGATTGTGCTTTACTTACGGACGGTCGATTCTCAGGAGGAACTTCGGGTCTGAGTATTGGCCATGCATCGCCAGAAGCGGCTGAAGGCGGTGCAATTGGATTGGTCGAAGAAGGCGATATTATTGATATTGATATCCCAAATCGCACTATTAACCTAAAAATAGATGATGTAACTTTATTAAAACGCCGCGAGGAAATGGAAGCAAAGGGAGCGAAAGCTTGGAAGCCATTGAGCCGTGAACGAGTTGTTTCACCCGCGCTTCGTGCTTATGCTGCGATGAGCACTTCTGCTGCTAAGGGTGCTGTGCGTGATGTCTCGCAAATCGAGAAGAAATAAGGGAAATTATGATTCATACGCAGCCAGCTAAAAATAAAGTCGGAGTAGGTGTCGGGATTGTTAAGTATGAAGATGAGAACGGATTAGAGTTCCTGTCTGTAGAAAATGCCCATGCAAACGCTACCATTGCTCTTCAGGGAGGGCATGTGATGCACTGGCAACCTAAAGCTGCTGCACAGCCAGTTTTATGGCTTTCTAGCAATACGCGCTATACAAAAGGTCGATCGATTCGTGGGGGGATTCCTATTTGCTGGCCTTGGTTCGGTGCACACCCAACTGATAGTAGTTATTGCCCACACGGTTTTGCCCGAGTGATTCCATGGAAAGTTCTTCAAACCAGTATTCTCGCCAATGGTTCAACTCGGCTATTGCTCGAAATGACGAGTACCGATGTGACTAGAAAACAACTATCTTATGATTTTAGATTTTTGTTAGCGATCAATATTGGTGAAACTTTGCGTTTGGAAATGATGACCACTAACTTAGCAAGTCATCCGTTTATGATAGGAGAGGCTTTCCACACTTACTTTAACGTTAGTGATGTTGAGAATATTCGAATAACTGGATTGGAAAATTTAGTATATTCCGACAAGTTGCTTGGATATGAGCGTAATGTGCAGCATGGCCATTTGACCTTTAAAGGTGAATTTGACCGCGTATATTTGAATAGCAGTCGTGATTGTGTAATTCATGATGCAGTTTATGCCCGCAATATTCGTGTATCAAAGTCTTCAAGTCATACTACAATTATTTGGACCCCGTGGAGTGAAAGAGCGTCTCAAATGACGGACATGGGCGATACGAATGAATGGCGAAAAATGATTTGTGTGGAATCAGCTAACGCGATGGAAAACTCTGTGACTATTTACCCAAACGAAAAGCATACTATGGTGACAGAGTACTCTGTGGAGGCTTTAACTTCCCACCTATAGATGGTTCGTAAGTATAGATTCCCATAACAAACCAGCTTGTTTATGAAATTCGATCATACAAATTAGTTGAATTAATCGAGGCTTAGCAAGATCTTTAAGTGTGGATGTCAACGGGTAGCTTTGTCGAGGCGTTAAATGTATGCAAGATATAATAGATTGTGATGGCCTGTTAATAAATGTGTAAAATCTTTTCAAAACTCCATCAATATTGAGTATGATTATAAGTGGCAGTAGTTATGAGCTTTTCAAAGTTAATTGAAATTAGGAGATAGCATGAAAGCATTATTATTATCAGTTGCTGCTGCAGGTTCATTAATGCTAGCTGGTCAAGCTAGCGCAGATGATGCTGCAAAAGCATTAGCGCAAAAAAGCGGTTGTTTAGCATGCCATTCTGTTGAGGCAAAAGTAGTTGGTCCAGCATATAAAGATGTTGCGGCTAAGTACAAAGGCAAAGATATGGAAGCAAAGCTTGTTGAAAAAGTTAAGCATGGCGGCAGCGGTGTTTGGGGTCCAATTCCAATGCCAGCAAACAGCCCACAAGTTAAAGATGAAGATATCAAAACTATCGTTCATTGGGTGTTGTCACTTTAATCTTATCCACAGATTAATAAGAATAAAAAAGCCAGTCCAAAAGACTGGCTTTTTTCTTGATCTAAATGGAATATTTATTGCTCATTTAGTTTGCTGTGTTTGATTGAATAAGCGAAGTAAACTACCAGGCCTAAGCACAACCAAATTAAAAATCTTGTCCAGGTTTGTTGGGGCAAAAACATCATTAAAGATCCACAGGATATCATTCCTAGTATAGGAAATAATGGACTGAAAGGGGACTTAAAAGGGCGTGTTAATTCTGGATGTTTAGCTCGCAATACAATCACTCCCAAACATACCAATACGAAGGCCGCAAGTGTACCAATATTCACGAGCTCGGCAAGGGCCCCTAACGGTATAAGCCCGGCAGCTGTTGCCATAATGATGCCTGTTATAACAATTACGCGAACAGGCGTTTGAGTTTTGGGGCTGACGTGAGACAAATAAGGTGTAATTAGGCCATCTCTGCTCATTGCAAGAATTATGCGAGTCAATCCGTAATACAAGACCAGCATGACGGTTGTTAGGCCTGCAATAACACCTGCAGAAACTAGTGCTGATGCCCAATTGTAACCGATAGCTTTAAGGGCGAATGCTACTGGATGGTCTACCCCTAATGCGGTATATGGCACTATGCCTGTAAGTAACCCCGCCACTAAAATATAAATTAAAGTGCAAAAACCTAGAGATGCAATAATGCCAATTGGTACATCGCGCTGAGGATTCTTTGCTTCTTCAACAGCAGTTGATACTGCATCAAATCCAACATACGCAAAAAATACTAAGGAAGCTCCAGCAAGCACGCCAACTGTTTTACCATCAGGCAATGTACTAAACCAGCCATAGGGCATAAAGGGGTGCCAGTTGCTTGGGTTAACATTGAATGAAGCCAGAGTAACAAAAACAATAATGGCTAAGAGCTTTATAAATACCATCACAGTATTAAGTTGTGCGCTTTGTTTAGCCCCCTTTATAAGCATTACCATTAACAATATGATGATTGCTGTGGCAGGCAAATTTATAATTCCCCCTAATTCAGGGCTTTTGGTAAGCGACTCAGGTAGATCTAGTCCAATAGCAGTGAGTGCATGATTAAAGTAACCAGACCAACCATTAGCGACAGCCGCAACTGATACGCTATATTCCAGCAATAAAATCCAACCTATAATCCATGCAACGATTTCACCAAAGGCTACGTAGCTATATCCGTAAGCGCTTCCGCACCCGCCTACAGCCGCAGCAAGTTCTGCATAAGCTAAAGCTGCAAATGCACAGGCTGTGCCAGAAATAATAAAAGACAAGATAACTGCTGGCCCTGATTGGTTGGCAGCAGCAATGCCAGTGAGTACAAAAATTCCAGTGCCAATTATTGCACCCACACCAAGTAATGTAAGGTCTAGGGCGCTTAAACATTTTTTCAGGCCACTGTCATGTTTTGTAGCTATATGTTTGGTCCTGAAAATCTGGTACAAAAAATCTTTTGACACAATGTTGACCTTTGTATGAGTTAATACTTGTTTATGATTAGAGCGGTTTAACTACTTATTTTATTGATTGAAATAAGTCGATAATACAGCAGTCATATAGGCATGGTCCAATACGCCAGCGCTTTCGCGAATGCTGTGCATTGCCCACATCGGCGAACCAACATCTACAGAGGGGACGCCTAGTCGTGATGCAACGATAGGGCCAATGGTACTTCCACAACCCAAGTCGGTGCGATGTGTGTATTGTTGGTAAGGAACACCTGTTTGCTCACATAGCCTAATAAATCGTGCCGCACTATCAGCATTCGTTGCATAACGCTGATTAGCATTGGTCTTAATTACAGGGCCATTGTTGATATATACATGATGGCAGGGCTCATAACTCGCTGGGTGATTAGGATGAAAAGCATGTGCCATATCGGCGCTGATGAAAAAGCTGTTGGCTAAGGCGCGTAATTTTTCTTCTTTTTCTAATTTCAGGCTAATTGAAATGCGATCTAGGATATCAGCTAAGAAGCTACCGCTTGCACCGGGTGCACTTTCGCTACCGACTTCCTCATGATCAAATAGTGCACATATTGCTGTAGTTTTGGGTTTTTTATTTGCTAATAAGGCTGATAATGCAGCATGGCATGAGGCAAGATTATCGAGCTGACTGTTCGCAATAAACTCTTTATTGGCACCCCAGATAATACCTTTTTGGGTATCAAATACGTTTAGTTCGAAGTTGATAATATTTTTAACTTCAATATTGAGATGGTTAGCAATTTGGCCTAAAAATTTATCTTCAGCTTGGGTTGCATCTTTTATTTCGCCAAAGAGTAAGGGCAATTCTGTTTGTTTGTTGAATTTAAGACCATTTTCATTCACTTCGCGGTTCATATGAATTGCAAGATTGGGAAGTCTTAACATGGGTTCATCGAACTTAACCAACCGCGTTTCAAAGCCCTGACCTGTGCGAACATTTACGCGACCAGCTATACTTAAGTCTCGGTCAGCAAAAGTCGCTAAGATCGGGCTGCCATAAATTTCTACGCCAATACGGATTAAATGATCGCTACTAAAAGCGGCATGTGGTTTTAGGCGTAAGCTTGGCGAGTCAGTATGTGCGCCCACCATATTGAAGCCAGAGGCCGAAAGAGAATTTTGCCCAATCACAAAAGCGATAATAGAGCTGCCACCCCGTGAGACAAAATAGCGACCACCAGTTTCAAGTTGCCACGATTCTGATTCATTGATAGCTATAAATCCAGCATTAATAAGCTTTTCAGCTGATGTGGCAACCGCATGCCAAGGGCTTGGGCTTGAATCAATGAAATCGAGTAAGTCTTGAATTTTGCTGGTAGCAATAGTTGTCATAGATCTAACCAGTTTTTATCAATTAAGAAGTCGGTATAAAGCTTAGACTCAGCACTGCCGGCTTCTGGTTTCCAATCATATCGCCATTTTACGACAGGAGGCATAGAAAGTAAGATGGATTCCGTCCTTCCATTTGATTGCAAGCCAAATAAAGTGCCACGATCGAATACCAAATTAAACTCAACGTAGCGGCCCCTGCGGTAAGCTTGGAAATCGCGTTCTCGTTCACCAAAGCTTAATTCCTTTCGACGTTGTACGATAGGTAAGTACGCACTTACAAAAGCATCTCCGACTGATTTAAGCATACCAAAGCTTTTTTCAAAACCAAGCCTGTTAAAGTCATCAAAGAAAATCCCGCCAATTCCACGTGGTTCATTGCGGTGTTTGAGATGGAAATATTCATCACAGTCTTTTTTGAAAGAAGGATATAAATCATGGTTGAAAGGTGCCAAAGCATCGCGGCATGTACGATGAAAATGCACTGCATCTTCTTCAAACCCATAGTAGGGTGTTAAATCCATTCCACCACCAAACCACCAAACATCTGGCTCATTTTTACCTGGTTGGCCTTTTGCTACAAAAAAACGAACGTTCATGTGAACTGTTGGAATGTAGGGATTTCTAGGATGGAAAACTAATGAGACTCCCATTGCCTCCCAAGCTCTGCCTGCCGCTTCAGGGTGCGCTGCTGTTGCTGCAGGGGGAAGCTTGTTGCCTTTTACATGTGAGAAACCGATACCTGCTCTCTCAAATACATTCCCTTCTTCAAGCATGCAAGAGGTTCCACCACCACCTTCTGGGCGTTGCCAACTATCGTGAAGGAAGTTTTTGCCATCAATGAGTTCAACGGCTTCTACGATACGGTTTTGTAAACTTTGTAGATATTCATAAACGGCATTTAGATTGATGTGTTGTTCAGACATTGCTTACTTCCTAAGAATTTTCCCAGTCATTAAATCTTGGATTGTGGAGGGCTTCTTCGCCCCTGCTGTTTTTCCATTTAGTATATGGACTTGATACCCAAATTTTTGCTGACATTGTTTGCTAGTTTTTGCTGCTTGGAGGCCACTATGATTTGCGCTGGTAGAAACCAAAACCATGCCCACATCTTTACACAATTTTGCAGTATATGGGTGACTGCTGATGCGAATGGCAATGTTCTCATGTCGGCCTGTCAGCCATTTTGGGCAATGCTTTGCAGCCGGCACTATCCAAGTGTGTGGTTTTTGGGGGTTTCCCCAAGACTGTTGCATAGTTTGTATTTGATTACTACTGAGGGGGGCGACAAAGGCTTTTAATCGACTAAAGCAATCTGAAACCAAAATAAGCCCTTTATGTTGGGGTCGACTTTTGATCCTTAGAATTCGCCTTACTGCTTGCCGATTACTAGGATCACAACCTAAACCGAACACTGATTCCGTCGGATATGCGATGACTCCGCCAGATTTTAGAAAATGCCTAAGGCCGCGGGCATTCAATGTTACTTAACCTTTAACAGCGCGATAACCAATGTCTTTGCGGTATTGCGCGCCTTCAAATTTAATTTGCTCCAGAGCCTGATAAGCACAGTTTTGAGCATATTTCACTGTTTCACCAAGAGCTGTAACACATAAAACGCGACCACCACTTGTCACAACTTGGTCATTAATCATAGCAGTGCCTGCGTGAAAAACTTGCATATGATCTGAGCCAGTTGGTAAGCCGGTAATTACATCACCAGTGCGAGGTGTTTCAGGATAGTTGGCAGATGCCATTACAACGCCAAGAGCAGTACGTCTGTCCCAGTCGGCTTCAATCTCGTTGAGCGTTCCGTCGACTGCATGTTCAGCCAATGTAACTAAGTCGCTTTTTAGGCGCATTAAAATTGGTTGGGTTTCAGGGTCACCCATACGGCAATTGAACTCTAATGTTTTGACATCACCATTTGTGCTAATCATTAGACCTGCATATAAAAAACCTGTGTAAGGAATGCCATCAGAGGCCATACCTTCGACAGTTGGCTTGATAATTTCGCGCATAACCTTTGCATGAATTGAGGGGGTGACAACTGGGGCTGGAGAATACGCACCCATTCCTCCAGTGTTTGGTCCTTGGTCGCCATCGAGTAAACGTTTATGGTCTTGGCTTGTGGCAAGTGGCAGGATGTTCTTGCCGTCGACCATCACGATGAAGCTGGCTTCTTCGCCAGTCAAAAACTCTTCAATTACTACCCGAGCACCAGCACTGCCAAGTTTGTTGTCAGACAACATTGAGTCAATTGCTGCATGCGCTTCATCCAATGACATTGCTACAACAACTCCTTTGCCCGCGGCTAGGCCATCTGCTTTAATTACAATGGGTGCGCCTTGAGTATTGACATAATCATGTGCGGATTTGACGTCGTTAAAAGTTGCGTAGGCTGCTGTTGGGATGTTATGGCGAACCATGAAAGCTTTTGCGAAATCTTTTGAGCTTTCAAGTTGTGCGGCAGCTTTTGTTGGGCCAAAAATCTTAAGATTGGCGGCACGGAATGCATCCACGACGCCTTGAGAAAGAGCTGCTTCTGGCCCAACAATGGTAAGTGCAACCTGTTCTTCTTTTGCGAATGTTACTAATTCAGATACGCTGGTAATTGGTACGTTTACCATGTCTGGATTAAGTGCCGTGCCTGCGTTGCCTGGAGCAACGAATACGCGACTTACTTGCTTGTTTTGACTGACTTTCCATGCCAAGGCATGTTCACGCCCACCACTGCCAATAATCATAACTTTCATCGTTTATTCCTAGTGCTTAATTAATGACGGAAGTGACGGAACCCAGTCAGCACCATTGCTAAGCCATGCTCATCTGCTGCTGCGATAACTTCTTCGTCGCGTACGCTGCCACCTGGTTGAATGACACATGAGGCGCCAGCTTCAGCGAGTACGTCTACACCATCACGAAATGGGAAGAATGCATCGGAAGCAACTGCAGCACCTTGTAATGAAAGATGCGCATTTTGTGCTTTAATTGCAGCAATTTTCGTACTATCCACACGGCTCATTTGGCCTGCGCCAACGCCTAATGTCATACCGTTACCACAGAATACAATAGCGTTAGATTTAACAAATTTAGCCACACGCCAAGCAAAGAGTAAGTCTTCTAATTGTTTCGGCGTTGGTTGTTTTTTAGTCACAATTTTGAATTGTGCTGGAGTTACGTTCAGTGCGTCAGGAGACTGCACTAACAAGCCACCACCCACACGTTTGTATTCTAATGTGTTGAGTTCATTGCCAAGAGCAACCGTTAATACGCGTACGTTAGCTTTTGTCGCAAAAATTTCTCTCGCTGCAGATGAAACGGCAGGTGCGATGACTACTTCAACGAATTGCTTAACGACTGCTTCGGCAGTTACTTCGTCGATTTCACGATTGAAAGCAATAATTCCACCGAAAGCAGATGTTGGGTCTGTTCTAAATGCATTTTGATATGTTTCAAGCAGTGTTGCTCCAATCGCCACCCCACATGGGTTGGCATGTTTCACAATTACACACGCTGGTACATCGAATGTTTTGACGCATTCCCAAGCTGCATCAGCATCACCAATATTGTTGTATGAAAGTTCTTTTCCTTGAAGTTGTGTGAAGCTTGCAAGCGCGCCTTTAGGAACATTAGCATCGCGGTAGAACGCAGCTTCTTGGTGTGGGTTTTCACCATAGCGTAAGTCCATCACTTTGGTGAGTTGTGTTGAATACTTGTCTGGGAAGGCTTGCTTTTCGCCAATCATAGAGAGGCTCGTGAGGTAATTGCTGATTGCACCATCATATTCAGCTGTATGTGAAAAAGCTTTTTTCGCCAACATAATGCGTGTTTCAGCACCTACTGCGCCCTTGGTTGATACCATTTCACGTGCAATCATATTGTAGTCAGTAGGGTCAGTTACAATCGCGACGTGGTGATAATTTTTTGCAGCAGCTCTTACCATCGTTGGACCGCCGATATCAATATTTTCAATAGCGTCTTCTAAGCTGCAATTTGGTTTAGCAATGGTTTCGCGGAATGGGTAA
>CAIVUE010000038.1 GCA_903909015.1 uncultured Methylophilaceae bacterium
GATGCTTGATCTGCACTTTTCCAAAGAATGGATGCACAACCCTCTGGCGAGATCACAGAATAGGTTGAGTATTGCAACATCAATAGCTGATCAACAACTCCTAAAGCCAATGCTCCACCTGAACCACCCTCACCAATAATGACACCGATAATAGGCGTTTTAAGCTCAGCCATCACATAAAGGTTTCTTGCAATGGCTTCTGACTGACCGCGCTCTTCAGCACCAATCCCAGGATAAGCGCCTGGAGTATCAATCAGAGTAATAATAGGCAATCCAAATTTTTCAGCCATGCGATATAAACGCAACGCTTTACGATAACCCTCTGGGCGAGGCATACCAAAGTTACGGTATTGACGTTCTTTGACATCACGGCCTTTTTGTTGACCAATCACCATCACTGGTTTTCCATCAAAACGCGCTAAACCACCAACGATGGCAGGATCGTCTGCAAACGCACGGTCACCATGCAACTCTTCGAAATCTGTAAACAAACTCTGAATGTAGTCCAACGTGTAAGGACGTTGTGGATGACGAGCAACTTGAGATATCTGCCAAGCAGTGAGCTTGCCGTAGATATCTTTTGTCATCTCCTGATTTTTCTTTTGAAGACGATTAATTTCGTCATTGATATCGAGCGCAGATCCATCTTGCACGTGACGCAACTCATCAATTTTCGCCTCAAGTTCAGCGATCGGTTGTTCAAAATCTAAAAAACTTGTTTTCATATCAAGATTAATTCTTATAAATGTAATTCTAATTATAGAGGATTTTTACGTTTTCATCGCTTAACCAAGCTTTTAATCCAACCAGCAAATCATCATGCAATTCTACACGCCATTTTTCACCGAGCATCATTTCTACCTTGGCTTGACTGTTGTGATATTCAACTTTAACCGCGCAACCACGATTATTTTCTGTTGTATTAGCTCGGCAATACGGGGCTAGAATCTCGCGTAACTTAACTGCATCCGCCTGACCATTGCAAGAGATTTTTAGCATATTGGCATAAGCACTTCGAGCTGATGCAATGTCGTAAATCTTACGGACATTAACACGCACACCACCGGAAAAATCATCGTGACTCACTCGGCCTTCGATCACCAACAACTGATCCTCTTTAATCAGATTTGCATGCTGCGCAAGCATTTCGCTACCAACCACGACTTCAACACGTGACCTGGCGTCATCTAGCGTCACAATAGCCATTTTTCCGCGTTGGGTCATACGAATACGTATCCCCATCACAATGCCAGCTAGCAGTTGTGGCTGATCTTGTGGCTTGATATTACCAAGATCGGTGTGCACAAATGTTGCAATTTCTTTTTGGTAGGCTTGGTATGGATGTCCGCTTAAATAAAAACCAAGCGCAACTTTTTCTTGCTGGAGTTTTTCTGCTTCCGCCCAAGCGGGCACGTTGGGCAAAACATGTGCAGCACTATCTGATATCTCTCCAAACAAGCTATTCTGACCACTCGCTGCCCCACTTTGCTCAGCAGCGCCGATAGCCAAATTCACGCCCGCTAATAAAGCGTTGCGGTTTGGTTCTAATTTATCAAAGGCACCTGCACGAATGAGCGACTCAATCACACGACGATTCACTTTACGTAGATCTAAGCGTGCACAAAAATCGAATAAATCTTTGAATGGTCCATCTTGATTTCGAGCTGCAAGAATGACTTCAATGGCGGCCTCTCCTGAGCCTTTTAGCGCCCCTAAACCATAGAGCACTTGCTTGTCGTTGATTGGTTTAAATTTGAATTCACTTTGATTGATATCCGGAGGCAAAACTTCAACGCCATTCCCAATGCAATCATCATAAAAAATATGAACACTGTCTGTATTGTTCATATCTGCAGACATCGTAGCCGCCAAGAACGCTGCAGGATAATGAGCCTTTAGATATGCAGTATGATATGCAACCAATGCATAAGCCGCTGCATGAGACTTGTTAAAGCCGTAACTTGCAAACTTCTCCATTAAATCGAATAAGTCAGCAGCCTGTCTTTCTGAAGTGCCCTTTTGCTTCGCGCCTTCAACAAAAACAGCGCGCTGGGCATCCATCTCTTCTTTTTTCTTCTTACCCATAGCGCGACGAAGTAAGTCAGCGCCACCAAGACTATACCCACCCACCACTTGAGCAATCTGCATCACCTGTTCTTGGTAAACCATAATTCCATAAGTTTCTTTTAGGATAGGTTCAACTGCAGGGTGAGGATATTCGACTCTTTGGAGCCCATGTTTACGACGACAGAAATCCGGAATCAAATCCATCGGACCAGGACGATATAAAGCAACCAAAGCAATAATATCTTCAAAACAATCAGGTTTTGCTTGTTTAAGCATATCCTTCATGCCACGCGACTCCAACTGGAAAACGGCTGTGGTATTCGCTGATTTTAATAGTTGATAAGTTGGCTTATCGTCAATCGGCAAGGTCTCAAAAGATAATGGTGGCAAATCTTGTAATTGACGCTGGGCATTTGCATTCACTAAAGCCATGTCCAGAATAGTCAGTGTTCGCAACCCGAAAAAGTCGAACTTCACTAAACCAACGGCTTCTACATCGTCTTTGTCATATTGACTCACCAAACTGTCCCCATTGGGCTGACAATAGATGGGAGAAAAGTCAGAGATCTTACTTGGTGAAATAAGCACGCCTCCAGCATGCATACCAACATTACGAGTTAAACCTTCAAGTCGCAAAGCAAGCTCAAGCAATTCTTTAACCTCTTCCTCTTGCTCACGCCTTTCAGCAAGCTGTGGCTCTTTCTCCAAAGCATCTTTTAATGTGATACCAAGTTCCAAAGGAATTAGTTTTGCAATGCCGTCTACGAAA
The DNA here is from genome assembly GCA_903909015.1 of uncultured Methylophilaceae bacterium. Lineage (GTDB taxonomy): Bacteria > Pseudomonadota > Gammaproteobacteria > Burkholderiales > Methylophilaceae > Methylopumilus_A. The sequence continues at coordinate 2,837 of CAIVUE010000038.1, forward strand.
TTAAATGGCAGATCTAAAACACGACCGACATCTCTAATCACAGCTTTAGCCGCCATAGTCCCGAAGGTGGCGATTTGAGAAACGGCATCTAATCCATATTTTTGCTTTACATAATCAATGACGCGATCTCGACCTTCTTGGCAAAAGTCAATATCGAAGTCAGGCATAGAAACACGTTCTGGATTTAAGAACCGCTCAAACAGCAATGCATATTGAAGTGGATCAAGGTCAGTGATTCCTAAGCTATAAGCCACCACGGAGCCAGCCCCTGAGCCCCGACCAGGGCCAACTGGAACGCCGTTATGTTTTGCCCAGTTTATAAAGTCAGCCACGATTAAAAAGTAACCGGGGAACCCCATCTGAATAATAATGCTCGTTTCAAAGGTTAATCGCGCTTCATATTCAGGGGCTTTTTCTGCCCGCTTCTGAGGATCCGGATAAAGCACTTCTAATCGGCGATGTAACCCTTCTTGGGCTTGGATCGCTAAATATTCATCTAAGCCCTCTCCATTTGGAGTCGGAAACTGTGGCAAGAAATTTTTGCCTAGTGAGAGTGTTAGATTACAACGCTTAGCAATCTCAACACTATTTCTCAAAGCTTCTGGAACGTCTGCAAACAATGCGACCATTTCAGCCTGAGTCTTGAAATACTGATCCTCAGTAAAGATTTTGGGGCGTCTTGTATCAGCAAGGACATAGCCTTCCGCAATACAGACCCTTGCTTCATGGGCTTTAAAGTCCTCTGTCTCAATAAACTGAATAGGATGCGTTGCAACAACAGGCAAATCTAATGCTGTTGCTAATGCAATTGCATTTGAAATATAAAATTCTTGTTGAGGATGCCCAGCTCGTTGTAATTCAATATAGAAACGATTGGGAAATAGATCCAACCAAGCCTGAGCAAGCTGCTTGGCAGCGTTTGAATTGCCTTGCAATATTGCCTGACCAACATCTCCCATCAGTGCGCCAGAGAGCATCAGCAAACCTTCAGTACCAACTTCCGCAAGCCATGCTTGCTTGATTTCCGGTCTACCGCGATATTGATTTTCAAGATAAGCACGGCTTAACAAGCCACATAGCTTGGTGTAGCCCTCCAGCGTCTGGCACAGCAGCATCAAACGATATGGTTGGTCGCGATTTTTAGAATTTTCTAGCCAAAGATCACAGCCTAAGAGAGGCTTAATACCTTTTTCACGGGCGGCCTTATAGAACTTAATTGCACAAAATAAATTGCTTAAATCAGTCAAAGCCAGAGCTGGCATTTGGTCATTAAACGCATGATCTACATAGCTATCGATACGAACTGTGCCATCCACAATGGAATACTCACTGTGGCAGCGCAAATGGACAAAATTTGGATGAATTATGTTGACTGACATAGGGAGTAATTTTACCTGATAGGCGAACCTATGTCGCAGGGTTATTGGCAATGAAAACGGGTATTTTTATAGCTCTTTGACTTACAAGGGAAGATAAGCAAAAAAAGTAAAATGCTGGTGCGAAAGGAGAGACTCGAACTCTCACGCCTTGCGGCGCTGGAACCTAAATCCAGTGCGTCTACCAATTCCGCC
>CAIVUE010000039.1 GCA_903909015.1 uncultured Methylophilaceae bacterium
ACCGGACATAATCTCCGCCCTGCCAAGTTTTGGGACGAGGTAACATTGGTTGTCAGAAGAACAATGTGTGTGGCCCTCCCGTTTGCAGCTCTGGGGCGGGATCTTGGCTAGATGTAAAGTCTTTCGTTGAGTACTTCACCGATGTCGGGGTGATATTTGAAGTCTGCAACATCCCTTTATCCCCAAAAACTTCGATTCTTTGATCATATCCAAAGGCACTGTGACGACTGTTTATTACTGTCACTATTTCACCATTTGATCCTTTCATGGTAACCGTAACATTATCAAAATCATTTTCTTCTTTGATGTAGTCACAAAAAGAATTTGCCCCCGTCGCTGAAACTTCAATAATATCTGGAACAAAATTACGAGCCATATCAAAATCGTGGATGGTCATATCACGAAATATTCCTCCAGAGACAGCAATATAACTTTGTGGCGCCGGACCCGGATCACGACTAATTATCAAAACTTGTTCAACTTTTCCGACGTCACCTTTTTCTACTCGCTTTTTAACCGCGTAAAATTCCGGGTCAAGCCGCCTATTAAAACCAATTGCCACTTTGGTATTTGCCTTATTAACTTTTTCACGAAGCTGATTCACATTTTTTATGTCTAGGTCAATTGGTTTTTCACAAAGCACGTGTAAGCGTGCATCGATTGCAGCCTCCATGAATGGAACGTGAGTTGGAGTCGGAGACCCAATAATGATTGCATCAATTTCACCTGAATTAATAACTTCAAGTGGATTAGTTGAAAATTTACAACCAAATTGTTTGGCAACACTTTCTGCTGACTCCTTGATGGGGTCTACAACGTATTCAAGCTTTGCCCCATTCGTGTCTGTGACGCTTCCCGAGTGGACTAAACCAATTCTGCCAGCGCCGATGACAGCAAACCTTAATTCTGAAGACATAAAACAATCATAGGGTAAATAAGAATTAGTAGGTTGAAATATGTCACTAAGATTTCCCTATGAGCACCCCTTACAAACTAGCCGTTTCTTCTGAAATGGTATTTTTGGAGTTGCCACACATCGAGAGGGTTCGCAGGATCCACGAATTGGGATTTGCTGTTGAGATTTGGGACTGGACAAAAAAGAATGCTGTGGAATTGGTTAGCACGGGTGCACATTTCACTTCAATGACGGGTTATGTAACTGGGAGATTGGCAGATGAAGCGGGTGGAGATGAATTACTTCGAACTGCAGAACTATCGATTGAATTCGCCCATAAGTTAGGAAACCCACTACTGAATTTACACGGCACGGGTCTCAACGACCGCGGTTTGCCTGTGCAACCATCATATGAAGTTACTAGTCAGATGTGGAGCCAAGCTCTTAAGACGCTTTCTCGAATCGCGCAGTTAGGGGCCAAAGAAGGGGTAACTTTCGTTCTAGAAAATCTTAATCTAGAAGTTGATCATCCTGGAGTTCCCTTTGCAAGTGCAAAAGAAGTAATAGCTTTAGTGCGCGAAATAAATAGCCCAAACTTAAAAGTTATGTTGGACCTTTATCATGCGCAAATTGGGGAAGGTAATCTGATTGAATTAGTACGTAATTCAATGGATGTCATTGGAGAGATACAAGTTGCCGACGTCCCGGGACGGTGTGAACCAGGCACTGGTGAAATATTTTATCCAGCAATTGCTAAAGTTTTATCCGATATTGGATATTCAGGAATCGTAGGACTGGAGTCATGGGCGAAAGAGGGTTCTGAACTCGCATTAGCACGTTTTAGAGCAGCGTTTAGCCTTACGGCTTAATAATGAACAACATTTTGGTATGCCTTGATTCATTCAAACAAAGTATTTCAAGTATCGATGCTGCGAATTCGATCAAATCAGGTTGGCTCTCTGTCAGACCGGAAGATCAAATAACAGTCGTTCCTTTTGCCGATGGCGGCGAAGGAACTTTAGAGGCGATTCAAAGCCAGATTGTAAACTCTCAAGTTATTCATAAGAGAATTCGTAATGTAAATGGTGGTTTGAGAAATTCATTTTGGCTTCTACTCCCCGGTGGAACTGCAATTGTCGAACTAGCGGAAGCCTGTGGCATTTCAAAATTTGATAAGTTGGCTCCTACGACAGCTTCAACTTTTCCATTAGGAGAATTAATTCTTGACGCACTTGCCCACCCTAAAATGACTAAATTAATAGTTACTTTAGGCGGATCGGCAAGTACGGATGGTGGAACTGGCCTTCTCAAAGCTCTTGGATATCAATTCAAGGATAGTAAGAATTTATTAATCGAAAATGATGTTCGCAAGCTTAAAAATTTGGAAAAAATTATTCCTCCAGTCTCTATTAAGCTTCCGAAAAATGGAGTTGAAGTCTGGGTTGACGTATTTATAGACATGCTAGGCGAAAGAGGTACGGCTAGAACTTTTGCAAGACAAAAAGGCGCCTCTGCTATGGAAATTGTTGAATTAGATGCCGCACTCTCAAAATTTCATGAAATTGCCAGAGGAAAAGATTTTCCTGGTGCAGGCGCTGCGGGTGGGGCGGCTTATTCTTTAGGTAATTTTTTAAACGCAAAAATTCGCTCAGGATCTGAAGCAATTGCAGAGCTTGTAGAACTCAGGGAGAGAGCAAGATTATGTGATCTTGTGATTACTGGTGAGGGAATATTTGATTCAGAGTCTTCAAAGGGGAAAGCCACAGGATTTATTCTAGATATTGCAAGAGATTTAAATAAACCAGTCGCATTAGTATGTGGCTCATTGCTTGCGGAAATTCCAAAGACTGTGGGATGGTCATTTTTTCTGTTAGATGTGGCGATAGATCTACATGACTCAATTTCCAATAGCAAAAAGTACCTATTACAAGCGGGTAAGGAACTAGCTTTAAATTGGAAGTAAGTATTTCTTTTGATAATTAATATTTTGCCTTCATATATTTAAGTGCATGAGAAGCCAGATCATCTGAATCGCTCCACAAATTACGCCAAATACACAGTGCGTTAGATAGCGCAGGATCGACAACCACTGAAGAGAATGACTCAAAAGTGATAGGGCCTGAGTAATTGATTTTCTTTAACGCGCCAAAGAATGTATCAAAATCAACGTTTCCTGTTCCTAGATAGCCACGGTGACTCTCTCCGATATGAACATATCCGAGCTTGTCTCCCGCTTCTAGAACAGCGGCAGCCATTCCATCTTCTTCAATATTCATGTGATAGGTATCAAGGTGTAGGTAGGCATTCGGACGATTGACTGCTTCCAAAAACTTCAGCCCCTCTTTACCAGTATTCATAATGTTTGTTTCATATCTATTTACAACTTCAAAATTGATATTGATGCCCTTATCTGCTGCGTAGTCAGCGAGTCTTTGCATCGCCTTCACAGAGTTTGATCGGTTTTCTTCAGATGCAGGCCCAGGATATTTCTGGAGGCTGCAATAAATTACACCACAGAGTTCAGCTGACCCGATTGAATGCAGTTTATCTACTACCTGACGAAGTAGTTCATCACCCTTCTTCACAATCGAAGGATTTGTGCTCGTTACATCATTTTCTGAAGAGAGTCCTAGTGAAGCAGTTGCCTTCAATTTAAATTCGGCTAGCAAGTCATTTGTCATTGCTGTATCAATTTTCCATGGCTCAATCATGAGCATTTCGATGTAGTCATAGCCAGCTTTATGGGCACTTGATGCAGACTTACGTGCATTCTCTGGAGACCAATCTCCTGTCCACACTAAAGAATGTCCGCCGAATTCCAGTGGCTTATTTGCTGGCATTTTTTGCTCCAATTTTTCACGAGTAGGGAGATCTAGGTAAAAGAGTAGACCTATTGCCTTCATCTGGAAATACCTATAGTGTCTCAATATTGATTTTTACACTCTAGATTTATAGGAAGAGGTATCTAACAATGAAAGCCGTTCTTTTAAATGCGGTCAATGAATTGGTAGTTACCGAGATCCCCACACCAACACCTGGGCCAGGTGAACTAGTTATCAAAATGCTTGCATGTGGAATTTGCGGAACAGACCGACATATTTTAGTTGGCGAACACCCTGCAAAGATGCCACTTGTACTAGGACATGAATTTGGTGGGACTGTTACAGCAGTTGGCGAAAATGTTGATTTCAAAATTGGCGATTTAGTTTCTGTCGATCCAAATATTATTTGTGGGACATGTGACCACTGCAAGGCAGGCAGATCGGCCCATTGCCGCAATCTCATAGCGCTAGGCGTAACGATCAACGGTGGTTTTGCAGAGTATGTAGTACTTCCAAAAAGTCAGGCGTATTTAGTGCCTAAGGCAACTAATCCACTGCATCTTGGACTTGTTGAACCCCTTGCATGTTGCATAAGAGGAATGGATTTAGCTGAGCTTAAAGGTGGCGAAAGGGTTGCGGTTCTCGGCGGCGGTTCAATGGGTATGTTGATTGTTCAACTTTGTAAACTTGCTGGTGCATCTGAGATCGTACTTGTTACTCGTCAAAAAGAACGTAGAGAAGTTGCAGAAAAAATTGGCGCAACTCGAACAATTGATCCGCTAGCCCAGGATGTAAAAAAAGAGCTCGTTGATATGGATGTAACTTTTGAGGCTGCAGGAGTACTTGAAACCTTTAATGAAGCAGTCGCTATCACACGTTCAGGTGGAACTGTCTTAGTACTTGGAGTAGCGCCTTCTCATGAAAGAGCAGCACTAAGTGTTTATGACGTTGTAATTAGAGGGCTTCGTATTATTGGCTCTTACATTAACCCTTATACCCAGGCGCGTGCCGTTGAGCTCATTGCAAGCGGGAAATTACAGATCGACCCGCTGATTTCTAAAACAATCACGTTGGATCAACTTCCTGATTTCTTACGTAATAAGCCAGGACAGGGCGATATTAAATACTTAGTAACGGGGGCATGAGAATTATGACTGATGACAAGGTAACCCAAAGTAAAAACATATTGGAACGTTTTTCTCTTAAAGGAAAGGTTGCATTAGTAACTGGCGGTGGGCAAGGAATTGGCCGTGGATTTGCTCACGCACTTGCTGATGCTGGCGCAGATGTAGCTGTAGTTGATCTAAATATTACGACCGCTGAGGGTGTAGTCCAAGAAATTAAGTCTCGCAATCCAAATGTAAAGGCAATAGCGCTTAAGGTGGATGTAACAGTTGAAACCCAAGTTAAATCCATGGTCGAGCAAGTTGTAGCAAAACTAGGCGGTCTTACGATTGCATGTAACAATGCTGGAATAGGTGAATGGGTTGACTCCGAAGTAATGCCATATAAAGACTTTCAAAAAGTTATGAAAATTAATTTAGATTCAGTATTTTTGTGTTCACAGGCAGAGGCAAATCACATGCTTGGCAAAGGATATGGAAAAATTATTAATACTGCTTCGATGTCAGGTCATATAGCTAATTACCCACAAAATCAGTCCGCATATAACATTTCAAAGTCAGCTGTACTTTCCCTGACTCGAAGCCTTGCAACAGAGTGGGCTGATCGTGGTGTGAGAGTAAATAGCATTTCACCCGGGTATACACGCACGGCGCTTGTTGAAGATTTACTCCAAACAGAACTTGGTCAAAAAGTGTGGCCCGTATGGAAATCCCTAATCCCGCAACGCAAGATGGCTGAAGTTACAGATTTACAAGGCGCTGCTGTTTTTCTTGCGTCATCGGTTTCTGACTATATGACAGGCGCTGATTTGCTAGTAGATGGTGGCTATGTAGCCTGGTGATTTAAGAGAAGCTATCCCACTGTTGACAACAATCACCCTCTTTAAAATTAGCCTCTCTGTGGTTAAACTCTTGGAATGAGCAGCACTAAAAAAGTATTCCTCCACGTTGTTATCCATATCAAACCAGGAATAATGGATGGATTCCTCAAGCGAATCAAATCCCATATGGAATTAATGCGGGCGGAAGATGGTTGCGAGATGCTTACATTGCTAGAAGATACACAACATGAAAACACAATCTGTGTTTGGGAAGTGTGGCGTGATCGTCCAGCTTGGGATGCTCATATGTTTATTGAGCACAGCAAGATTTGGCAGAAGGATGCACCTGAATTTGTGGCTAGTGAAGAGATCACTATTTTGGATGAA
>CAIVUE010000040.1 GCA_903909015.1 uncultured Methylophilaceae bacterium
ATCATTTTTTCGGGCATCGCTTCTGATTTCTCATCGGATGTCGCCTCCCTAACTTTAGGAATATCGGCGAGTGCGTTATCCTTCTGAATCTCAAGATTAGCTGTTTTTGAAAGAACAGATTCTCTTAGAATCACCCAGTGATTCTGCTCATTGGCAAGACTCAACTCCTTCACCACATGGTCACTAAACTTACCATTTGAGTAGTGCTGTAAAAATTCAACCCGCGCCGTCTTAGCATCCACATCAATAGACACATTTTCAAGCTTCAAATCAATTGCGCTAGGCTGACCCGCAATTCTTTGCTTGCGCTGAGCCACCCACGCCTGACGAGTCATGCCATCGACGGTAAACTTATCCGAATAAAATTTAAAATAAGCATTGATATTTTTAGTCCGCCAAGCATCTGCCCACGCATTGACCATTGAAGCAATCTCTTCTTTTGGATCAAGGATGTTTTGGCTAGCCGCCTCATTCACCGGCTCTGCTGGCTGCGTTTTTTTTGCGAGTTTTCTACCAACTGACGCTTTTGCCTTCACTGCGGCTTCTGACTTTGAGGCTTCAACTGGCTTAGCACCCGCTTCTTGTAATTGCTCAACTGATTCAATGGCTGGAGGAGTGACTTGAACAATCTCCTTTGCATGCGCAATTTCAGTTGGCACATTAACCTCTTCAGGGGCCGTCGCTAATTTTTCATCTACGGGGACCACAACTTCTGTGGTTACCTCTGTTTTTGGCACATCTACTGGTGAGGCTTGCATCACTTCTACCGGCTTAAGTTCCTCAACTTGCTTAGCTTGCGCAACATTGACGCTGGACTTATCTTTATCTTCCCAGAATTTCAAGCTACTTAACCAGCTAGCCTTACTTTCTTCTTTCTTTGTCTTTTCTGGCTCAGAAGCAGTTTTTAAAACACCTACCTTTTCATCGTCCGCCCAGAATTTAAATCGATCAGTCCAGCTCTTTTTAGGATCCTCATTTAAGAGGGTTTTATCACTTTTTGCTGTTTTAACATCATCAATGGTCGCCATTGGGGCGTTCTCAGCACCAGGAGATCCTGCAGGAATCACATCTCCACGGACTTTAGCTAGGCCATCATTATTAAATTCAAGAATCACCCGTCTGCGCTCAACGACTTCGCCACCCTTGTTCATTTGGTAAATGTAGTCCCAACGATCTTGGTGAAAACTATCCTGCAATAATGGTGTGCCCATGACATATCGCACTTGAGATTTGGTCATACCTGGCTTAAGTTGCAACATCATTTTTGATGTGACTACATTACCCTGCTGAATGTCCAAGTGGTATGGCTTCAATCCAGGCAAACTAGATGAACAAGAAGCACAAAGAAAAACCATCAATACAACTAAGTAACGCATCGCCATGACTTTCATAAGAATTAGCGATAATATAACACGACCTACGTTCTCATAAGTAGCAACAAAAGGGTTATCCCTCTTAAAACTAGGCAGTTATAATTATCATGAACCTACGCGAACCAGATGACCTAAAAAATGTTGGCTTAAAAGCGACGCTGCCGAGGCTTAAAGTATTAAGCCTATTTGAAAGCAGCAAAGAGCGGCACATGTCTGCAGAAGACGTTTATAAAATCCTACTTGGAAGTGGGGATGATGTTGGCTTGGCAACGGTTTATCGAGTGCTGACCCAATTTGAACAAGCTGGTCTGTTAGTCCGCCACCACTTTGAAGGGGGTAGGGCCGTATTTGAACTTAATCAAGGCGGCCATCATGATCATATTGTTTGCCTCCAATGCGGCCGAGTTGAAGAGTTTTGTGATGAAAAAATTGAAGCGCTTCAACACAAGGCTGCTGAAGAGCGTGGTTTTAAAATTAACGAACATTCCCTTTACATTTACGCTGACTGCACAAAAATACCCTGCCCTCATAAGTAAATTAAATATACAGCCAACAAAAAAAGGGGCTTAGGCCCCTTTTTCATAACATTGGATTATGTCCAATCTCCGCCACCGCCATCATCCCAAGAACCGCTATCTGTAACACCGAAATCATTCCCGCCCAAATCATTTGAATCAGACCAAGAATCCCCTGCATTAGCGTTGCTAAGAACACCTCCGCTAGTTTTATCGCCATCAGTGAAGTGGTGCATCAACTCCTCACCAGCGACCATTCCAGCGCCAAGCGCAGCGCCGGTTGCTAGACCCCCAAGGATACCTGAACCCATTCCTCCGCCCATTGGCCCTCCCATTGGCATTCCGGAACCATAGGGTTGTTGCCCAAAGTTTCCACCATTATTTGCTGGGTACACCACTGGATTGCTTCGACGGCCCATTGCGCGGCCCACAAAAAATATAAACACAATTAAAGCCAAAATCAACAGTACAGATCCGAACCCAAAGCCACTCTGAGCTTCTTGAGTGCGCCCATTACTTAATGATGATGAACCGCCTGCAATGACAGTCCTCAGATCCTGAACTGACTGAGGTTTTACGAAAGGCAAGCCAGGCTTAAGCTTTTCAGCGTTACTCAGCTCAGCACTTGCTGCCGCCAGCTTTCCTTGTTTGGCTAACAATTCAGCCTCAACATAATGTGCTCTTGCGCTGTCAGGATGAGCACGAAGCACCTCAGCCATCATTGCCTGTGCTTCATTCAATTTACCCGCTTCAGCCGCCTGATAAACCTCATGCATTGAAACTTCATCCACTGCAAAAGCAGCCACATTAAAAGCAAGCAATAAGGCAGCCATACTGATCAAATACTTCATTCGCATTCTTTTTCCTTTATAAAAATCGCGCACTTTCATTCAACAATCATTAACGCTAATGATTAGATAAGGACTCAGCTCTTAAATTTCAAGTCTAATAAGATTAAATTTTGTAAATACCGATTATTGCATCAGCATTTCTGAGGCGTGTTTTCGGGTTGTTTCAGTAATTTCAATGCCGCCCAACATCCGCGCGATTTCTTCTACACGTGCAGCATGATCCAATGAATCTATCGTACTCAACGTCACATGATCACGCTGCATTTTTTTGACCTTAAGGTGTTGTACTCCTTGCGATGCAACTTGCGGGAGATGCGTGATCACCAGAACTTGACGGCCATTCCCTAGCTGTTTCAATAAAGAACCAACCACTTCAGCCACGCCACCACCAATACCTACATCCACCTCATCAAAAATCATCGTCGGCACTATACCTTGTTGGGCAGTCACTACGCGTATCGCCAGGCTTATACGGGAAAGTTCACCTCCAGATGCGACTTTATTAAGAGGTCGAACACCCACCCCAGCATGCCCTGCCACCATAAATTCAACTTGCTCCAGGCCAACAGCTGCTGGCGTTTGTGGGGTTAACGAGACTTCAAAACGCCCGCCAGCTAATGACAATCGCTGCATCTCGCTGGTGATTTTCTCACTTAGAATGGGGGCAAATTGATGGCGCCCTTCACTAAGCTTCTGCGCTAATGCCTCATAAGCAATTTTCCCAGCAGCTTCTTGTTTTGCTAATTCACCATCCATTTGCGCAGACTCAAGCTCAGCCATTCTTAACTGACATTCTGATACTAGGCCCTCAAGCTCTTCTGGTCGGACGCGATACTTACGTGAAGTTGCGTGAATTAATTGAATGCGCAACTCAACCTCAGCCAATCTTTCCGGATCTAATTCAGAACGCTGCAGATAGCGATTTAGAAAACGATCAGCATCATCTAATTGAATGATGGCCGAATCTAAACTCGTGAGTGCTTCATCCAAACTAGAGTCAAAATCACGCAGTCCTTGGAGTTTTGACTGAGCCAAACTCATTTGTCGCATTGCTGAAATATCACCTTCAGATAAAAGTTCTCGGCATTGCTCACAACCTGCCAGCAAAGCCGCACCATTTGATAACCGGCTGTGCTCTTGTTGCAAACTTTCCCATTCGTCGACAGAAAACCCTAATTGCGTCAAATCGCGCGTTTTATCTCGAATTTCAGCCAACTCATCAGAAAACTTGCTAGCGTTCTGTTCCATTTCAAGACGTCGATGGTAAAGTTTCTGCCAATGTTGATAGGCCAAAGCAGTTTGAGTTGCTAAATGACTTAATCCACCATAGTCGTCAAAAATTTCTCGCTGGGCTGAAAGCTTAAGTAAGGAGTGATGCGCATTCTGGCTGTAGATATCCACCAAAAATTCACCAGCATCGCGTAATTGCTGAATAGTGGCTGGCTGCCCATTAATAAAGGCTCGTGAACGCCCATCCGCATAAATGACACGTCGACAAAGAAATTGATTGTCATCATTAGGAATTTCATTTTCTTGCATCCAAGCTTTTAGGCTCGCCAAATTGGTAATATCAAAACTTGCACTAATTTCAGCTTTTTCACTGCCTGCACGCGTAATGCCGCCTTCGCCTCTAGCTCCAATAGCTAATGAAAGCGCATCAATTAAGATGGATTTTCCAGCCCCTGTTTCGCCTGTCAACACTGTAAAGCCAGCGGCAAAGTCAATATTGAGCGAATCAACAATGACGAAATCTCTAATGGAAAGCATTTGCAACATGCGGTTTTAGCCCCAATTAAGCTTTTGTCTAAGCATGTCGTAGTGACTATGTCCCAATGGATGAAGAAGAGATACTCTATTTTCATCACGCTCAACCAGCAATCGATCGCCCGCAAACAATGCCAGCTCTAGCTGACCATCCAAATGGATTGCTGCAGCTTCGCAGTGCACTAGAGTAATTTCAACTTTACTCGCGCTATGAATAGCGATTGGACGGTTACTTAAGGTATGCGGACAAATTGGAACTAAAGTGATCGCATCTAATGTCGGATGGATGATGGGACCGCCAGCGGACAAAGCATAGGCAGTCGTTCCTGTTGGGGTTGCTAGGATCAAACCATCTGACCGCTGTCTATGAACAAACTGCTTATCAATATTGACTTCTATTTCGATCAAGCGGGACATCCCTGACTTATTGATCACCACATCATTCATCGCGCGGCCACAACTGATTTTTTCTCCATCTCGAAAAACTGTTGCCTTCAATAGGATGCGCTGCTCAATGGTGTAATCGCCCGCAAAAATTTTACGCATTTCATCGAGCATATTAGCGGAGCTGATATCGGTCAAAAAGCCAACGCGTCCTTGATTTACGCCGATAAGTGGAATGTGACTGTTGGCAAGGATGCGTGAAACACCCAACATCGTTCCATCGCCGCCAAGAACAATCGCCAAATCGACCTTATCACCAATCTCATCCATGCTTAAGGTTGCATAGTCTGAAATAAAACAATGTTCAGCGGTGGCGGCTTCAATAAAAATGGCGACTTGCTCAGAAGCTAAGAATGCTGACATCGCAAGTATGCTGTCGCGCATTTCCGACGCATTGTATTTGCCAATAATGGCGACGTTTTTAAAAGCTTTTTTCATGATTTGCATTTAATCATATTCAAGCCAGACATAGAAGTGTTGCGTAAAAGCTTTTGAATTAAGGGGAGGCTTGATATGATACAAAAATGCATTCCAACCTCACGAATCATGTTAGATAAACGCGCTCAAATACTGCTTAAAACGTTGGTTGAAAATTACATCAATGACGGGCAACCTGTGGGGTCCCGAACACTATCGGAACGCTCGGGCTTGGACTTAAGTCCAGCGACAATTCGTAATGCAATGGCCGACTTAGAATCAATGGGCTTTATTGCGAGTCCCCATACCTCCGCTGGGCGGATTCCCACACAACGCGGTTACCGTTTTTTTGTTGACACTTTATTGACGGTACAGCCGATGCAGAACCAAGAAATTCAACGCATTATGCATGAATTTAGATCGCCTGATCCGCAAGAGCTTATTTCATCAGCGGCAGGAATGCTTTCTGAACTCACACAATTTGCTGGCTTAGTCATGATTCCAAAAAGGAAAAGTATTGCGTTTAAGCATTTAGAGTTTTTACCCCTTTCAGAAAAACGCATTCTGGTCATCATTGTGACCACCGATGGCAATGTGCAAAACCGAATCATCCTGACAGAAAAACCATACTCAGCAAACGAGTTAGTCCAAGCCACTAATTTTTTCAACCAACACTACACTGGCTTCACCTTTGAAAAAGCCCAACAGAAGTTGCATGAAGAACTCAAACAAATGCAATCTGACATGACTAAACTAATGTCAGCTGCATTAGATGCGAGTGGTAAAGCGCTTGATGAAGACAAAGATAATATGGTGATTTCTGGAGAACGTAACTTGCTGCAAGTCGATGACTTATCGACTAACGTTCACTCACTCCGCAAACTATTTGAAATATTCGAACGTCGCACCTCATTAATACAATTGCTTGATAACAGTCAGCGTGCCGAGGGGGTTCAAATTTTCATCGGAGGCGAAAGTGGATATTCCCCATTAGACGAATGCAGCATGGTAACAGCCCCGTACGAAGCTGATGGAGAAGTGGTTGGCACCTTAGGCGTAATTGGTCCGACCCGAATGGCATATGAACGTATTATCCCAATTGTAGACATTACTGCGAAACTTCTTTCAAGCGCACTATCAAATACCTAACAATCATCACTAAAAGAACCTCAAATGGCCTATTACAAAGAAGAACCCTCTTATCAACATGGCGACCAAGCAAAAGTTGGTATTTTGCTTGCCAATTTAGGCACCCCCGATGCTCCGGATGCAAAGGCCTTAAAACGCTATCTGGGCCAGTTTTTAATGGATAGACGAATTGTTGAGATTCCCCGCTTTATTTGGTGCTGGATTTTGCATTGCATTATCTTGGTGGTTCGCCCAAAAAAATCTGCTGAAAAATACGCCATGGTTTGGACGAGCGAAGGCTCACCATTAATGGTCAATTCACAAAATCAAAAGAAACTACTATCCCAAAACCTAAAGCAGCACATTGCATCTCCCTTAGTGGTTGAATTGGGCATGAGTTACGGGAACCCAAGCATGGCATCAGCTATCGAGCGATTAAAAGCCCAACATTGCAACAAAATTTTAGTCTTTCCTCTTTATCCTCAATATGCCGCCAGTAGCACTGCAGCGTCCCTAGATGCCATTTGGAAAGTGCTTCTCAAAACACGTAACGTGCCAGCAGTTCGAACCATACGCAATTACCATGATCACCCTGCTTATATAGAAGCGCTAGCGAATAGCGTCTTAATGCATTGGGCAGCCAACGGCAAACCAACCAAACTTGTCATGAGTTTCCATGGAGTTCCAAAAGTCCATTTATTAAAAGGTGATCCTTACCACTGCGAATGCATGAAAACAGGACGATTACTCGCCGAGGCACTCAATCTAAATAAAGATGAATATCAAATTGCTTTCCAATCTCGCTTTGGCAAGCAAGAATGGCTAAAACCATATTTGGCAAGCACTCTCGAAGATTTAGGCAAAGCAAAAACGCCCCGTATTGATGTCATTTGTCCAGGATTTAGTAGTGACTGTCTTGAAACATTGGAAGAAATTGCAATGGAAGGGAAACACATTTTTCAACACCATGGTGGTGGCGAATACCACTATATTCCCTGTCTAAATGGTCGAGAAACTTGGATCAATGCCATGTGTACGATCGCAATGGAAAACTTACAAGGGTGGGTCTCTTCAGAATGGGATGCAGAAGCGGCTGAAATTCAAGCTAGGCTTACTGCCCAGCGCGCACAAATGCTGAGCGAAAAGGCCTAAATGATGGCTAAGCGTTTATAATACTGAAATTATTTAATTAATCCGTACTAGGCAAACATTATGATTGTTATTACTGGCGGCGCGGGCATGATAGGAAGCATGATTGCTTGGCATCTCAATAACTTAGGACGAGATGACTTAGTGATCGTCGATGACATTCAACATCCTGATCAATGGCAAAACCTGGTTAAGCGCCGCTATCAAAATTACTTAGACAAAAGTGAGCTAGCCTGCTTTCTAGCTGGCAAGCCACAAATCGACGCAATCATCCATATGGGCGCTATTAGCGCGACCACTGAGCGTGACTTCAACAAGTTAGTTCAAAACAATATCCGATATAGTCAATTCTTATGGGAGTGGTGCGCAGAAAATAAAGTGCCTTATTTGTACGCAAGTTCTGCGGCCACTTATGGTGCTGGAGAAGAGGGCTATGATGACACTTGCGATGTCAACAGCCTCCGCCCACTCAATGGCTACGGCTATTCAAAACAATACTTTGATCAATGGGCGCTTCAACAAACTGCTAATAAAAAGCCCACTCCACCTCAATGGCAAGGTTTTAAATTTTTTAATGTTTATGGCCCAAACGAATATCACAAAGAACGAATGGCCAGCGTTTCATTCCATACTTTTAATCAATTTAAAGCAGATGGCACGGTAAAATTATTTAAAAGCCATCTAGCTGGTTATGAAGATGGCATGCAATTGCGCGATTTCGTTTACGTCAAGGATGCAGCAGCAGCTGTTGTACATTTTGTAAATAACCTTTGCGAGTCTGGGATCTACAACATAGGGACCGGCCACGCGCGCGCATTTAAAGACCTTGCAAGCGCGGTGATGACGAGCCTTGGAAAAACACCCAATATCACCTACATCGACATGCCAGAAGACTTACGTGGAAAATATCAATACTTTACCGAAGCTAAAATGCTTAAACTTGCAGATGCCGGTTATACAGAGAAGTTTCATACGCTAGAAGAAGGTGTAAGAGACTACGTGCAAAACTATCTTATGAAAGCTGACCCTTATTGTTAATCAGATAAAAACAGACATGACCTCATCAGAAAATTTACAAAATGCCATTGCCGAACACCAAGCCATGTTCGCAAAATTAGGAGATTTAATTCCACAAATCAGCCAAGTCGCTGAAGAACTAAAAGCTTGCTTAAAGCGTGGCGGGAAGATTTTACTGATGGGCAACGGAGGAAGCGCCGCGGACAGCCAACACATTGCTGCAGAAATTGTAGGTCGCTTCAAAAAAGAGCGCCGCGGCCTAGCTGCGATTGCACTCACAACAGACACATCAATCATTACCTCAGTTGGCAATGACTATGGTTACGATTATATTTTTGCGCGTCAAATTGAAGCGCTATGCCGTCCAGAAGATGTCGTGATTGGCATTACAACCTCAGGCAATAGTAAAAACGTTGTTGCAGCAATTGAAGAAGCCAATCGTCTAGGTGCAACGACCATAGGTCTGACTGGCGGATCTGGTGGCAAACTTAATAGCTTGTGTAAATTCAACTTAATTATGCCCTCAAGTGATACCCCACGCATTCAAGAGGCGCACATTTTTGTGGGTCATAGTTTGTGTGAGTTATTAGAAGCCGAATAATGCAGATGAACCTAGACCTCATTAATACCGTTAAATTATTTAACGAATCTAACAAATGGGTACTGGTCATTGGCGACCTGATGCTGGACCGTTATTTAATTGGGGATGTGCAACGCATTTCACCAGAAGCACCCGTGCCAGTGGTATTGCTCAAAGAGCAAAATGATAGGGCTGGTGGTGCTGCAAATGTCGCTGCAAACTTAGCTAATTTAGGCATTTCCACAAGAATTGCCGGCTGCGTTGGTCAAGATGCAGAGGCTGCTACTTTACTCGCGCTGATTAATCATCTTGGCATTAAATCTGAAGCAGTGATTCAATCGTCAGCCCGCCCAACGATCGCTAAAACACGCATCATGAGCTCTCATCAACAAATTGTGCGAATCGACCAAGAAAGCCAATCAAAATTTAACGATAATGAGAATGCAGAGCTTCATGTATTAATTACACGGGCGCTCCAAGAAAAACCATCAATGGTCATTCTTTCAGATTATGCAAAAGGCGTCTTAAGCGATGCCGTCTGCCAATCGATTATTCATGCTTGCAAAGAGGCAAAAATCCCTGTCTTAGCTGACCCCAAAGGCCAAGACTACAGTAAATATAAAGGGGCTACTGCGCTTACGCCAAACAAAAAAGAAACTGCTGAAGCTTGTGGCGTGAACATCAATAACACTGAAGCTTTGCTCATAGGGGCAAAAAAACTTAAAAAAGATTTACAGCTTGAGTTTCTGGCTGTTACGCGCGGCGAAGAAGGCATTACTTTATTTGATCAAAATGATGAGCGCCACATTGCAGCAACGGCCAAACAAGTTTTTGACGTATCAGGGGCTGGCGATACAGTAATCGCCACGCTTGCAGCAGGCCTGATTCATGGGTTGAGTCCCCAGGATGCGCTTAGTCTCGCAAACGTTGCCGCTGGAATTGTAGTTGGTAAGGTCGGCACAGTGCCTATCGAACTGCATGAGTTGCTGCATGAGCTCACTTCAAAAAACTCAAGTGAGCAAGCTGACAAAATTACTGATTTATCTGGGCTCACCTCAAAAGTGAATGCTTGGCGTGCAGCCAAACAAAAAATCGTTTTCACAAATGGCTGTTTTGATTTACTTCATGCAGGCCATGTCACCTATTTAGAAGCCGCTAAAAAAACGGGGGATAAACTCATCCTTGGGCTTAATACGGACCGTTCCGTGAGTGCACTCAAGGGACCCACTAGGCCTGTAATCCATGAAAACGATAGAGCGCGCGTATTGGCAGCACTTGAAGCAGTCGATGCCGTGATTTTATTTGATGAAGATACTCCACTTAATCTAATTAACACCGTCAGACCTGATGTAATTGTTAAGGGTGACGATTACACTGAGGAACAAGTTGTCGGTGGCGCAGAAGTGAAGTCATGGGGAGGGCAAGTTAAGCTTATCCCCTTAGTACAAGGCCGAAGCACAACGAAGATTTTAGAAAAAATGGCGAAATAAGTCCCTCGTACAAAATAACCCAATCTGTGCAAATCAAGACTACCCCCAATGAAAAAATTCTTATCCTAGGTCCAGCTTGGGTAGGGGATATGGTTTTAGCACAAAGCTTATTCACCACACTAAAACAGCAATTCCCTAACTGCCAGATCGATGTCGCTGCGCCTGCTTGGACATTACCCCTTTTGGAACGTATGCCAGAAGTGACTAATGGGATTGCATTACCATTTAAACATGGTGAATTTGCTTTCTGGAAACGTATCAGCTTCGGAAAAAGCTTACGTAAAGCCTCATATACTCAAGCGATTATTCTTACCAACTCATTTAAATCTGCCATTTTTCCCTTCGCGGCAAATATTCCACGACGCACCAGCTTTTTAGGTGAAATGCGTTATGGGCTGATTAATGACATCCGCAGCCTAGACAAGAGAAAACTTCCTCGCACGATAGACCGCTTTGTGACTTTAGGTTTAGCCAAGAATACTGAACTACCAAAAATACCTAATCCAAAACTATCGGCTAATCATGAGAATGCTCAAGCCACCCTTAAAAAAATAGGGCAGGCAATGCCCTCTTCAAAGGTGCTTGGTTTATGCCCTGGTGCAGAATATGGGGAGGCTAAACGTTGGCCAATTGATTACTTTGCAGCGACAGCAAAATTTGCTCTAGATAAAGGCTGGGAAGTTTGGTTATTTGGTTCAGAAAAAGATGTCCCATATACCCATCTGATTAATCAACAAGTAGGTAATCGTTGTTTAGATTTAGGTGGAAAAACTAAATTAGGAGAGGCGATTGACCTTATGGCTCTATGCGACACCATCATCAGCAATGACTCCGGCTTAATGCACGTAGCCGCTGCCTTAGACAAAAATCTCATTGCGATTTTTGGTTCAAGCACCCCGCACCATACGCCGCCGATGAGTAGCAAGGCTAAAATTGAATACTTAGGATTGTCATGCAGCCCATGTTTTAAAAGAGTTTGCCCATTAAAGAATGAAAACAGTCATATGCAATGCTTAAAAAAAATCACGCCAAAAAGCGTGATTGATTTGATAAACCTAGATCGCAGCTAAGTTTTATTGTAATAAGCTTTATACCAATCTGCGAACTTAGCAACACCCTCTTTTAATGGCGTGTAAGGCTTAAATCCTACCCACTTTTCCAAAGCACTTGTATCTGCATATGTAGCTTTTACATCCCCCGCCTGCATAGG
>CAIVUE010000041.1 GCA_903909015.1 uncultured Methylophilaceae bacterium
TGCTTGTGCAATTGGTGTAAGTACCAATAGCGCAAGCAAGCTAACGTGAAGTAATGATTTTTTCATAAAATTCCTTTAGCTTGCTTTGGTTTTAGAAGTCGAACTGACCGCGAAGCGTGATTGCTTTTTCACCATCCGTATATTGCGATACGCCTGACGCATCAGCGAATTTAATTTTGCCGCCAGTAAATGTTGTATCAACGTAATTGACTGCTAAGCGAGTGTTTGGATTAAGAATCCAAGTTATGCCCCCAGTCCAAGCATGCGCACCAGTCGGTGTTGTTGCTGAGCCTGTTGCTGTTGCCACCCCACCTACAGTGTTAGCGCCAAAGTCACTGGCGTTATAGTCCGAATATCTTAAACCAAGAACCACTGCACCTAATTTACCGTTAGCAAAATCAACGTTATTCTTTGGTTTGATACGGCCCCATGTCCCATTTTCTGCCAGATAAGAATCGGCGTAGCTTTCGCCTGTAACCAACCAATTTGCTGAGACATACCAAGCTTTGATATTGCTATCGAAATTTGTAAGAGCGCCTAGCCCGGCAGCAGGAGTATTGATTTTTGCATTTCCACTATAATTGGTGTTGATGTACTCCCCTTGTAATTTAATTGGTCCATATGCAACAGCAGTTTCTGCACCTAAACGAGTCCTTTCAATTTCAGTCGCAGTTGTTCCACCAGTTATACCTTGTGGTGTGAAAAACGTAAGGCCGTTACCCTCGGTCTTTGAACTAGCAGTTCCCTGACCAACCAAGAATGAATTTGCGGTAAAGGTGTTGCTGTTGGTAACTTGATTGTTTGAGATGTAGCCGTGTGAGAAGCTTCCCCCAACGTGCACAACACTATTATCTATATTAAATAGTTTTGCTAAGTTCGCTACGCCACGACCAACCACCTCAGGGCTATCATTGTTTGTATCAGTATTGTCAGCATTTTTGCCACGACCTGTAGAAGCAGCTAGGCCGTAATAAACACCATCAATTGGATTGCCATGGACCATGCCGCCACGTTCTTTAAACGGTGTTAATGCATTAGCTATTGATCGCTCAGTAAAGTCATTGAATAAATCACTGGTAGATGTTTCTAAACCAAATGGCATTTGAAATTGACCAAATCTAAACTTGGCCTGATTCCACCAGTTGATTCCAAAATATGCTTCGTCTAGTACGGTTGTTTTTATTGCAGTATCAGCCTTTTGATCTGCAAAGTTCGCTGTGACTTTAAAGTCATAGTCCTTATAAACTTTACCTGCCAAAGTCAAGTATGCGCGGCGCAAATCAAATGTGTCTGCGTTTTGTGCATCATTTTCCCCAAAGGCATGGTAATCAGCTTGAACGCGCCCCTGTAATTTAATTTCATTCTTACCATCGCCAGATTTAAATCCAAACCCATCTTCTGTTTGGACAATAGGCGTAATTTTCTTCTTCTCTGCAGCAGCTTCTTCAGCTAACTCACCTTTACGGTCTAAGATCTTTACTTTTTGGTCTAGCTCTTGAACGAGTTGGCGTAGCTTCTCTAGTTCATCGCTGTCGTTAGCTAAAGCTTGACCCGAGAATGTCAGGCCTACGAATAGTGGTGCAATGAGCACCGGGATTAGTTTTTTCTTTAAGTTCATTTTGAAACTCCGGAGTTATATAAATAAATTATTGGTTGTGCAACGTTCAGCGGTCTGATCAGTTACTAACTTTTAAGTTTTGGCCGCTGTGTTTGCAGTAGGCTTAATGGGTGTAGTCGCCGAATCAGTGAATCTCACCTTTTCGCGTTTTTCGATTTGCGTCACACGGCCTTCGTGGACGGTAATTTCAACCGAGCCGAAACGAAGCGAGTTGATCGCTGACAAAAGCTCTTTTACTAAGCTGCTGTTTTGTTCATTTGCTTTTTCAATGCTCACTTGATTAACCTTTCTTCTCTTGCGTGACTGCGAATGACGTGCACTTTATCAATGTTGTTAAATAATAAGAAATACTTATTTGTTATTTATAAATAACTTTTAGATATAATAAATGTTTCACTTTGATCTAATTCTCCCGATGGCCAGAGTAATGAGAAGCGGTAAAAAAACCCGCTGTAGCGGGTTTGCTTAAATTCAAAATGCCTAGATGTTTGCGTTTTAAGCTTTTTTATATTTCTTGAGCGCACTCCTGGTCTTGCTATCAAGCAGGCTCCAAAGTGCCACCTTCTCATCATTTTCCAGCATCTCGCAGCGTTCATGGGCGAGCCTGATCTCTTCTAATTGGATAAGCTCGGTCACTTCCTCGGCGATCCTCCCGAGTAGGTCTTTCTCATCATGATTAAATGTCTCTAACGCGCCTGCCATTGGGGTAATGGATTGCTTAGGCGCTTCGATGGGTTTGGTTTTAGTTTCCTCATAATCTGGTTTTTCTTCTTTCATCTCTACCATCGGCAGATCTTCACCCGCATAGATATACATCCCGAGTCCGTGGAGAGAAATTGCTTTGGCCAAACATCGCTGCATCGCCGTGTTGACCGAGAACGCATCTGGATTCGTAATCGCCTTATTTCTAAAGTCCATCACCGGTAATTGCGCGGTTCTAGATTTACCAAAGGCATGTACGGTACAAAACACCATCATGGTCTGCCCAAAGAATTTAGGTTCTGCGTACTCCCAACTAGCACTCTCATCGAGTTGAAGTAACTGATCCACCGCCCAAGACCAAGAGAGGTAAGCTAAGCCATTCTTACGCTCGATATAGTCATTCACGTTAATCCGTCTTAACTCAGCATAGTGCATGATGAATCTCCTCCATGGCCTGTTCATACATCCAGTTAATCAACTTCTGATCCATGAGCTCAATGATATTGATCTCACTATCCACGGGTCTGACTTCATCAATCTGTTCAAACACCATGCAGACACACACGTCATAAGACCCGCCCTCGAACTCGACGGTCGCCCACTCATAGTTTCGTCCATTCCGTTTACCCATTTTTTTCCTCCATCACTGTGATGTTGATACGATGTATTTAGTTTACAATTGTAAACATTATGTTGTCAACAACTGTAAACATACTTAGTTTTTTTTAATTCGATGATCCATATCGATTGGACAATAAAAAAGCCACGACTAGCGTGGCTTTTAGGGTCATTAGTGGATTGCTTATTTTTTTGGCTTGCCTTCGCCAAGCATGATCCATCTGGCTGAAAATGAAGTGTTGTCTTCAATTTTGAAAGCGTATCTTGGATCTATGTTCTTAGTTCTTCCAGAAATCCATTGATTCACAAGACTCCGAGACGCGTCACATAGGCGACCAAACTCTGCTTGGTTATCTATGTTGAGCGTTTCCATCATGTACTTGACGCGTTCAGCAGTGGTTTTCATGTCGAAATTATAAACGTTATTCCACCATTGATGGCTGATTAAGCGATGACTTCTTCAGTGACTTCTTCTGTCACTTCGATCTCTAGATTAGCCATTCGCCACGCACAATGTTTTTTGTAGGCATCAATCGCACGATACAAGTCTGTGTCCAATTGCACTTGGTACTTGCTTAAAAAGTCTATACTTTTCCCATCAGGAATAAGCTTAGCGAATTTCATGTGCTGCGCAATTTCATAGGCGGTATGCTTGATCGCATTATTCTTCACAAAATCCTCAGCGTACTTTTTAGTTGATTCTAGCGATGCGATGATTTTGTCTGGGGTTTTCATAAACACATCGTAAGTCATCACCGATCTAAGCGCTTCTTGCTTAAGTTGAAAATAGACTTCAGGTGCGCTTGTTGAGAGCTGAGCTAAATTGCTTGGGGCTGCTTGAATCTTGATGTTCTTGAACTCCTTCAAAACCCCCAACCAATAATCGTAATCTTCTTCTTGTTTCTCTGAGATGCTATTTGCATGCATGCGCATATGATGGGGCAGTCTCAGCACATCATTAATTTCTTCTACCATGATTTCTGGAGTCATCGAAATATTAAGCTTTGCCGACTCGGCAATCCTGAGCCTTTTCTGGCGCCAGATGGCTAGAATAATACGTTCTACTAAACCTGCTGCGATGGCATCGATGGGTGGATAAACCTCCGCAACGCCTTCGCTTAACAATTTAAACTCTTCCTCATCTTCATGGGGGAGCAGGGTGCTTGCGGCAAAGATGCCGTGGGTGATGGCGTTTTGACTCACTGTTAGTTTTCCTTGTATAGAAGTTGGACCGGTTGAACGTTTTGCGTTCTGACGATTGGCTTTGATTTGTGCCTTGCTGGGGCTGGTCATGTGAACCTCCTTTTTTATTAGTGCATGACAAAAATAAGATGGGGTCAACTTTGTGGAATTCAAGGGTTTAATTCAATTAAATCATGCACTTGACATTGTCAAAGTGGATAAAAAAGTCTTGATAGAAAAAACAAAGCCAATTTCTTGGAATCGCTGATCTGTATTGGTTTTCAGCGATATTTTTATCGATTAGGAACTCGAAAAATAATATATCGGGTGAGGTAGAACTTAATAAGGAAGGCTTTGGTCAGAAGTTTGTATCTATTAGCAGTGCGATGCATGGCGCGATGCCAGCTATAATGGACGGGTATAGAGGAGAGTTATAACGTGCACCTATTTAAATTAAGAAGCTTGAGTATCAGCTTGCTGACAGGCTTATGCTTTTCATCTTTGGCGATGTCTGCCGAAATTCAAGAATTCAAATTAGATAATGGCCTCAAGGTGATCGTGCAAGAAGATCATCGAGCCCCTGTTGTGGTTTCACAAGTCTGGTACCGCGCAGGTAGCCTAGATGAAGTGAATGGTAAAACTGGTGTGGCTCACGTGCTAGAACACATGATGTTTAAGGGCACAAAAGAAGTAAAAGCAGGGCAGTTCTCCCGTTTAATTGCTGCTGCGGGCGGTAAGGAAAATGCATTCACCGCAAAAGACCAAACCACTTATTTTCAGCAACTTGAGAAATCCCAATTACCCCTCTCCATGAAGCTTGAAGCTGATCGCATGGCGAACTTAGATTTAAGTGATGAAGAGTTTGCTAAAGAAATTAAAGTAGTGATGGAAGAGCGTCGTTGGCGTACTGAAGATAAACCGCAATCTAAGGTCAATGAGCAATTTAACTCGACCATTTACCATGTTCACCCATACGGTAGGCCTGTCGTCGGCTGGATGAATGATCTAGAAAACATGACGGCGGCAGATGCGCGTGAATGGTACAAGAATTGGTATGCCCCAAATAACGCGACTTTAGTCGTGGTAGGGGATGTTAATTCACAAGACGTATTGAAATTAGCGAAGCAATATTTTGGGGTGCTTAAACCCCATGCCCTGCCTGCACGTAAACCGCAAACAGAGCCGGAGCAAACAGGCGAGCGCCGCGTCATCGTCAAAGCGCAAGCTAAACTCCCTTATGTCTTGATGGGCTTCCATGTACCTGCATTACAAGATTCAGATAAGGATGTAGACCCTTACGCATTAGAAATTCTAGCCGGGGTATTAAATGGGAATGCTTCAGCGAGGCTCAATCAAAACCTCGTCAGACAGTCTCAAATCGCAGTCGATGTGGATGCGGAGTACGACATGATCCAGCGCGGCCGCCATTCTATTTTTGTGCTTGATGGCACACCATCTGAAGGTAAAACGGCGGCTGAGTTAGAAGCGGCGCTCATGCAAGAAATCGACAAGATCAAAACGGGCGGCGTGACTGAAGAAGAACTGCTTCGAGTCAAAGCCCAGGTGATTGCTTCGGATGTTTATCAACGTGACTCTATGTTTTATCAGGCGATGCAAATTGGGCAGTTAGAGACTGCGAATTTTTCATGGAAAATCCTCAATGATTACCCTGCAAAACTTCAAGCGGTAACGGCTGAACAGGTGCAAGCGGTGGCTAAAAAGTATTTCAACAAGGACAACTTAACGGTTGCGACACTCGACCCGCAACCCATCGATCCTAACGACACGACGCCGAAAGGAAAACCCCATGTTCACTAAATCCTTCATCCGCGGCTTGAGCCTTGCCACTTTTGCATTGCTTTTTACCCTACAAGCGCAGGCTGGTTTAAAAATACAGCAATGGCAAACGACTAGTGGTTCATTGGTTTATTTTGTGGAAAATCACGACCTCCCCATTATCGATTTAAGTGCAAACTTTTATGCCGGTAGTGCACGAGATGAAAAGGGTAAATCTGGGGTGTCTGGCATCACAAGATATCTCATGACCTTAGGCGCGGCAGGGATGTCTGATGAAGATATTTCTAAACAGATGGCCGATATTGGCGCTAAGTTGGGAGGCGACTCCGATGCAGACCGCGCCAGCTTTAAGCTTCGTACTTTATCTAATCCGCGTGAGTCTCAAAAAGCCTTAGAGATTTTCACTAAGATTTTGCAAAAGCCAGATTTTCCGGAAGCGGTGTTAGAACGAGAAAAGGCCCGTATCATTGCAGGCCTAAAAGAGTCAGCGACTCAGCCAGAAAGTATTTCTAGCAAAGCCTATATGAAAGCCCTCTTCGGGGATCATCCTTATGGTCTAGATGATGATGGTGAACCAGAGACGGTCGCTAAAATTAATGTCGCGGATTTGAAAAAGTTCTACACCACCTATTATGGGGCAGAAGGGGCTGTGATCGCTTTGATTGGTGATATGAGCCGTGCGCAAGCTGAACAAATTGCTGAATCCATTTCAGCAGGATTGCCCAAAGCGCAAAAGCCAGCGCCATTG
The DNA here is from genome assembly GCA_903909015.1 of uncultured Methylophilaceae bacterium. Taxonomy (GTDB): domain Bacteria; phylum Pseudomonadota; class Gammaproteobacteria; order Burkholderiales; family Methylophilaceae; genus Methylopumilus_A. Next base: position 6,666 of record CAIVUE010000041.1, read on the forward strand.
CCGCCCGTGACATATCCTACAGCAGCTTCAGAGCAGCATATTGCCCATCCAGCCACGCAAGCCCATATTTTATTAGGCTATCCAGGCATGAAACGGGGGGATGCGGATTACTTCCCCCTTTATGTGGGCAACTATATTCTAGGCGGTGGGGGCTTTGTCTCTCGTCTCACGGAAGAGGTTCGCGAAAAGCGTGGTTTGGTTTACAGCGTTTACAGTTACTTTATGCCCATGGCAGAACTTGGACAGTTTCAAATTGGTCTGCAAACTAAGCGCGACCAATCTGAAGCCGCTTTAGCGTTGGTGCGTGAGACCTTAGCCAAATTCATCAAGGACGGCGTGACTGAACCTGAACTCAAAGCAGCGAAACAAAACATTGTGGGCGGGTTCCCGATGCGTATCGACAGTAACGGTAAGATTTTAGATTACCTCAGCATCATCGGGTTCTATCATCTCCCGCCGACCTATTTGGATGACTTTAATCAAAATGTTAGCAAGGTCACAACGGCGCAAATTAAAGATGCGTTTAGTCGCCGGGTAAACCCAGACAAAATGGTCACGGTGGTGGTCGGTGGCGCAGAGTAAAGCCAATAATACCGTTCGTATCAGTGCGGGCGAATGGCGAAGTCGATTACTGAAGTTCCCCGATGTTGATGGACTTCGCCCAACCCCTGACCGCGTTCGTCAAACCGTTTTTAATTGGTTGGGACAAGAGCTACATGGCCTCACTTGCTTAGATTTGTTTGCAGGGACTGGGGTCATGGGCTTTGAGGCTATATCTAGAGGCGCGAAACAGGCCGTACTCGTCGAGAATTCTAGGCCAGCCTATCAAGCACTGCTTGATAACAAAACTAGCTTGAAAGCTGAGCATGCCACCATCCTAAATCAAGATGCTTTGCATTTCCTTAAGCAAAACAAGGTGCTTTTTGATGTGGTGTTTATTGACCCGCCCTACAACAAAGGCCTCGTTGATCAAGTCTTGCCCTTACTCAAATCCGTATTGTCACCAGACGGCCTCATCTATGTCGAAGCAGAAATGGCGTTGTCCGACAGTTCAGATTGGCAAGTCCTTAAGCAGGGCAAAGCGGGTAATGTGTTCTACCATTTATTAAAAGCGCTATAGCCTGTTAGAATTGCGCCTATTAACTAGCTTAAGCTAGTTGCAAAAGGGCTAGCACCATGCAAACTGATCTAAAAGTAGTTTATCCAGGCACCTTCGACCCGATTACGATGGGCCATGAAGATATCGTCCGCCGCGCCGCGAGTTTATTTTCTGAAGTGATTGTCGCTGTTGCGAGCAACCCAGGGAAGAAACCATTCTTTGAATTAAATGAGCGTGTTGAGATGGCGAGCCGCGTGCTCAAGGACTGCCCAAACGTCAAAGTCATTGGCTTCTCAGGATTGCTTATGCAGTTCGTTCAAGATCAAGGTGCGCGTGTGGTGATTCGTGGCCTACGGGCAGCCTCAGATTTTGAATATGAGTTCCAATTAGCTGGGATGAATCGCAAGTTATACCCAAGTGTCGAGTCTGTCTTTTTAACCCCTTCTGAACAGTACATGTTCATCTCATCGAGCTTGGTGAGAGAGGTGGCGATGCTTGGCGGTGATGTCACACAGTTTGTTTCTCCGCATATTCAAGCCTGCATTAATCAAAAATTGAAAAAGTAAAAGGCGTTAAGGTTTAGTTTATGGCGTTAATGATTACCGATGAATGCATCAACTGTGATGTTTGTGAGCCAGAGTGCCCTAATGGTGCCATTTATCAAGGCGAGTTGATCTACGAGATCGACCCAAACTTATGTACGGAATGCGTGGGGCATTATGACAAACCGCAATGTCAAAAAGTGTGTCCCATCGATTGCATTCCCTTTAACCCTGAAGTGGTTGAAACAAAAGATCAGCTTCAAGAAAAATACCAACGCCTGATGGCGGCCAAATAATTTCATATTAAGGAATCAATCATGCGCATGCTGCATACCATGTTACGTGTGGGTAATTTAGAGAAATCCATCCAGTTCTATACCGAAATTTTAGGCATGAAAGTCCTACGCCAACATGATTTTCCTGATGGCAAATTCACGCTTGCCTTTGTCGGTTATGGGGATGAAAAAGATCACACAGTCTTGGAGCTCACCTACAACTATGGCGTAGAAAGCTACGATCTTGGGAAAGCTTATGGCCATGTCGCCATTGAAGTCGATGACGCGTATGCGACTTGTGAGCAGGTTAAAAAAGCGGGCGGTAAGGTCGTGCGTCAAGCAGGTCCCATGATGCATGGCACGACCGTCATTGCTTTTGTTGAAGATCCTGATGGCTATAAAGTGGAGTTCATCCAAAAAGGGACCTATTAAGTCCAAGATTTAAACAATAAAAAAGCCTGCAATCGCAGGCTTTTTTATTGTGAATATTACTCGAAGAAATCTTTGACCTTGTCTAGCCAGCCCTTAGCACGCGGGCTATGCTTTCCAGAGTCCTGTTGATTAATCTCTTCCAACTCTCGTAACAGTTCACGTTGTTTTTCATTGAGTTTTACTGGCGTTTCCACCACCACATGGCACATTAAATCCCCATTTTGATTGCTACGTAATGGCTTGATGCCTTTACCACGCAATCTAAACGTTGCACCAGTCTGTGTTTCTGCCGGGATCTTCATCTTGGCATGACCATCTAATGTTGGGATTTCAATTTCCCCACCCAATGCGGCAGTTGTAAAGCTGATCGGCATCTCGCAATGCAGGTCTCCACCTTCACGCTGAAAAATATCGTGTGGTTTTAGATGAACGACCACATACAAGTCACCGGTTGGTCCTCCATTTACCCCAGCTTCACCCTCACCGGTTAAACGAATGCGATCTCCCTCGTCCACGCCA
>CAIVUE010000042.1 GCA_903909015.1 uncultured Methylophilaceae bacterium
AAATAATGAAATTGTAACAAATACAAATAATGAAATAAATAGATTAAATTTACAACTAACTGAATTAACTAAAAATGTCAATGAAAAATTAAAATCAGTCAAAACACAAGAAAAGGCAAATGAAATTATTGCAGAATACAATAATGATGCAGAACATATACAAAACCGAACAAAAAATATCAATATAGATGCTCAAAAAAAATTAAATGAAAATATACAAAAAGCCAATGATGAATACGAAGAAAAAAAACAGAATGCAAGAGAGAATTATGAGAATAATTCAAACACAATTAAAACAACATATGATTTAATTTTTAAATTATCATCAGGAGGAAAAAAGAAATCTCTCAAAAAGAAATCTAATAGAATCAAAACAAACAAAAAACGTTCAAAGTCGGATAGAAAAACATTAAAAGTAAGTGCTCCATGGGATGCCAATGCAGCCCCTAAGTCGACACGGGCTAAAAAGGCAAATGCCAATAAAAATCGAAGTCATAAAGCTGGCCATGCATCATCGAAACCCAGTGCTAGCAATAAATCACGGCCTACCAAATCTTCATCTGGTCGTTCTAAATAAACACACAATCAAATACAAAGGTTTTAAGTAATGAGTGATGCAAGAATTTTGTTTGGATTCCATGCAGTTTTAAGTCGCCTTCGTCAGCATGGAGCAAGCGTACAAGAGATTTTGATTGATCGGGATCGTATTGATGCCCGCATGAAGGATTTGTTGAGTCTTGCAGAAACAGCTGGTGTCAGAACAATGGAAGTAGATCGGGCCCGTTTGGATGGTCTTGCTGGTATGAATGGTCGACACCAAGGCGTTATTGCTCGTGTTGTTGATACTCCAATCCCCTATAAAGACATTTACGATATTTTAGAGTCTGGCCTCAAAGAGCCGCCTTTTTTCTTGATCTTGGACGGCGTTGAAGATCCTCATAATCTTGGTGCCTGCCTACGTGTCGCTGATGCCATGGGAGTTCATGCCGTGATTGCACCTAAGGATAGAGCTGTTGGTCTTAATGCTACAGTAAGGAAGGTTGCTTGTGGCGCGGCTGAAACAGTGCCTTTCCTAGCGGTAACTAATCTTGCTCGGACGATCCGTGAATTGCAAGAAGCCGGTGTCTTTGTGATTGGTGCCTCAGCAGAGGCTGAGCATGACTTATTAGCAACTAATTTCGATGGGCCAGTCGCGCTTGTTTTGGGGGCTGAAGGGACCGGGCTTCGCCGCTTAACTGAGGAAACGTGCGATGCGCTAGTCAGTATTCCAATGTTTGGTAGCGTGGAAAGTTTAAATGTTTCTGTAGCCAGCGGAATTTGTCTTTATGAGGTGCGTCGTCAGCGAAGCCTTAAATAAGTAAAACTTGATCTTTGGCTTTATTAAAGACCGTTAAAATGTTATTTTAGCGGTCTTTATGCTTTATAGATTCGCAACCCATTTTTCTTTCTAAATCGCGGTTAGATTTAGAGTTTTTTTGTTGTTTATGTAGTGTTAATTTTTTGGAGTAATTATGGCTTTAGAACGTACTTTATCTATTATCAAACCTGATGCAGTTGCTAAAAATGTTATCGGTCAAATCTATACACGTTTTGAAAACGCTGGTTTGAAAATTGTTGCAGCGAAAATGGCACAACTTTCACAAGCTGAAGCTGAAGGCTTCTATGCTGTTCACAAAGAGCGTCCTTTCTTTGCTGATTTGGTTAAATTCATGATTTCAGGCCCTGTCATGATTCAAGCCCTTGAAGGTGAAGGCGCTGTTTTGAAGAACCGTGATTTGATGGGTGCAACAAATCCTAAAGATGCAGCAGCAGGCACAATTCGTGCTGATTTTGCTGAGAGCATTGACGCTAATGCTGTTCACGGTTCTGATTCTGCAGAAAACGCAGCGATTGAAATTGCTTACTTCTTCGGTAAATAATTTCAACTAATGATTAATCTGCTCGATTTTAACCAAGCGCAACTCACTAAGTACTTTTTGGAATTAGGCGAGAAGCCTTTTCGCGCCAAACAATTGATGCGTTGGATGCATCATTTTGGTGTGAATGATTTTGAGCAGATGACAGATATTGCTAAATCTCTTCGTGAGAAATTAGCTGCCACGACAACTATCACCCCACCAACAGTCCAACTTGAGCAGATATCTAACGATGGAACGCGAAAGTGGTTGGTGGGTGCTGGTGCGGGCAATGGTGTAGAAACAGTGTTTATTCCAGAAGATGACAGAGGGACGCTCTGCATTTCTTCTCAGGTTGGTTGTGCCCTAGAATGTACTTTTTGTTCTACAGGGCGACAAGGATTTAATCGTAATCTCAGCGTTTCTGAGATTATTGGTCAATTATGGCTAGCAAACCACTCACTTAGGCAAGATCCAGATTACGGAATGCTTCCTATGAGTGAGCGCATTATTAGCAATGTGGTCATGATGGGAATGGGTGAGCCCCTTACCAATTACGACAATGTGGTCACTGCAATGCAAATTATGCTGGATGATTCTGCTTATGGACTGAGTCGTAGGCGTGTCACTCTTTCGACAAGTGGTGTAGTACCTGCAATGGATAGATTGAAAGAAGATTGCCCAGTTGCGCTCGCGGTATCACTCCACGCGCCAAATGATAAACTTCGTGATGAGATTGTGCCTATCAATAAGAAATACCCACTCAAAGAATTAATGGCGGCTTGTGAGCGCTACTTGGTTAAAGCACCGCGTGATTTTGTTACCTTTGAATATGTCATGCTTGATGGGATTAATGATAGCTTCGATCATGCGAAGCAGCTCTTAGATGTGGTTCAAAATGTCCCATGTAAATTCAATTTAATTCCTTTTAATCCATTTCCTAATAGCGGATATGACACTTCACGTGCCGATAACATTCGCCGTTTTAGAGATGTCTTAATGCAAGCTGGGTATGTCGTTACTACCCGCAAAACAAGAGGTGAGGACATTGACGCCGCATGCGGTCAGTTGGCTGGCCAGGTAGAAGACAAAACAAAAAGAACGGCTCGGCCAGTCTTTTTGGAGAAGAGGGTATGAGACAGTATTTGATCGTTGTTGCTTTATTATCCAGGAGCTAATGATGAGTGTGGATGGGGTTGATAATTCTTTGATAGGCGCAACACTAAAAGCTGCTAGAGAATCGCTGAAGCTAAGTATTTCAGATGTTTCTTCTCAATTACATTTGAGTGAAAAACAGATCAGGGCGCTGGAACAAGATGATTTTGAATCATTCGGTAGCGCAATGTTAGCCAGAGGCTTTATTAAAAACTATGCACGCTTGTTATCTTTAGATCATGAGCCACTCCTTGAAATACATCGTAAGACTTTCCCAGAAGATCAAATTCAATCTATTTCATACCAAACTGAAAATGTTGCTTATTCAAAAGCACCAAATTTAAATAAGTCAAAGGTATTAATTGCTGGTATTTTGCTTATCCTCATTTTAGCCAGTGTGATTGTTTATAAAGTAATCGGTCATCAATCTGTGGCAGTGCAAAGTGAGTCTGTTGCCCCAGAAGCAGAAGCGAATGTTCAGGGGGGGGGCTGAACTGATGCCCGATGCATCTTTGCCAGCTGCGGAAAGGGTAACGGAAGATAATACAACGGCTGTGACAGAAGTCCCTTTGCCGGCAGCACCTGAAGCAACTAAACCACAAGCTCAAAAAACTGAAACAAATAAACTACAAGATAAGACCGTTGAGCAAGCTCCTGTGGTAAAACCTGAGTCACCTAAGGTGGCCACTCTCAATACAGGACTCGTTAAGGCCAAGCTTGTTTTTACGGGGCCGTCTTGGATTTCCGTACAAGATAAAACAGGTCAAACGGTTTTTAGTAAATTAAGTAAAGCTGGCACCGAGGAATTCGTTGAAGGTGTACCTCCTTTGAAATTTCATATTGGGAATGTGAGTGCTACGCAGATCATTTTTAATGGTCAATCTGTTGATTTGACCCCTAGCACATACAACAATATGGCTCGTATCACACTGGGTGATCATTAATGAGTTTGTCTAAATCAACCATTGTTAGACGTGTTTCCCAGCAAGTAATGATTGGTAATATTGCTGTTGGTGGAAATGCGCCAGTGGTGGTTCAATCCATGACCAATACCGACACAGCTGATGCTGAATCGACCGTTAAGCAGATTCTTGAACTGTGGCAGGCCGGCTCGGAAATCGTTCGCATTACCGTGAACTCCCCAGAAGCTGCTGCACAAGTAGCAAATATTCGAAATCAATTGGATGTTATGGGATGCTCTGTGCCACTAGTGGGGGACTTTCACTATAACGGACATAAGTTACTCAGTACATACCCGGAATGCGCTTTCGCACTAGCGAAATATCGCATCAATCCTGGTAATGTCGGCAAGGGTAGTAAGCGAGATGAACAATTTTCGGCGATGATAGAGACTGCTATCCAATATGATAAACCAGTGCGCATAGGGGTTAATTGGGGTAGCTTAGATCAAGAAAAAATGGCAAGAATGATGGATGAAAATGCCCAGTCATCCCAGCCACTCTCTGCCGATGCTTTGATGCGTGAGGCGCTCATTCAATCCGCGCTTGAAAGTGCTAAACAAGCAGAATCAATTGGCTTAAGAAGCGATAAAATCATTATTTCTTGCAAAGTGAGCGATGTGCAAGATTTAGTAATGGTTTACCGCGATTTAGCGAAGCGTTGTGATTATCCTCTACATCTAGGATTGACTGAAGCAGGAATGGGCTCAAAAGGGATTGTGGCATCAACGGCAGCCTTGTCTTTATTGCTCCAAGAAGGCATTGGAGATACGATTCGAGTAAGTCTTACCCCCGAACCAGGTGAGTCTCGAACAAAAGAGGTTGTTGTTGCACAAGAAATATTGCAAACGATGGGTATACGCTCTTTTACGCCTTTAGTAACAGCTTGCCCAGGATGCGGCAGAACAACATCAACGTATTTCCAAGAATTAGCGCAAGATATCCAACGCTTTTTACGAGAACAGATGCCTGTTTGGCGCAAACAATATCCAGGCGTTGAGTCTATGAGTGTTGCCGTGATGGGGTGTGTAGTTAACGGCCCTGGAGAATCTAAATTAGCTAATATAGGAATTAGCTTACCAGGCACAGGTGAAGTGCCTGTTGCGCCTGTATTTGTAGATGGCGAAAAGACAGTGACCTTAAAAGGCGATGCAATTGCTCAGGAGTTTCAAGTCATAGTTGAGCAATACGTCCAAGAGAACTATGCTGAAGGTGGAAAACTTCGCATTCAATCCAAATCGATTCCAATTCATTCTTTGTAAGTTTTATGACAATACCAACTAAAAATACTAAATTTCAGAGCATTAAAGGCTTCTACGATATCTTGCCGGAGATGACACCTCTGTGGCAAAAGCTCGAAGATACCGCCCGTTTAGTGCTTTCTCAGTATGGATATAACAATATTCGTATGCCGCTCGTTGAATCAACAGATTTGTTTATTCGAAGTGTTGGTGAGCATACAGATATCGTTGAAAAAGAAATGTATAGCTGGGAAGACCCTCTAAATGGCGATAGATTAACGCTTCGTCCAGAAGGTACAGCAGGTTGCGTTCGTGCTGTTGTTGAGCATAGCCTGACCTACAATGGGCCACAAAGACTTTGGTATACAGGTGCAATGTTTAGGCATGAGAACGTTCAGAAAGGACGTCAACGTCAATTTCATCAGATTGGAGTTGAGGCATTTGGATTTGATGGGCCAGATGTTGATGCTGAACAAATAATTCTATTGGCTCGTTTGTGGAAGGCGCTTGGTATAGAAGATGTTGAACTTCATCTTAATAGCATTGGTGACTCGGAAGAGCGCGCTGAATATAGAAAATTACTGATTGTTTATTTTGAGCAAAACAGCCAGCAGTTTGATGAAGATGCAAAACGACGTTTACATAGCAATCCATTACGTATTTTAGATAGTAAAAATCCTCGCATGCAGGAAATGATAGAACGGGCGCCTAAGCTTATTGATCACTTAGGTACTGAAACTCACGCGCATTTTGACGGTCTGTGTAAAAGACTAGATGAGGTTGGGATCACTTATAAACTAAACCCAAGATTGGTACGTGGTTTAGATTATTACAATCGTACAGTTTTTGAATGGGTAACAACAAAGCTTGGAAGCCAAGGCACCATTGCTGGCGGTGGCCGTTATGATAGCTTGGCAGCAAGACTGGGCGGAGACGTTACACCCGCCTGTGGTTTTGGTATTGGTTTGGAGCGCGTATTTTTATTAATGCAAGAGTATGGTGTTGTCGCAGAACACAAGCCGGACGGTTACTTGGTCAATGTTGGAGAACTGGCAGAAGCTGCTTCAGCAAAGATTGCTGAGCAATTGCGTGATGCGGGACTATCTGTAGTGGTTCACGCTGGGGGCGGAAGTTTTAAATCGCAAATGAAAAAAGCAGATCGAAGTGGTGCAAGATTTTCACTTATTTTAGGTGACGATGAAATGAAAGCTAATCAAATTGTAGTTAAGCCTATGTTGGGCCCTGGGGAACAAGTAAAAGTTAATTTATCTGAAGCCATTAATTTATTGAAAAAGAATTAAGACCATCCATGACTGAGCTACTAAAAATTGAAGAATTAACCGTTGCACCTGCTAATGCGTCTGATCGCAAGTTGGTGAATATGGTTTCTTTTTCAATTAAGCCAGGAAGAACAACATGTGTTGTAGGTGAGTCGGGCAGTGGGAAAAGTTTAACAGCGCTCTCCGTGATGGGATTGTTGTCTAAACAATTGGTGCGCACTCATGGCCGTGTTTTATTTCAGGGCAAAGATCTTGCAAGTCTTAGCCCTGAGGAAATGCGTAAAATTCGTGGTCGCCAAATTGGGATGATTTTTCAAGAACCCATGACCTCTCTTAATCCAGTATTAACAATCGGTTTTCAAATAGGTGAACCGCTAACAGAGCATCTTGGATATAAAGGTAACGAATTAAAAACGATGGTGGGAGAATTGTTGGAGCAAGTTGGAATTCCAGCGCATAGAGCCAATAGTTATCCAGACGAGCTTTCAGGTGGTCAGCGACAACGTGTCATGATTGCCATGAGTATTGCTTGTAAGCCACTAATGTTGATAGCCGATGAACCTACTACTGCGCTTGATGTAACGGTTCAATCTCAAATATTAAACTTACTGGATGGGCTTAAAGCAAGTATGAACATGGGTATGCTACTCATCACTCACGATTTTGGTGTTGTATCTGACGTTGCAGATGATGTTGTCGTTATGTTTAGGGGTAATGTCGTTGAAGCTGGTCCTGTTGCTGAAGTTCTTAATAATCCACAACATCCCTACACCAAAGCATTGTTAGATTGTGTTCCAGACGTTGCAGGGCTGAAGCCACTTAAACCGATCGATTACGCTTGGCTCAATGAAAGCAAGGTGCCCGCATGAGTGAATTCATCCTTAAAGCGCGGGATCTTAATAAATTCTATACTCAGCGGTCAGGTCGCTTTGGTTTTGGTACGACACAAGTCAAAGCACTTGATAATGTTAGTCTTGAGCTTCGTCATGCTAGTACGCTTGCAGTAGTAGGCGAATCTGGAAGTGGCAAATCCACGTTAGCTAGATGTCTGTTACAATTGCAAACCTTGGATAGTGGTTCAGTTTTTTTCCAAGGCCGTGATTTGGCTGATTTGCCTTCAAGTGAATTAAGACGCCAGCGTCGTCATTTACAAATGATTTTTCAGGATCCATTCGCATCACTAAATCCAAGAATGAAGGTGGGTGAGATTGTAGAAGAAGGCCTTCTTATTCATGACTTGGGTCATAAAGATGAGCGTTATGAAAAAGCATTAAAAATGCTTGAGCGTGTCGGACTTTCTGAATCGGATATGAAAAAATATCCACATGAGTTCTCCGGTGGGCAAAGGCAGCGAATAGGTATAGCGCGGGCATTAGTTTTATCACCCAAAGTGGTTGTGTGTGATGAGCCAGTATCCGCTCTAGATGTTTCGATTCAGGCGCAAATACTATTATTGCTTAAAGAATTACAACATGAGATGTCATTAAGTTATATCTTTATTAGTCATGACTTACGCGTAGTTCGACATATTGCAGATGAAATAGCTGTAATGCACCAAGGCAGGATAGTTGAGACAGGAAGTATTCATGAAGTCTATGAATCTCCAAAACAAGAATATACACAGAATTTGCTGAAGGCTATTCCTGGTCAGAAAAGACAAGTGGCATAGATTAAAGATAGAAGTGTTTGATTAACAGTAGCGAGTTAGGAAGATAGCATGGCATACGATTTAGAAGAACAAGAGCAGTTAGACGAATTTAAAGCATGGTGGACCCAGCATGGTCGAAATGTAGTGATCTTAGTGAGTGTATTAGTTGCTGGTTATCTAGGTTATCAAGGATTGCATTATTATCAAAATCAACAGTCTATGAAAGCTTCGACGCGATACGAAAGTCTAGTCAAGCTTGATATTACTGATGCCAAAAACCTTAAGGGAATTCAATCATTGTCAGCTGAGTTGATGGACAAGTACTCAAGCACCCCATATGCCGGCAGAGCCGCTTTAACTGCTGCAAAAGCAAATTTCCAAGCGAATGATGCTAAAAGTGCCAAAGCCCAACTCGAATGGGCAGCAAAGAACGCTAAAGAAGATGCTATCCAGTCTATGGCATTGCTAGAGCTTGCATCGTTAGAGGTCCAAGATAAAGATTATGATGGCGCGCTTAAAACATTAAGCGAAAAACATTCATCAGGTTTTGATGGTTTATTTGCCGACCTTAAAGGTGATGTTCTTGTCGCACAAGGTAAGACAGCAGAGGCTAAGAAAGCCTACAAAGAAGCAGTGGAGAAATTAGATCAACAGGGACATTTATTAAAATTCACACAACATAAATTAGAAGCGTTGGGGAACTAGTGTTGAGATTTTTGAAAACTGCAGTCTTGCTCTTGGCGTTAACGCTAAGTGCTTGCACCTCAATTACTGACTTAAAAGAAGACATGTCAGAGCGACTTTTTGGTCGCGAGAGTAATGAAACCCCATCTGAATTGAGTGAAATTAAAAATACAGCTCAAGTGAAGGTGCTATGGAGTGCGCACTTGGGTGAAAGTTATGACAATGACTTTACTGCCGTTTCAGATAATGGCTTTGTTTATGCAGCTAGTGCCAACGGTGAAATTGTTAAATTAAGTGTGGCAGATGGCAAGCAAGCTTGGCGTATTAACAGTGGAGAGAAGCTATCAGGTGGAGTTGGTTTGGGTGCAAATCAACTTTTTCTAGGTACAGCTAAAGGCTATGTACTTGCCTATGACTTTTCAGGGAAATTACTATGGAAGTCAAAAGTTAGTAGCGAAGTATTGAGTGCCCCAAAAGTTGATTACAATATTTTGGTTGTGCGTTGCGAAGATAGCCGAATATATGGACTGAATGTGGCTGATGGTTCCAGAAAATGGGTCTATGAGCGTGCTACGCCAACATTGAGCCTAAGAAGTAGTGCTGGCGTTGCCCTTGATGGTGGCGCTGCCTACGCAGGTTTTGCAGGTGGTAAATTAATTGCGTTGCGTATTGAAGACGGCAAAGTTATTTGGGAAGTTTCTGTTGCCCAGCCAAAAGGTGCAACTGAAATTGAACGTATTGCAGATATCACAAGTTTGCCCGTGGTAGACGGAAGTCTGGTCTATGCTGTGGCTTATCAGGGTAAAGTGGCTGCAGTTGATCGTTCAACAGGCAGAGTAGCCTGGTCACGTGATATTTCAAGTTACACTGGCTTAAGTGCAGAGGATGCAAAGGTATTTGTTTCTCACGCAGTTAGTTCTATCTATGCGTTAGATTACAGCACAGGAAAAACATTCTGGCGACAGGGTGATCTCAAACAGCGTCGTATTTCAGCGCCATTGCCAATGGGTAATTTGATTGCTGTAGGGGATGTTGAGGGATATGTCCACTTCTTAAGTAGAGAAGATGGTAGCTTCGCGGCTAGATTACAAACGGATGAAGGTCCTATCATGCCTCAAATGCTCGCAGTAGGGTCCAGCATCATCGTTGCACAAACTCGAAAAGGTGGCATTTACGCCATCTCAATTAAGTAAGTCATGCTTCCTACCATTGTCCTTGTAGGCCGACCTAATGTCGGCAAATCCACTCTTTTTAATAGGCTCACAAAAAGTCGTGACGCGCTAGTTGCTGACCTTCCTGGACTGACTCGCGATCGCCATTATGGTCGCGGTGTTGGGGGTGATAAGCCCTTCCTGGTGGTCGATACAGGTGGTTTTGAGCCAACAGCTGATTCTGGCATTATGAAAGAAATGGCACGCCAAACCTTACTAGCTATTGATGAAGCGGATGTCATTATTTTTGTTGTCGATGGACGACAAGGCGTGAGCCCTCAAGACAAAGTCATTGCAAGCCGTTTACGTAAAAGTCAGCGACCAGTTTTGCTTGCTGTAAATAAAACTGAAGGTATGCAGCGAGCGGTTGTCAGTGCCGAATTTCATGAATTAGGTCTGGGTGATCCTTTATCTATTTCATCCGCTCATGGAGAGGGTGTCCGTGATCTAGTTGAGTTGGCCCTTGAGCCATTTCCTGAGCCTGAACCTGAATCTCCATTTAATGAGGAAGATACCCCTAAGGTTGCGATAGTCGGGCGGCCGAATGTAGGTAAATCTACATTGGTTAATGCCTTGCTTGGGGAAGAGCGCGTGATCGCATTCGATCAGCCTGGAACAACACGAGACTCAATCTACATTGATTTGGAACGTAATGGAAAACATTACACGATTATTGATACAGCCGGGGTTCGTAAACGCGGTAAAGTCTTCGAAGCTATCGAAAAATTCTCTGTCATTAAGACTATTCAAGCTATTGAAGAAGCCAATGTGGCAATTTTAGTTGTGGATGCACAAGAGGGAATTACAGAACAAGATGCACACGTTGCAGCATACATTCTTGAAACTGGACGCGCCTTAGTGGTAGCCATCAATAAGTGGGATGGCTTGAAAGAGGATGAGCGTGATTGGATTAAACGCGAAATCGATCGTAAATTGCAATTTTTAGATTTCGCTAAATTCCACTACATTTCAGCATTAAGAAAAAAAGGTTTGCCCGAGCTATTTACTTCAGTTGATGGCGCCTATAAAGCAGCGATGGCAAAGCTCTCAACACCTCAGCTCACACGTGTTTTAATTGATGCGATAGCGCAGCATCAACCGCCTATCAGTAAAGGGATTCGTCCTAAATTACGTTATGCCCACCAAGGTGGTAGTAATCCGCCAATCGTGGTTATCCATGGAAATCATGTGGACGGAGTCAAAGATACATATAAACGCTTTTTAGAAGGTGTTTTTCGCAAGACATTCCAATTAACTGGGACCCCACTTAGGGTTCAGTTTAATCAAGGTGACAATCCATTTGCAGAACCGGATAAACGTGTTCAAGGCGAAGGTATCGTGAGTATGCGCAGACGTAAAACTGCCCAACGAGCTGAGCTAAACGCGCGTAAAAATGATGAAGTGAAGCAGGGTAAACATAAAGCCTCTGGTCTTGAAATTGCTAAGAGAGCGCCTAAGAAAAAGAAATGATCCTTACCAACAAAAAAGCACCGTAGTTTTTACGATGCTTTTTGTGCTGTGTTCAAAGAAAAGTCTTAGCTTAAAGACTATCCCAGAATTTCCACCAAGCTCTTTCGTCAGGTGTGACGTTTTTACCAAGCATCTTGCTGTCAGGGTAATTGGTTTTTAAAACGCGCAATGCATCTTCTTTGAGGTCCTTCATCTCAAGTGAATCGTAAGCACTGATCATAATGACCAAAGCTTCTTCAAGACTTGTGGATTGTGGGTAGTTTTCAAAAACGTATTTACAACGATTAACAGCAGCAAGGTAAGCCTGACGTTTCATGTAATAGCGAGCTACGTGTATTTCGTGAGCCGCTAAGGCATTTACTAAGTAGGTCATGCGTAACGCACTGTCTTTGGCATAACGACTGTCTGGATAACGAGTGATGAGTTCTTTGAATGCTAGGAAAGACGCATTCATTGCTTTAGGATCTCGGTCGTTGATTTCTTGGCTTGTCAGTCTGTCTACAACGCCTCGTTCAGTAAAGCTTGCTAGACCACGCATGTAATAAGCATAGTCTACGTTCGGATGATTAGGATGAAGTTTAATAAAGCGTTCTGCGGCTGCTGTACATGACACAGGATCAGATTTTTTATAATAGGCGTATGCCGTTTCTAATTGGGCCTGTGCTGCATACTTTCCGTGGGGGTAGCGAGATTCAAGTTTCTGGAAATATTTGATCGCTTTTTCATAATCACGATCGCGCATTTTTGCATCGGCTTCTTGATAAATACGATCGGCTTGCCAACCTTTTGTATCATCAATTTCAGTTGGTGCACCAAAAATACTGCAACCAGTGAGCCATATAGCTACAAAAAACGCTAAACTGTATTTCATTTATTTAATACCTAAAAAATTTGATTGATTATAACCGATGACACAAAGCACACCTATTTCTCTTATTATCCCACAAGATTTGGGAGGTATGCGTTTAGATCAAGCATTACAACGTATGTTGCCCGAACACTCTCGCTCACGTTTGCAGTCCTGGATAAAAGACGATCTAGTGACCGTTAATGGGGCTAAAAGCACCTCCAAGGCTAAAATCTGGGGTGGAGAAAAGGTCTTAGTTTTTGCACAGGAAAAACCAGAGACTAGCGCATTCATTGCACAGGATATCCCGCTCAATATTGTTTACGAAGATGAGCATATTTTAGTCATCAATAAACCCGCTGGCATGGTTGTTCATCCTGCGGCTGGAAATTGGGATGGTACTTTATTAAATGCTATTCTTCATCACGTCCCACATGCCAATGAACTGCCTCGAGCAGGCATTGTGCATCGCTTAGACAAAGACACTAGTGGACTGCTCGTAGTCGCAAAAACATTGGCTTCACAAACTAGTCTCGTACGTCAGCTTCAAGCTCGTACTGTGAAGCGAGAATACCGCACGATCGTATGGGGTCAAGTTTGGCGCAATGGTAAGGTTGATCAACCAATTGGACGTCACTCTCATTCACGAACCAAAATGGCAATTAATAAAATGGGTAAGCCCGCTGTGACCCGTTATGAAGTGCTAGAGCGTTTTGCTGTTCATACTTATATGCGCTGCAACCTTGAAACCGGACGTACTCACCAGATACGTGTGCATATGCAATTTTTAAAAGCACCTATTGTTGGCGATTCAGTCTATGGCTACAAAGGTATTATCCCCCTAAAAGCAATGACACAAACACTCCGTGATTTTGTTCAAGGTTTTGATAGGCAAGCACTCCATGCCATTAAGCTTGGCTTGATTCATCCCGCCACTAACGAACCTATGGAGTGGCAAATTGAATTGGCGGATGACATGAAAGCATTATTGGAAGCTATGCGCCATGAAGATGCACCGCTTGAAGAGCCATTTGAGTTTAGTGAAGACCCTTATCTGTCTGACGAGGACTATGAGGATGACGATTTTGACGATGCAGATGATTCCGATCTGATCGACACTGACGAGGGCGATGAGGATATTGAATAAGACGGATATGATTCTGCCTGATTGGCCAGCACCGTTTAATGTCAAAGCGATTCAAACGACAAGAAACGGTGGACTTAGCTTAACTCCCTATGACACTTTAAACCTTGGCGCACATGTTAATGATGATCCTTTAGCTGTTGATCAGAACCGTCAATTATTAAAGCAATATCTGCCTTCTGAGCCTGTATGGTTAAATCAAGTGCATGGAACTGATGTTATTAAACTAGAGCCCGAAAAAAATAAGCACAACCAAGATGCTGACGCTGCATTTAGTACATACAAAAATGTCGTATGTGTGACTATGACGG
This sequence comes from uncultured Methylophilaceae bacterium, assembly GCA_903909015.1. Taxonomy (GTDB): domain Bacteria; phylum Pseudomonadota; class Gammaproteobacteria; order Burkholderiales; family Methylophilaceae; genus Methylopumilus_A. The sequence continues at coordinate 13,846 of CAIVUE010000042.1, forward strand.
CTGATTGTTTGCCAATATTGCTTTGTAATATTCAAGGAACTGCGGTTGCATCTATTCATGCAGGTTGGAGAAGTCTATGTGATGGCGTTATTGAAACCACTATAAAATCGATGGGTTTGCAATCTGAACACTTAATGGCTTGGCTTGGCCCAGCTATTGGCCCAAAGGCTTTTGAAGTTGGTGATGAGGTCCGGCAGGCTTTTATCGCAAAAGATCAGCAGGCCAAAGAAGCGTTTAATCCGTCTGGGAATAAATGGCTAGGTGATTTGTATTTGATTGCTAAACAGCGACTTTATCGTCAAGGAATCAACAAAATCTACGGTGGCGGTGAATGTACCTTTAGTCATGCATCAAAGTATTTTTCATATAGACGCGATGGCATCACAGGTCGGATGGCCACCATGGTTTGGTTCGAATGAGTGGGGCTTGACACCTCGTTTATAATATAAAATTAATAAAACTGGAATACCAAAAAATTCATGTTTAATTCACATATCCCTACTTTAACTTGGATTATCTCTGCAAGCTTACTTGGTGGCGTGTTGAGTGTCATGTGTGCCGGGTTTGTTGCACTCAATGCCCGTACACAATGGATTCCTATGCTGATCAGTTACGCTATTGGCGCGATGCTAGGGGCAGTATTTCTTGAGATTCTGCCGCATGCTTTTCATGAAGCTAGTAGCGTTGAGAATATGGCAGCAACGGTGCTTTTTGGTATTTTGTTGTTTTTTGTCTTAGAGAAGTTGGTGTTGTGGAGGCATTGCCATGGTGAGCACTGTGAAGCTCATGCATTGCATACAGAGGACCATTGCCCTGAACATGCCAACACTAAATTTAAAGCTGTAACAGAAAAGTCCCCATCAATCTCAAAGCCTGTTTCACATAGCCATGATCATGACTCCGGTCGAAGTGGCATGATGATTATGGTGGGAGATACTTTTCATAATTTCGTAGATGGTATTTTGATAGCGGCAGCATTTATGATTGATGTGAGATTAGGTGCTGTGACAGCAATGGCGATTATTGCTCATGAAATCCCACAAGAAGTAGGCGATTTTTTGATTCTGCTTCATTCCGGATACACGAAAAAACAAGCTTTGTTGTTTAACTTATTTTCCAGTTTAGCGACCGTCGTTGGTGGTGTTTTCGCCTACTTTGCATTACAAACGGTTCAGAACTGGATCGCTACAATTTTAGGATTGGCTGCCGCAAGCATGCTCTATGTGGCTGTTGCAGATTTAATTCCTGGCTTACATAAGCGTACAGAATTAAAAGCAACGATTGCTCAGGTTGGTTTAATCGGGTTGGGTATCGCCTCTATCTGGCTGACTAAGTTTTTCTTGGAGTAGTTCTTCTTCACGCAAAGCATTATTTTTTCGCTTACGCTGAGAAGTGCCTAGAATCCAAATCAGCAAAGAACATGGCATTAACCCGTAAAAAAAGAAGGTGAGTATGCCAGCAGTAAAGCTAGGCTCTGTGGCAGCCATTAAAAAAGTAACGTAAAGCCATGCAATTGCAATGATGTACATTTTAAATATTCAATTAGGTTAATTTTCATGAGTTCAAACAATACACCTAAAGTCGGCTTCGTTTCATTAGGTTGCCCCAAAGCTGGCTCTGATGCAGAGCGTATTCTCACCCAATTGCGGGCAGAAGGCTATGAGATCTCTGGCACATACGAAGATGCTGATTTGGTTGTGGTCAATACCTGTGGCTTCATTGATAGTGCAGTTGAAGAGTCATTAGATGCTATCGGCGAAGCAATTAATAAAAATGGCAAAGTGATCGTGACTGGTTGTTTAGGAGCGAAGAGTGGGGTAGTTCAAACAGCCCATCCTAGCGTACTTGCCGTCACAGGTCCGCATGCGCTTGAAGAGGTCATGACGGCAGTACATGCTAATTTGCCAAAACCTCACGACCCTTATGTTGATTTAGTTCCTCCGCAAGGTGTGCGTCTGACACCAAGTCATTATGCTTACTTAAAAATTTCGGAGGGGTGTAATCATCGTTGTAGTTTTTGCATTATTCCAAGCATGAGGGGGGATTTAGTAAGCCGCCCAATTGGTGATGTATTGAATGAAGCTGAAAATCTAGTAAATGCCGGTGTTTCTGAAATTCTTGTCATTTCTCAAGATACCTCAGCCTATGGCGTAGATGTTAAATACAGAAGTGGTTTCTGGAACGGCCGTCCTGTGAAGACCCGTATGACTGAATTAACAAAATCATTAAGCGAATTAGGGGTATGGGTTCGTCTTCACTATGTTTATCCCTATCCACATGTAGATGAAGTGATTCCTTTGATGGCGGATGGATTGATTCTGCCTTATTTAGATGTGCCTTTTCAGCATGCTAGTCCACGCATACTTAAATCTATGAAGCGTCCAGCAAGTAGTGAAAATAATTTATTAAGAATTAAAGCATGGCGTGATATATGTCCAGATATTACTGTTCGTAGTACCTTTATCGCGGGCTTCCCAGGGGAGACTGAAGATGACTTTAAAATGCTGCTCGACTTCTTAGAAGAAGCTCAGTTGGATAGGGTGGGTTGTTTTACCTATTCTGCTGTCGATGGCGCTTCAGCCAATCAATTGCCTGATCAAGTGCCTGAAGAAGTCAAACATGAGCGTTTAGCACGCTTTATGGAAGTTCAAGAGCGCATCAGTGCTGCCAAGCTGCAGGCTAAAATAGGCACAATGCAAACAGTGCTTGTCGATGAGATTCTGCAAGATGAAGAGGGCAATATAGAAGCAATTGGTCGAACTAAAGCTGATGCCCCTGAAATCGACGGTGTAGTTTATTTGGCTGATGCCGAGGGTTTAACCCCGGGCGATTTTGTTGAGGTCCAGATCTATGATGCAGATGGCCACGATCTTTGGGGCGGCCCACCTCAGGAATGAGCAGTAAATAAATCTGGCATGATTGGAGAAGGGCGCTCGCTATCAGCACGCTCCTCTAGAAAATCAAAAGTCAGCGGACATCGTGTTGGTTTTTTTGCAGCTTTACGACGTTTTGGCGTTGAAGCATCTAAATCGATATAAGGGGTTTGGCTTATACGCATGTAGCCTGATGAGTTGAGTTTGTCAGCCGTGGTTTCGAACAAGCTAAGAGGGTTATCAATGTTTTGGAGTGTGATAACACCCTTGCTTACTTTGAGAACGTTGTACATCACAAACTTTCCAGTGGTTTGTTTGCCATATATCTCGCCAACATGAATATCCACAACTTACCTCTTTTAAAGCAATATCTAAATATTAGCGCCTAGCCCCATTATCTACAAGCTTTGTTAAGTCTTTTTTGCGATGAACCATTCATCGCTTCTTTAGTCACAGAAATAACTTAATTAGATCTATATTTAAAGGATTACAAAGATGTTTAAAATTTGTACAGGGATTTTCATGATGATGATTTCTAATGCTACATTTGCCGCTTGCCCAGACTTATACAATCACCAATTCACAACATTGCAGGGCGGTAAGGTTGACCTTTGTGAATATCAAAATAAGCCAATCCTCGTTGTTAATACGGCTAGCAAATGCGGTTTCACTCCTCAGTTTGAATCCTTAGAGGCTCTATATAAACGCTACCAATCTAAAGGACTTTTAGTTGTAGGCTTCCCTTCAAATGACTTTAGACAAGAATTGTCTAGCGATAAAGAAATTGGTGACTTTTGTATTAATACATACTCAGTTAAATTTCCAATGATCACCAAAACATCTGTAACAGGGGCTAATGCAAATCCTTTCTATAAGCAGTTGATTGGGATCACAAAGCAAACGCCTATGTGGAATTTCTACAAGTACTTAATATTACCTGGTGGTAAGCAGGTATATGCTTATAGTAGTGATGTTGACCCGGCTTCCGAAGAAATTATGGGAAAAATAAAACCATTCCTAAAGTGATACTGATTAAGCTGTAAAATATGGGATGAATCAAAATACCATTCCATTTACAAACCTTTCTCCTGATCTAATCCTTGATGCAATTGATAGTGTTGGCATCGCCACAGATGGTCGCTTGCTCGCGCTTAATAGCTATGAGAATCGAGTTTATCAAGTCGGTGTTGATAGTGCTTCACCAATTGTGGCTAAGTTTTATCGGCCAAATCGCTGGGATGATGATGCGATTCTCGAAGAGCATGCATTTGTAAAAAGTTTGGCTGATAAAGAGATTCCAGCTGTTGCACCAACATCCATTGATGGTAAGACGCTATTTTCTTACCAAGATTTCCGTTTTTCAGTCTTTCCTAAACATGGTGGTCGGGCACCTGAGTTGGATCGAGAGGGGGTATTGGAATGGATAGGGCGCTTTATTGGGCGTATTCATAGCGTAGGAGCCTTGAGTGAGTTCAAATACCGTCCTGAATTAAATATTGATACGTTTGGTCAAGAGCCTAGTCGCTACTTGCTTGATCAAGGCATGATACCTAAAGAGCTTGAGTTGGTTTATCGTGGGGTGGTGGCACAAGCTTTAGATGGTGTTAAGCGTTGCTATGAAAGGGCAGGAGATATTGTTCTCTTAAGGCTGCACGGTGATTGCCATATGGGTAATTTGCTCTGGACAGATGCAGGCCCACATTTTGTCGACTTTGATGATAGCCGGATGGGTCCAGCCATTCAGGACCTATGGATGATGCTCTCTGGCGAACCAGATGAAATGCAGAAACAGTTTAATGAAATTCTTCTGGGATATGAAGATTTTTACGAATTTAACCCCAATGAGTTGCATTTGATAGAGGCGCTTAGAACCTTACGTCTCATACATTACTCTGCTTGGCTGGCGCGTCGTTGGGATGATCCTGCGTTTAAGGTCGCATTTACTTGGTTCAATACACAACAATATTGGCAAGATAGAATTTTGGAACTGCGAGAACAAATTGCTTTAATGGATGAGCCACCATTGATAGCTGGGGCTTCTGGAAATTGTTAGATTTAAGTATTTAAACCTTTTGAATACGAAGTCTTTGCATGATGATTGCAGATAATTCTTCAATCGACCTGCTTGTTGAGTCTGCCCAAGTTATTCCAGCATGACGCATTAAGTTTTCTGCCGTTGTAATTTCTTGGCGGCAATTCTCAAGTGACGCATATTTACTATCCGGTCTTCTTTCACTTCGGACTGAATGCAGTCGTTCAGGTTTAATCGTTAATCCGAAAATTTTATTAATATGTGGCATCAGGGCAGCTGGCAGATTGCCGCGCTCAAAATCTTCTGGGATTAAAGGGTAGTTTGCAGCCTTGATACCAAACTGCATAGCGAGATAAATGCTTGTTGGTGTTTTCCCGCAACGTGAAACTCCAACTAAAATAACCTGCGCTTCTTCTAAACCACTATTTGTCATGCCATCATCGTGGTTAAGTGTGAAATTAATAGCTTCCATACGATCAGAATAACTACTGCCCATGATGCCGTGAGCAATGCCGGAGCCAGTTAATGGCTTTTCCCCAAGCTCTATGCCTAACGGATCGATAAAGGTGCTGAATAAATCAACAAAGTACGCATCGCTTTGCTTTAAGGAATTACGTAAATCAATATTACCTAGAGACATAATCACGACTGGGCGAATGCCATCTTGCTCGGTAGCCTGCAGAATAGCATGCTTCGCAGTATCAATTTTTTCAGGCGTATCTGTAAAAGGTAAACGAACCTGTGTAAATTCTGTGTGTGGGAAATGCTCAAGAAGTTTTCCTAATGCACTGGCTGTCATGCCAGTGCTGTCAGAAATGAATAAAGCTGAGCGTTTCACAGATTTGGTGCTTATTTCTGTGTCAATTTTTGCCATGTGGCGACAACGGTATCAGGGTTAAGTGATACGGATTGAATGCCTTCATTGACTAGCCATTGTGCAAAGTCCGGATGGTCTGAAGGGCCTTGACCACAAATCCCAACATACTTACCTAAACGGTTTGCTGTGCTGATCGCCATACGGAGTAGCACTTTGACAGCATCATTACGTTCATCAAACCCATCAGCTAAGATTCCAGAATCACGGTCCATGCCTAATGTTAATTGAGTCAAATCGTTCGAGCCGATTGAGAAGCCATCAAAGTATTCTAAGAATTGCTCGGCAAGCAATGCGTTAGATGGGATTTCGCACATCATAATGAGGCGCAAGCCATTCTCACCACGTTTCAAACCATTGGCTGCTAAGATTTCAGTAACAGCTTTAGCTTCATCTAAAGTACGTACAAATGGAATCATGATTTCAACATTCACTAAACCCATTTCATCGCGTACTTTTTTCATAGCTTTGCATTCCATCGCAAAGCACTCTTTAAAGTCTTCAGCCATATAACGCGCTGCCCCACGGAAGCCAATCATTGGATTCTCTTCATCTGGCTCGTAAATGTCACCACCGACTAACTTTTTGTACTCGTTAGATTTAAAGTCTGAAGTACGCACAATTACTGGTTTTGGATAGAACGCGGCACCGATAGTGGCAACGCCTTCAGCTACTTTTTCGATGTAAAAATCAGTTGGGCTTGCATAGCCACGTGCGCGGTTTCTAATAATGGTTTGCATAGGCGCTGGCATTGCATCTACATTCAAAATCGCTTTTGGATGGATACCCACCATGTTGTTAATTACAAACTCTAAACGAGCTAAGCCGACGCCATCGTTAGGAATCTTGGCGAAGCCAAACGCCATGTCTGGGTTACCCACATTCATCATGATTTTGCATGGGGGCTTGCTTAACGCTGCTGTCGCTTGTGTGTTGACTGAGAATGGAAGAGCGCCATGGTATACAAAGCCTGATTCACCTTCGGCACATGAAACGGTCACAATTTCACCTTCACGTAAGACATCAGTTGCATTAACAGAACCTACGATGGCTGGGATGCCTAATTCACGAGCAATAATCGCAGCATGACAAGTACGGCCGCCGCGGTTAGTTACCAATGCGCTGGCGCGCTTCATGACAGGCTCCCAGTTAGGGTCTGTCATGTCAGCAACGAGTACGTCGCCAGGTTGAACCAAGTGCATTTCAGCGGGATCAAGCACGATTCGTACAGGGCCGGTACCAATTTTTTGAGTGACTGCACGACCAACTACCATTGGTTTAGCAGCATGTTTTTCTAACGTAAATGTTTCTGTGACGTTGTTATTCGCTTCTTGTGATTTAACAGTCTCTGGACGTGCTTGCAAGATGTAAAGCTTGTTGTCCACGCCGTTTTTACCCCATTCAATGTCCATAGGACAGCCGTAATGAGATTCGATAATCATCGCGTAACGTGCTAGTTCAAGGATGTCATCATTTGAAAGTGAATAGCGGTCGCTTTCTGAAGGATCAACATTTACCGTATTGGTACTCTTTCCAGCTTGTGTCGCATCACTGAAAACCATTTTGATGAGTTTCGAACCCATGGTGCGACGAACAATGGCTGGTTTGCCTTGAGCTAGCAGTGGTTTATGAACGTAGAATTCATCTGGGTTAACCGCCCCTTGAACTACTGTTTCACCTAAGCCGTAAGATGAGGTGATAAACACGACATCTTGAAAGCCAGATTCAGTATCTATAGTGAACATAACCCCAGCACAACCGATATCACTGCGAACCATTTGTTGGACGCCTGCAGATAGTGCTACATCAGCGTGAACAAATCCTTTGTGAACGCGATAGGAGATTGCGCGATCGTTGTATAGAGAAGCAAAAACTTCTTTGATGGCGTGGAGGATGTGATCCAAACCTTGAATGTTTAAGAAAGATTCTTGTTGGCCTGCAAACGAAGCATCAGGTAAATCTTCAGCTGTTGCTGATGAACGTACGGCAAATGTTGCGCCATTGCCTGATTTTGCAGTTAGTGTGACATAGTTCTCAGCAATTGCTTTTTCAAGCGCCGCAGGAAAAGGGGCAGCCATAATCCATTCGCGAATTTGTTTACCACAACTTGCTAGGGCAATGGTGTCGTCTACATTGAGCGATTCGAGTGCTGCAACGATTTTGGCGTCTAAACCATTTTGTGCTAAAAACTCACGGTATGCATCAGCTGTGGTCGCAAATCCGGTAGGAACGCGAACACCTTTTGCAGTAAGTTGCGAAATCATTTCCCCTAGTGATGCATTCTTGCCACCTACTGAAGGCACATCAACGTTACGTAGGTTTTCGAAAGGAATTACATGGGCTGACATAAAGAATCTCTCCATCTATCTACGTTATTTTTAATTTCCACCATTAAAAATAAGTAAATATTTTTGTTTTCAGAGTGTTAGGCTTTTTGTGATTATTTTTAGCGATATCACTTAAAAGCTAAATTTGTAAAAGTAGTATTTTGCCTAATAAGCAGGCTTGTGTCACGCTGATTAGCGTCTTTGTAACTAACAATGTCCGATTATTTCTTGTACTAAATCTAATGGTAGAACTATTTTGGTGGCTCAGGGATCAAAAAAAAGTTAGAGTTGGGAAAATTAACCGTAAAACGAAAGCTAATTTAGTGATGAAACAACAACCAGAAAATAGCCAAACATCATTGAGTCACTTAGAGGAAATAATGGCCAAAACCTGTTTCTGTAAGCTCAGAGAGTCTTGCCCTGATAAAACTAGCGGTGACTGCTTGAAAGAATGCAATGTTTACAAAGAGTTTATGCAGAACCAGTCTTAGTTAAAAGCTTTTAAGACGACAGGTAAGAGAGTGAAGCTGCCAGCTTCATGCGTTACAAGCATTTCGTTGTCTTGTATGGTGCAACTGATATTCATGTTTCTTGTTGCTGAGCTTGCCAGTTCCTGTGTTTCTGGTAAATTAATCACAGTTAGGTTGTCCAGCTTGATTAGTGCCTTGCTGTTTTGTTCCCACCACATATCGGCGGTGCGACCCCCGTATAAAATTAGTGCCACTTGATTGGATCGCCCACACGCTTTTCGTAAAACACGCTCATCAGGCAAACCTAGTTCTACCCAAAGCTCAATGGCACCTGTTAAATCTTTTTGCCATAAATCTGGCTCTTCATCGTCACTTAAGCCCTTACCGAAAGCTAGTGATTCGCTCGCAAATAAAGCAAAGGCAATCAGTCTCACCATTAAGCGCTCTTCAGTTTCAGAAGGATGTCTCGCAAGAGTTAAGCTATGAGCAGCATAGTAATTGCTGTCCATGTTTGATACTTGTAGGTCAGCTTTGTAAATGGTCGATTTTAGTGCCATGGAGACTTCTTTTCATCGCTCTTGCTGGTCTTTTTGACAGCCTTTGCGCCATCAGGTTTTTTGCCTGCACCACTTCTGCGATTGGGCTGGCCTTTGCCTCTGACTTTAGGTGCTTTTACTTTAGGTGGTTTAATTTCGGCATCAGGGTCTATGCTAATTAATATCCGTTTCCCTTCGCATTCGATAGTTTGACCAGGCTTGATTTTTGCTGTTTTTCGTAACTCAAGCGCGCCATCAACTTTAACTAGGCCTTCAGCGACCATTGCTTTGCCGCGACCCCCGCTGTCTGCCAAATCCACTAACTTAAGCAAATTGCATAGCTCTACGTATTCAGTATTTATAATAAATTCAATATCTTGCATTATGTTTTCTTAAGTAGTAGATGAGGTTTTATTGCTTTTTCTTAACAACTTTGCCAATGTGCGCTTCGCCACGTATTTTAGCTAGCGCTATTTGTTTTTGTCGCTCAGTAACGCTAGTGCGTTTCTCTTCAGTGAGTTTATCAAAGCAGTGCGGACATGAGATGCCTGCGACGTATTGCTCACTTTTCATTTCTTCAGGGGATAGTGGATGTCGGCAGGCATGACATTGATCATATTCACCAATTTCTAAGCCGTGTTTTACAGAGACGCGTTGGTCAAACACAAAGCATTCGCCTTGCCAGAGACTTTCCTCTTTTGGAACCTCTTCTAAATACTTGAGAATGCCACCTTGCAGGTGAAAAACCTCTTCAAAGCCTTGCTCTATCATGTATGAACTAGCTTTTTCACAGCGTATGCCGCCAGTACAAAACATTGCAACTTTTTTATGTTGTTTGGTATCTAGATGTCTACTCACGTATTTAGGAAACTCTCTAAAAGTCGTTGTTTTGGGGTCGATTGCCCCTTTAAAAGTACCAATGCTGTATTCGTAATCATTGCGTGTATCAATTAATATCACGTTAGGGTCAGATATAAGCGCGTTCCAATCTTGAGGTTTTACATAGGTGCCAACCTTGTAATTTGGGTCTATGCCCTCAACGCCTAAAGTGACAATCTCTTTTTTAACACGAACTTTCATGCGATAAAACGGCATTTCATTTGCTTGGGACTCTTTATGTTCTAAATCCGCTAAACGAGGGTCTTTTTTGAGGTGTTCAATGAGCGCGTCAATGTCAGTGCGACTGCCTGCCACCGTTCCATTTATACCTTCTTCCGCTAAGAGCAGAGTGCCTTTGATGTTATGAGCTACACAAAAGTCCAGCAACTTAGGCTGAATTTTGATGTAGTCAGTGAGCTTAGCAAACTTATAGAGTGCGGCGACAATAAAAATGGGCACAAGATTCTTTCTTTTGGTGACTGCCTATATTAAGCATTCATATTCGAATAGGTCGCTATGATAAGCCATGCGAGCCTTATTTTCTACGCAAATTGATATGGTTATTAATTAAGTCGAGAGCTTGTTTGCGGTAGTGTTTGTTATCAATGTCTTTTACCCATAAATGCATCAATCCACTAAAGAATAAGTGCGTATCCATCGCGAGAATAGAAGGTGAGTCTGTGGACTTTAGTTGACCTTTGCTTTTTGCACGTTCATAAAGTTGTTCGATTTTTTTTGAGATTCGCTCACAGTTACATAATGTTTGTTCAAGTACTGCTGTTAACTCTTCTACATACTCACATTTCACCATCATAATTTCGAATGTTTGACGTGTATCTGATGATTCATTTAATACATCGATTGTGCCGCTAAGAAACTTGCCGATTTGACCAAGTGGATCATCATTGTTTACTACAAGCAGACTATCATCCATTCTATCGATGAGTGGAAGTAACACTTGCTCACGGAGGGCGCTAAACAACTCAGTCTTGTTGCTAAAATGCCAATAGATCGCGCCCCTGGTAACGCCAGCTTGGGCTGCAATCAGTTCCATGCTGGTGCGACTTACTCCGCGAGATAGAAATACTTCGCGTGCTGCATCAATAATACGCTGTCTTGTTAATTCTGCATTTTCTTTGGTTTGTCTAACCACGGCTCAGTGTTCCATTTCTTTACAATTAACCCTCTATAAATCATGGTGTTTTAATCGATTAAAACACGTTTACATACCGGCTTGTTTCTATATAATATACATTCAACTTTGTATGTAAACAAGCGTTATCTGAATTATTCCCTTAAAAGACATGGAGTTAAAAATGCCAACCTTATTTTTAAAGCAAAGCAATAAACCAAGTTATTCGCATTTCCTGATGATTTGCGTCATAACAAGCTTGGGATTAGTTGCCTGTGGCAAAAAAGAAGAGGGCGCTCCTCAAGGTGCAGGCATGATCATGCCTGTGAGTGTGATATCAGTAAAATCAACCAGTGTGCCAATTACTGCGGAAGCAGTAGCTCAAACCGAAGGGGCGAAAGAAGTTGAAATTCGACCTCGTGTTGGCGGTATTTTATTAAAGCGCATGTATGACGAAGGATCTTCTGTAAAAGCAGGTCAGACCATGTTCTTGATTGATCCAGTCCCATACCAAATTGCTCTGCAACAAGCTAAAGCATTATATGCTGCGCAACAGGCAAGAGTTGAGCAAGCAACACGGGAGGAGTCTCGATTGCATGGTTTGCTAGCAAGTCAATCTATTAGTCAGCGTGAGTATGACAATGCTACTAGTGATAAAGCGACATCAGTTGCCAATCTTCAACAAGCCTTAGCGAATGTAAGAGAGGCTGAGTTAAATCTTTCATATACTAATGTCACCTCTCCATTGACAGGAGTTTCTGGTCGCTTTCAATTTTCAGAGGGTGCTTTGATTGCGGCTAATACGAGTCTATTAACTACCGTTTCTCAAATCTCACCAATTTGGGTGCGTTTTAGTTTGTCTGATAGTGAACTCAAGTTGTTAGGTGGGCACTTAACAGAAAAAAATGTGAAAGAAGTTTCGCTAGTCCTCCCAGATGGAGCTGAATACAAACAGAAGGGCGTGCTTAATTTTTCCGCCAGCCAAATCGACCCTAAATTAGGGACGCAACAATTAAGGGCTACTTTTGAGAATAATGACCATCAACTATTGCCCGGGCAATTTGTAAGAGCACGCATTACGACAGGTATTCGTAATGGCGTATTTTTGATTCCCCAAACGTCTGTTCTGACTGGTGACCAAGGTAAGTTTGTATTTGTTGCTGATAAAGATAAGGAAGGGAAAATCGTTGCTGCCATTCGACCAATTAAAGAAGGTGGTTGGTTGGGCAATGATTGGGTGGTACTTGAAGGTCTAAAAGAGGGTGATCAAGTGATTGCAGATAACTTGATTAAAGTACGTCCTGGTGCGCCAGTGAGTCCGCATCCATTCGGCACTGCACCAGCAACTCCTGCACCTAATCCTGCTAAAGCTAAGTAATCCAATATGAAAAACTTCACACGATTTTTTATAACGCGGCCAATTTTTGCATCGGTTTTATCTATAATTATTGTGTTATCTGGATTGGCTGCTGCATTTAAGTTACCAATTGCACAATATCCGCAAATTGCACCGCCAACTGTGACCATTACCGCTGTTTATCCTGGAGCAAGTGCCGATACGCTATCAAAAACTGTTGCTGCTCCTATTGAAGAGCAGTTAAGCGGCGTCGATAACTTACTTTATTTCAACTCAAGCGCCGACTCTAGTGGCACCTTAGTAATTACAGCAACGTTCGAAATTGGCACTAATGTCGATCAAGCTACTTTTAACGTCAGCAATCGCGTTAATATCGCCACTCCGCGTTTGCCTGACGACGTGCGTCGTAATGGCTTAATCGTTCAGAAAAAATCGAACGATATTTTGCTTGTAGTGATGCTCACTTCAACAGACAAAAACCATAATCGTTTATTCCTTAGCAACTATGCCACGCTTAACGTGATGGATGAAATAAAGCGCGTTAAAGGCGTTGGTGATGCCACTATATTTGGTGGACAAGATTACTCAATGCGAGTTTGGCTTCGCCCAGATCGCATGGCGCAGCTTGGTGTAAGCACTACAGATATTTCCAATGCGATAACCTCACAAAACAATCAATATGCAGCAGGTAAGATAGGCCAAGAGCCTGCACCATCATCTCAGCAGCTTGTTTATACCGTGACAGCTAAAGGTCGATTAGTTGATCCGGAGCAATTTGGTAACGTCATTGTCAGAGCGGATGGTCCTAATGGCGTTCTATATTTGAAAGATGTGGCTCGTATAGAGCTAGGAGCACAAAGCTATAATGTCGCATCAACGCTAGACGGAAGCCCGGGTGTCGCGATTCCGATATTTTTGCAAACGGGTGCTAATGCACTTGATACTGCAAAAAACATCAAAGCTAAGATGGAAGAACTTAAAGCTGAATTCCCGGCAGGGATGAAATATACAATCCCTTACGACACTAGTGATTTTGTTAAAGCCACCATCAGTGAAGTTTTCCATACTTTTGCAGAAGCTCTGATTTTAGTTGTGTTGGTTGTTTTCTTGTTTTTGCAAAGTTGGCGTGCTACGTTGATTCCTATCATCGCGGTCCCTATTTCACTCATTGGTACTTTTGCAGGTCTTTATCTTTTTGGATTCTCAATCAATCTGCTCACTTTGTTTGCCATGATTCTTGCGATTGGGATCGTGGTCGATGATGCTATCGTGGTCTTAGAAAATACTGAGCGATTGATGGCCGAAGAAAATATGGCCCCTTTGCCTGCAGCGATTAAATCTATAAGTCAAGTTTCTGCAGCAGTTGTAGCTATTGTATTGGTGCTTTGTGCTGTGTTTGTCCCGGTTGCTTTTCAAGGGGGAATTGCAGGTGAGCTGTATCGTCAATTTGCTGTGACAGTAGCAATTGCTGTCGTTATTTCAGGAGTTGTTGCTTTAACATTGACGCCTGCTCTATGCGCAATGATTTTGAAAAAGTCTCATGATGAGAATATTTTCTTCAAGAAATTTAATAATGGTTTTAGTCGATTAAGAGATTTTTATACTGATACAGTTCAGTTAACTTTAAAACATAAAATCATTGGTGCATTAGCGTTTTCTATTATTGTGGTTGTGGTTGCAGTGCTATTTAAAATGGTGCCTGGAAGTTTTGTGCCAGCTGAAGATCAAGGCTATGTAGTTACAGTGGTTATCATGCCTGATGGGGCCACACTAAACCGAACATCTAAAACGACTGAATCGATTAGATCTGCAATAGCACATGATCCAGCAGTTGCGCATGAGTTTGCGGTGAATGGGTTTGAATTACTCACCGGTGCTAACAAAACTAATTCAGCAACAATGTTTGTACGTTTGAAGGATTGGAAGCTTCGAGAAACAAGCGCCACTGACATTGTTGGGAAACTCTTTGGCATTGGTATGAGTCAGCCAGATGGTTTGGCTATTGCGGTCAATCCTCCGGCGATTCGTGGTTTGGGTTCTTCAGGTTGGTTTGAGGTTTATGTACAAAGTCAACGTGATACAGATCCTATTAAGTTAGCGGCAGTTATGAACGGTTTTATTGATGCGATGCGTGCTGAGCCTACGCTAACTGGTTTAAATTCATTCTTCCGCCCAACAGTTCCTCAGCTTCTAATTGAAGTTGATGAAGCAAAAGCACTTTCTCAGGGCGTTCGTATTGCCGATATTTATGCGACGCTGCAAAGTACGATGGGAGCGTTCTATGTGAATGACTTTAATCGTAACGGCCGTACATATCGCGTTCAGTTACAAGCAGAGTCAGACTTTAGAATGAATCCAGGTGACCTGGGTAAGGTTTATGTACGGAGCCAACCGACATCGGTGAACCCAAACGGAAACATGATTCCACTTTCGGCTTTAAGTAAAGTGAGCAATATTGTGGGTGCAGAACAGTTAGAGCGATACAACGGTCTGCTTTCAGCCAAGGTTTTCGGTAGTGGTGCGCCTGGTGTTAGTTCTGGTGATGCGATTAAGACTGTTGAGCGAATCGCTAAAGCAAACTTGCCTGAGGGCTACAAAATCGCTTGGACAGGTCAAGCTTACCAAGAAAAACGGACGGGGTCGGCTGCGCTATTTGCTTTTGGATTCGCCATCATCATGGTGTTCTTGATTTTGGCAGCTCAGTTTGAGACATGGGCATTGCCATTAGCTGTGATTATGGCCGTTCCATTTGCGCTAGCAGGGGCCTTATTGGCTGTTCTGCTTCGTGGTATGCCAAATGATATTTACTTTCAAATAGGATTGATCACATTGATTGGCTTAGCAGCGAAAAATGCGATTTTGATTGTGGAGTTCGCAGAGCAAAAAATGGAAGAAGGAATGCCTATTGGCGCAGCAGCTATCGAAGCAGCAAGAATGCGTTTCCGTCCAATTGTGATGACCTCAATGGCTTTTGTGCTTGGTATTTTGCCGCTTGTTGTTGCTACAGGAGCGGGTGCTGCTGCTCGTCGATCAATGGGAACTGGTGTGTTTGGAGGCATGATTTTAGCTACTTTTATTGCCACTATATTTATTCCGTTATTCTTTACATGGTTGAGTGGTAAACACGTTAGACATCATGGAGATGTTGAAAATGAAGAGTCGTTAGGGAATAAATCAGAATGAAATTAAAACGATTATTAGGTGCCTGCGTAGTTTTGCCAAGTTTTGTATTGTCGGGTTGCCAATCCATTGGGATGGATTACTTTAGGCCTAAACAAACCTTACCGTCTCAATATCAGCAGTCACAAGAAATTACAAAACAAGAAGCGATACCAAATGAATGGTGGAAGCTTTACCAAGATGAAGTGCTTGATGAGCTTATTAAAAAAGCGATAGAGAATAATACTGATATTAAGATTGCAGTAGCGCGTATTGAAGAAGCGGATGGCTATTTGCGCGAAGTTGGTGCTGCTTTATTTCCACAAGTAAATATCGATTCCAGTGCTAGTCGATATAAAGTGACTCAATTGGGGTCAACCCCCTTGTTCGGAGGTATCAGTCCAACAGGAAGCAACTTCAACATCAAGTTAGGCACTACATTCGAACTGGATTTTTGGGGTAAGCTTCGTCGGGCCCAAGAATCTGCCAAGGCTGAAGCCCTAGGTTCAAGATTTGCTAAAGATACAGTTGATTTGTCATTAAAGAGTTTGGTGACAGGCGATTATCTCTTGCTCAGAAGTTTAGAGTCGCAAATAAAATTATCAAAAATTAATATGCAAATACGCGAAGATAGTTTGGCGCTGACAAAACGTCGCTTAGAAGGCGGTGTTTCATCAGCACTAGATGTTTATCAGGCAGAGGTTGCATATACAAACCTCAGGGCGCAGCTTGCCGACTTGATAAGGCAGCATGAAATCATTAGAAATCAATTAGCCATCCTTACTGGTGATTTAGAGTTGAAGGTGCCTGAAGGGGATGTGCATGCGTTGCCAATCCCTCCAGTTCCGCCATTGGGTCTCCCTTCAGCACTTTTAGATGCTCGCCCGGACATCCGACAGGCTGAACAAAATCTTATAGCTGCAAATGCAAAAATTGCTGTAGCTAAAGCCGCATTATTTCCAACAATATCTTTAACTGCTGGTTTTGGTGGTGAAAGTAAAGATTTGGGGGATGTCCTGAAATCTGCTTCAAGAATCTGGAATGGTGGTTTAAGTTTGAATCTTCCAATTTTTGACTCTGGGAGATTAAATTCAAAAGTTGATCAAGCCAGCGCACAACAAAAGCAACTTTTAGCTACTTACGAAAGAGCTATTC
>CAIVUE010000043.1 GCA_903909015.1 uncultured Methylophilaceae bacterium
GCATTTTGTAAACTTGGGATTGATTCATTCAATTAAATCCTAAAAATTAGACTGTCGCTAATTGTGCACGTAGTTCAGACACAATCGTATTGTAACGATTTGGATCTGTGTCACGACCAGCACCAAAGACAGCAGAGCCGGCGACAAAGGTATCCGCACCTGCACGCGCGATTTCAGCAATATTAGCTGCATTCACACCGCCGTCGACTTCCAACCAAATTTCACGGCCAGTTTTTGCAGTATAGGCATCAATCTTTGCGCGTGCTGCACGTAATTTATTTAATGTTTCAGGGATAAATTTTTGACCACCGAAACCAGGGTTCACTGACATCAATAAGATCATATCTACTTTATCCATCACGTGGTCTAGGTAATGCAATGGCGTAGCTGGGTTAAAAACTAACCCTGACTTGCAGCCGCTGTCACGCACCAATGCAAGACTGCGATCAATGTGCTCTGAAGCTTCAGGATGGAAAGTAATGATATCGGCGCCTGCTTTAGCGAAGTCAGGAATAATGCGGTCGACTGGTTTGACCATCAAATGCACATCAATCAAAGCGCCTGCATTCTTAGAAATTTCACGAATCGCATCACACACCAACGGTCCAATCGTTAAATTGGGTACGTAATGGTTATCCATCACGTCAAAGTGAACAAGGTCTGTGCCTGATGTAATGACGTCAGTAATTTCCTGACCGAGCTTTGCGAAGTTCGCTGAAAGAATACTTGGAGCAATTCTGAATTGTTTAGCCATGATGTAAAGATCTATAGTCTGTAAAAACATTTATTTTAACCGCATTTAGGCATGAATTAACAGACTCATGCGCTATTTTCTTGCTTAACAACTGCGGATGCTGGAAAATTACGAAATGCAATTATTCACAGTTGGTGTTAATCACACCACAGCCCCAATTTCTATTCGCGAAAATGTCGCCTTCCAGCAGGAACATCTAGGCCAAGCACTTCGCGATTTGACAGCGCACGGCGTCCGTGAGGCAGCGATTTTATCCACCTGCAATCGCACAGAACTCTATTGTAATACCGCACACCCAGAGCAAGCGCTGAGTTGGTTAGCGCAATATCACAAGCTTAATCGTGAGAACATTCAACCCTACATCTACACCCTGCCCAGCTACGAGGCAGTCAAACATGCTTTTCGCGTAGCTTCAGGCTTAGATTCCATGGTGCTGGGCGAACCGCAAATTCTGGGACAAATGAAACAAGCGGTCAAAATTGCTGAAACCGCAGGCACCGTCGGGACTTTATTACACAAACTCTTTCAGCGTACTTTTGCTGTCGCAAAAGAGGTGCGGACCACTACGGACATCGGGGCCAGCTCACTTTCAATGGCAGCCGCGTCTGTGCGCTTAGCCCAGCGACTCTTTGGCAACCTAAAAGACAAACACGTTCTATTCATTGGCGCGGGTGAAATGATTACGCTCTGCGCGGAACACATCGCTGCCCAGCAGCCTGCATCAATGACTGTGGCTAACCGCACATTAGATCGCGGGGAAGAATTGGCTGAGCTTTTCAATGGGAAAGCGATTTTATTATCTGACCTACCAGATCGTTTGCCTGAGTTTGATATCGTAATCACCAGCACGGCAAGCCAATTGCCAATTGTGGGCCTCGGCATGGTTGAACGGGCCATTAAAACACGTAAACGCCGTCCCATTTTCATGGTGGACCTTGCTGTTCCCCGTGACATTGAGCCAGAAGTCGCCCAGCTCGATGATGTGTACTTGTATACCGTGGATGACCTTGCACAAGTCGTGCAAGAAGGGTTAGGCAATCGTCAGGAAGCGGCGCTAGAAGCGGAAGCCATTATTACTGAGCGCGTTGAACACTTTATGCATTGGCTCAAAACGCGTGATGCGGTGCCAACGATTCGCGCTTTAAGAGATCAAGCAGAGGTACTACGTCTGAGTGAACTTGAAAAAGCACAAAAATTACTCGCAAAAGGTGAAGACCCTGCTGCCGTGATTGAGGCCCTAAGTAACGCACTCACCAATAAGTTTTTACACGCGCCCAGTCATGCGCTCAATCACAGCTCAGGCTTTGAACATGAGCAACTTGAGACGCTTTTGCGTCA
>CAIVUE010000044.1 GCA_903909015.1 uncultured Methylophilaceae bacterium
ATATGCTTATCGATACTCACTAAAATTTCATCTGACACACATTCTCTCCAAGACTTGTTTTTGGGTAACTGCATACATGGACGCAAATTCCCGTAAAAAGTTACAAATTATTCACAATATTGTATCAATCATTAAGTTGCTTGTGTTCAGTAATGGCGCGGAAAAATCAACAATTCCGATAAAAAAAGTCAACTTTTAAAACAGGGTTAATACAAATATGCCATAAAGGTCGGTCACTTTAATAAAAATAGTAATAAAAAATTCGAGCTTCAAGACCCAAAGGGCTTCATTTTATTTTGATTTGGAGTAAAGTTACGAGTGGTACTTAAGCAACATGGCAAATGTAAATAACTTATAAAATACCACGGAGATAATGAGAATGAGCTTAGAACTATTAAAGGGCATGGGCGTAAAAATCCCATACAAAGCCAAATACGATAACTTTATTGGTGGCAAATGGGTTGCACCTGTAAGCGGCGAGTACTTTGACGTAATTACCCCAATTACTGGTTTACCGTATACCAAAGCAGCACGTTCTGGCGCGGCTGACGTAGAGTTGGCTTTAGATGCAGCCCATGCAGCGGCTGATAAATGGGGCAAAACATCAGTACAAGAGCGTGCAAACATGCTGCTCAAAATTGCTGACCGTTTAGAAGCTAACCTTGAGTTATTAGCAACTGCTGAAACGATCGACAACGGCAAACCAATCCGCGAAACAATCAATGCTGATATCCCATTGGCAATTGATCATTTCCGTTACTTTGCTGGCTGCTTGCGCGCTCAAGAAGGCACACTAAGCGAGATCGACGACACAATGGTTGCGTATCACTTCCATGAACCACTAGGCGTCATTGGTCAAATTATTCCTTGGAACTTTCCGATTTTAATGGCTGCATGGAAACTTGCACCTGCGGTTGCTGCTGGTAACTGTGTTGTGATGAAACCTGCTGAATTCACACCAATAAGCATCATGATCTTGATGGAAACAATTGCTGACATCGTGCCGCCAGGCGTGATGAATATTGTGAACGGTTATGGCCGTGAAGTTGGCGCTCCACTTGCTAACAGCCGCCGTATCGCTAAAATTGCGTTCACTGGTTCTACAGCAACTGGTCGTGTCATTGCTCAAGCTGCTGCTGGCAACTTGATTCCTGCGACACTTGAGCTAGGTGGAAAATCACCTAACATCTTCTTTGAAGATATCGCATCAGCTGATGATGACTTCTTTGATAAAGCAGTTGAGGGCTTGGTACTATTTGCATTCAACCAAGGTGAAGTTTGTACTTGTCCATCACGTGCATTAATCCAAGAGTCTGTTTATGACAAATTCATGGAGCGTGTATTGCCACGTGTTGCTGCAATCAAACAAGGTAACCCACTTGATCCAAACACCATGATTGGCGCTCAAGCTTCTGCTGATCAATTGAATAAAATCATGTCCTACATGGACATCGGTAAACAAGAAGGCGCTGAACTTCTTATCGGCGGCGAACAAAATAAACTAGGTGGTGACTTATCACAAGGTTACTACGTGAAGCCAACTTTATTTAAAGGCCACAACAAAATGCGCATTTTCCAAGAAGAAATTTTTGGACCAGTGCTTGCAGTAACAACCTTTAAAGATGAAGCTGAAGCATTAGAAATCGCTAACGACACCATCTTTGGTTTAGGTTCTGGCGTTTGGAGTCGTGATGGCAGTCGTGCATACCGCATGGGTCGTGGCATCAAAGCTGGTCGCGTTTGGACTAACTGCTACCATGCTTACCCAGCACATGCAGCGTTCGGTGGCTACAAAGAATCAGGCATTGGTCGTGAAACACACAAAATGATGCTTGATCACTACCAACAAACTAAAAACTTGTTAGTAAGCTATAGCCCCAAAAAGCTAGGCTTCTTCTAATTTGGTAAGGGTTAATTCCCTATTGAATTAGTCAAGTAATAAAGCTAGTATAAAGAGGCGGTTAATTACCGCCTCTTTTTTTGATTTAGGAGTGCATGATGGCTGATCGTATTTCTGGGACCCCTTCTGCAATTGCGCTAATTCGCCAATTAACAGCGCAGCATGGCCCCATTATCTTTTTTCAATCAGGCGGATGTTGTGAAGGAAGCGGCCCGATGTGCATGCCAGCCAACGAATTTCGCAAGACGCCGTCAGACGTGAAGGTAGGTGAAGTAGAAGGCGCAGCCTTTTATATGGGTCACAGCCACTTTCAGTTCTCAGAGAACACCCACACGATACTTGACGCAATGGATGCATCTAGCGGCTCATTCTCACTCGACTGTGGCACGGGGAAAGCATTTATTACCAAAGGACGCTTATTTACTGACGAAGAGCTTAAAGATTTACCTCCCGTTGAAATAGGCTAAAAATAGCAGCAATAAAAAAAGGCTCAGTTTTATCTGAGCCTTTTTTCATAAACAACTCGAGATCAGGCTTATTCGTCACCACCACCCATATTAGGTGTTGCAGTGATTTTATGAATCGCCAGGTCAGCACCCATATATTCATCTTCAACATCCATGCGGATACCAACAACTTTTTTGATTAAGCCATAAACAACAAAGCCACCAATTAAAGCGATACTAATGCCTAATCCCGTTCCAATTAATTGTGACATCAGGCTGACAGTGCCTATACCGCCAAAAGCTTTGGCGCCAAATATCCCAGCTGCAATACCACCCCAAGCGCCGCATAAGCCATGCAATGGCCACACACCCAATACATCATCAATCTTCCACCGGTTTTGAGTTAAGGTAAACGCCCAAACAAAGAGTACACCAGCGACAGCGCCTGTAACTAAAGCACCTAGCGGATGCATCACGTCTGAACCGGCGCACACTGCCACCAAGCCAGCTAATGGTCCGTTATGAACGAAGCCTGGGTCATTCTTACCCATAATCAACGCAGCAATTGTGCCGCCTACTAAGGCCATTAAGGAATTTAATGCAACCAACCCAGTTATCCCTGATAGGCTTTGCGCCGACATAACATTAAAACCAAACCATCCCACAGTGAGTATCCATGCACCTAAAGCTAAAAAAGGAATATTTGAAGGGGGGTGAGCATGAAGACGGCCATCCTTGCCGTAACGGCCATGACGGGCCCCTAATAAAATTACAGCGCCCAAAGCAATCCAACCGCCCATTGCATGGACGACTACAGAACCTGCAAAATCGTGAAACTCAAAACCGTAACTTGCCTTAAGCCAATCTTGAATACCGTAGTGATGATTCCAAGCAATGCCTTCAAAAAACGGATAAACAAAACCTACCAATAAAAAAGTAGCTGCCAATTGAGGATTAAATCTTGCACGTTCAGCAATTCCTCCAGAAATAATCGCTGGGATCGCAGCAGCAAATGTTAGCAAGAAGAAGAATTTAACTAATTCATATCCGTTTCTAGCAACAAGCGTGTCGGCACCATGCAAAAAACTTATTCCATAGGCAATACCATATCCAATAAAGAAATAAGCAATGGTTGATACTGAGAAGTCCACCATAATCTTAACCAAAGCATTTACTTGGTTCTTGCGTCGTACAGTACCTACCTCTAAAAAAGCAAAGCCTGCGTGCATAGCAAGCACCATAATAGCGCCTAATAATACAAATAAGACATCACTTGCGGTTTGAAGCGCTTCCATATTTCCATCCTCATAATATTTTTTTAATTATTTAAAGGTCAGCCAATTAATGCTCGGAGCCTAAATTTATCAGTGATTGTTAGCAATAATTGGGCCAAAATTATTAGCTCCTTGTTTTTAATAAGATTTTAATTTTTCCAATAAAATCTTATGCACTAAAATAAATCATTGTCGAGTGCGTCGCACTTTTAGTGTGCAATTTTATCCATAAAGAACTTGGGTTTGGTTGATTTTTGCACCAAAAAAATGCATACAAAGGAAGCATGACGAACGGTTCTAGATTGATTAAACTTCCCTAAAGTTAAAAAAAAGGCGCCACCTTGGAAAATATATTGCTCATTACAATCATCCTACTTGCATGGTTCTGGCTAGACAGCATTTCAGCACGCGATCATGCCCTAACGAAAGGGCATGACCTTAGTCAGCGGACTAGCTTACAACTGTTGGATGAAAGCGTTGCATGCGTTCGCATAAGGCTAGGTCGAAACGCCAAGGGACATGTGCAAATACAACGCACGTATGAATTTGATGTAAGCGCTAATGGAGGAGACCGCATGCATTGTCACCTGGTGTTATTAGGAAGAGATTTGCAGTCCTGGTACATACCACCTTATTTGCAGGCCGTTCAATAAAACAGTACGCACATGATAGGTCGCTTCGCCCCCTCTCCAACTGGCCCATTACATTTTGGCTCACTAATAGCGGCACTTGCGAGCTATTGTGAAGCCAAAACTCAAGGTGGCAAATGGTTAGTTCGAATAGAAGATTTAGATAAACCTAGAGAAGTAGCAGGTGCTGCTGACCATATTCTGAAAACGCTAGAAACTTTTGGATTTGAATGGGATGGCGAAGTGATTTATCAATCGCATCGAAATCCTCTTTATCAAGAGGCCCTCAACCAACTTCAAGCAGCATCCATGATATACAACTGCGATTGCTCACGTAAAGAAATCGCTGACTCGGCAGATCATGGAATTGATGGATTGATTTACCCTGGCATCTGCCGCCATAAAGAAGCCATCAGAACACCTAGTGCCAGCCGTGTTATCGTTGATTCGAAGCCAATTTTTTTCACCGATGCCATTCAAGGCAGCATTGAACAAACCCTTGCACAGGACGTCGGAGACTTTGTATTAAAACGTGCAGATGGCTTATATGCATACCAGCTTGCGGTAGTGGTGGATGACTTTGAACAAGGTGTTACGCACATCCTTCGCGGGGCAGATTTACTTAATTCATCTCCCCGACAAATTTATCTACAACAATTGCTGCACTACCCAACACCTGAATACGCGCATATCCCTATAGCTAATAATGCGAATAACGAAAAGCTCAGCAAGCAAACCCTAGCACCCGCGATCGATGGCTCTCAAGCATCAACAGTGCTAAAGCAAGCGTTAGCTTTTTTAGGTCAAGACCCTCCCATGGACCTAGTACAATGTAACCCAACCGAAATTTTGCAATGGGCTAAACAACATTGGGACATTAAAAAAATCCCACACCAACAAAGCATTGTTTTATCTTAGATCATAACTATTGCCATGATAAAATGTGGCCTATGACGACAATAAAAAGCAATGCACTGAGCAACGACGAGCTTCACCGCTTTGTATTTGACAACACTCCAATACGCGGTAACACGGTTCGCTTGAAGACCACCTTCAATACAGCCTTACAACATGTAAATTACCCGCCACTTTTAAAGAGCGCTTTGGGTGAGCTAATGG
>CAIVUE010000045.1 GCA_903909015.1 uncultured Methylophilaceae bacterium
GTCATTTATTAACAATGGCCGGTCTGGAAGTCGAGGGCCTGGATTCTGTAGGTGCTGAGTTCTCGCATGTGGTGATCGCAGAAATTATCAGCGCTGAAAAACATCCGGATGCCGACCGTTTACAAGTGCTTAAAGTAAATGTCGGGGCCGCTGAGCCGCTACAAATTGTTTGCGGGGCAAGTAATGCTAGGGCTGGACTCAAGGCGCCGTGTGCCTTGGTGGGTGCAGTGTTGCCAGGTTTTGAAATTAAGCAAGCAAAGGTTCGCGGTGTTGAATCCTTTGGGATGATGTGTTCTGAAAAAGAATTAGGCTTGGCTGCAGAGAGTGCAGGCATTCTTGAATTGCCTTCAGACGCAATGGTCGGCCAAGATATTCGCGAATTCCTTGGGTTAAATGACAAACTGTTTACCTTGAAGCTCACGCCTAATCGCAGTGACTGTTTGAGCATCGTTGGTATTGCTCGTGAAGTGGCTGCGCTAACGGGGGCACCATTAAGCCTCCCAAGTGCTCAGCCAGTTAAGCCAACTGAAGAGGCCAAGAAGTCCGTCCATGTCGCTGATCATGAGGCCTGCGCACTCTACGCGGGTCGTGTTGTTAAAGGCGTGAATGCGAAGGCTGCCACGCCTGCCTGGATGGTACGACGATTAGAGCGCAGCGGATTGCATAGTATTAGTGCCATTGTTGATATTACCAACTACGTCTTGCTTGAACTTGGTCAACCAATGCATGCGTTTGATGCAGCTAAATTAAATGGGGATATTCAAGTTCGCTGGGCGAATCAAGATGAGACCATCGTTTTGCTCAATCAGCAAACGGTGAAGCTCGATCAGGACATGTTGGTCATTGCCGATCAAAATGGCGCCATCGCATTTGCTGGGGTCATGGGTGGTGAGATCACTGCCGTTTCAGACGAGACGCAAGATATCTTCCTAGAAAGTGCATTCTTCACCCCTGATACCATTTCTGGCAAGGGTCGACGCTTTGGGATTAGTACGGACTCCTCTTACCGCTTTGAGCGTGGCGTGGATTATGGAAGAACAATAGAAGCCTTAGAGCGTGCAACGGCCTTAGTGCTAGAAATTTGTGCGGGTGATGCAGGCGCCGTGACGGAAGTTCAAGGCAAATTGCCAGTTCGCCTGCCTACCAAATTACGCATGGAAAAATTAAATTCCATTCTTGGCATCACGCTAGAAGAAACCCTAGTTGCAAAACTATTTGATCAGTTAGGCTTTCATTATGTATCTAAGGGTGGCACCTTCGAAGTCCAGCCCCCAAGCTATCGTTTTGATATTGAACGAGAAGAGGACTTAATTGAAGAAATAGCTCGCTTACATGGCTATGACAATATTCCTGCTATTTCGCCGATTGCGGACTTGCGCATGCTGCCCAATTCAGAAAAGATTTCAACTCGTCAGGTTTTTCAAGACGTATTGGTAGCCAATGATTACCAGGAGGTGGTGACCTATAGTTTCGTGGATGAAAGTTGGGAGCGAGACTTACTAGGGAATGCGGACCCAATTAAACTTAAAAACCCAATTGCGAGCAATTTGAGTGTAATGCGTTCAGCCATTTGGGGCGGTTTATTGGATGTGTTGGTTTATAACTTGAATCGTCAGCAAACGCGTGCCAGGTTATTTGAAATCGGCGCAACATATCATCGGGCTGCACAAGAAAAATATGTTGAAACAACCCGTATTTCAGGCCTAGCGTATGGTGATATTGTGCCAGAGCAGTGGGACCAAGCATCACGAAGCGTCGATTTTTACGATGTGAAAGCGGATGTAGATAAGCTGACATTAGGGCGCGCTGAATATGTGGCTGCTGAGCATCCAGCATTGCATCCAGGGCAAAGTGCTCAGGTTCTCTTGGATGGTCAAGCAATCGGATGGATTGGCAAATTACATCCAAAATGGCAACAGCATTACCAATTGCCGCGGGGTGTGATCTTGTTTGAACTGGATTTAGCTGTTTTGCAAAAGCGCAATGCGCCAGCCTATGTGGAAGTTTCTAAATTTCCACCAATACGTCGGGATATGGCCATCTTGGTGGATGAGAAGGTCGCATTAGATCACCTACTCAAAGCGATGAAGGATGCAACCATTCCATTTGTCACAGACATTGCCTTGTTTGATCTCTATCGTGGAAAAGGCATCCCGGAAGACAAGAAGAGTTTAGCTTTCCTTGTTTTGATGCAAGACAGCCAAAAATCATTAACAGATGCTGAGGCAGACAAAGTTATGGCGGATCTTTTAGCCGTTGTTAAAGAGGGGTTTGCAGCTGAGCTTAGGTAATGACTAAGATTTGATCGAACATCACATTAAGTGTTGTTAATCGTTGATAAGTCATTGTATGATGTAGGTTATTACTAAAAATAGTTTTAAAAAATTCTAGAAAGTCGTTGAGGTTTGGGTATGACATTAACAAAAGCAGATATGGCCGAGTTGTTATTCGATCAAGTAGGTCTGAATAAGCGCGAAGCTAAGGATATGGTTGAAGCTTTTTTTGAAGAGATTCGCTTAGCCCTTGAATCAGGCGATACAGTCAAATTATCTGGTTTTGGTAATTTTGAGCTACGTAAGAAATCTGAGCGCCCTGGCCGCAATCCTAAAACAGGTGAAGAAATTCCAATTACAGCACGTCGTGTTGTGACCTTTCACGCTAGCCAAAAACTAAAGAGCAAGGTAGAGGAAACCTATGGTGGAGCAAGCGCTTAATACTGAGCTGCCACCTATCCCAGCAAAGCGCTACTTCACGATCGGTGAAGTAGGTGAGTTGTGCGGGGTCAAACCACACGTTTTGAGATATTGGGAACAAGAATTTACCCAATTGAAACCAGTCAAACGTCGTGGGAATCGTCGTTACTATCAACATCATGAAGTCTTATTGATTCGTCGCATCCGTGCCCTTTTATACGATGATGGCTTTACTATCAGTGGTGCACGTAATCTGCTGGATTCAAAATGTGCAATTAAGTCTGAGAAAAATAAATTATCTGACGTGGGCGTGGATGGGATGGAAACTCAGTCATCCATTCAGGCCAATGAGATTCATGACCTAGGATTGCGTCGTTCGTTGGTTGAGATCTTGGCGCTCCTAAAAACAAGCTAGACGCTTTTAATCCCCTCAAGTTCTGACTTGAGGGCTTCGTATTCAATACCCTTTACGCTATAATTTAAGACTTGCCGTTTGCACGGCAATCGGTTCGGGGCGTAGCGCAGCCTGGTAGCGTACTTGCATGGGGTGCAAGGGGTCGCAAGTTCAAATCTTGCCGTCCCGACCAATAAAATCAATAAGTTGTAAAAATACTAAACCAGCTCAGCGCTGGTTTTTTGTTTTTGGGCTAACTATAGGGCTAACTTTTGAGTGTTGCTAGAAATGTATATTAGTTACAAACTACATAAAAACCCACCTATACGGAGCAGAGATTTATAGGCAGCATTGCAGATCGCCCAAACATTAGTTGATTTGGTGTTGCAATTACAAAACCTAGGAATCGTTATGAGTAAAAATAATAGATTAAACCCTTTAGTGATTTCGCTATTACTAGGGTTAGTAAGCTTAACAATCA
This sequence comes from uncultured Methylophilaceae bacterium, assembly GCA_903909015.1. Classification (GTDB taxonomy): domain Bacteria; phylum Pseudomonadota; class Gammaproteobacteria; order Burkholderiales; family Methylophilaceae; genus Methylopumilus_A. Next base: position 3,569 of record CAIVUE010000045.1, read on the forward strand.
CATCAACGCCAGCTATGGCAGATAATAAACGTGTTGTTACTGGTGCTGCTGGTCCTCAAGGTGCTCAAGGTGCAACTGGTCCCGCTGGTTCAGGAGGGGGTGCAAGTTCTTTTCTAAATGTTACTGCACCAGTGGTTTATGCGGGGACACATCTGCCAGGAGAGTTTAATTTTAATCAAATAAATCATATTAGTTCTGCTGGAACCGATATATCTATCACTGGTGCAGACAGCACGCATGACGGACACATCATTGTGAACACCGCAGGGCTTTATCAAATAACCTTTTCAATTAGCCCCAAAGACAATAATGGTGCAATTGATACCACAAACTCGACTGCTTTAAATTTATCACCTGACCATTGTGCTGCAGAAGTTACTATTAATGATGGCAATATACAGGGGATTGGGGGAACTGCCTTTTATGTTGGAGCATTGGCTGGTGGACCATCTAATCTTAATTACATATACAATACAGGTGGAGCATCAACCATTTTAAATCTAAGCAAGAACGATCTAATTCAGATTGGTCCGATTAACTATTATCTACCATGTGTTGCAGATGATAATGGCGGTTGGGCAAGGAATATTGGAAGCATAACGGTTGTTAAGTTGAACTAGGACAGCGAGAAGTAAAACACACTCCAATCCTTTAAAATCGTACCCTGCTAAACAAAGGCTTACAGATTAAAACCTGTAGGCCTTTTATCTTTTTATCCCTCAATATTTAGAACTAGGCAAATATTTTTTATTTGTTCCAGTTTCCGTAGTCTTTAAACTGCTCAAAAACTTCATCCATTTCTTCGGATGTCAAATTCTCAGGGGTGCTAATTTGAAGCGCCCGCCAATATTGCTCACATAAGCCCTCAACTTCAATGGCAATATCCATCGCTTGTTGTAGATTGCTACCGATCGCAATCATCCCATGCTTGGCTAATAAACATGCCTTGCGGTCCCTGAGGGCCATGATCGCTGCATCAGATAGGGCTTGGGTGCCAAATAGCTTGTATTCGGAACAGCGAACGTTGCTGCCACCTGCAATTGCAATCA
>CAIVUE010000046.1 GCA_903909015.1 uncultured Methylophilaceae bacterium
ACAGATTACGCGCTAAAGGTGCCTTATGTCATGGGCATCATTGCAACTCGCTCACTTGATGAACAGGTAACAGGCCTAAGTGAAATAAAATCAGAGAATGAGCTGAGAATTAGAAATGGGATAGTCGCTTATAGCGACTTACAGAGGTTAAAAAAAGGCGACCAATCAGAAAATGCTAAAGCAGCATTTTTGAAATCTAAAGATGACTTAGGTTATGGTCTATTGCTTAAGAAATACACAGCCAATGTCACGGATGCTTCAGAAACTCAAATCAAGCAAGCCGCCAATGACACTATTCCTAGTGTGTTAGCATTGTTCTGGGCGTTCCGTGTGATGGTTGGCATTGGCTTTTTAATGTTGTTTATTTTTGGTGCGAGTTTCTACTACACAGCCAAACGAAATATCAACCAAAAGACTTGGTTGCTACGTCTAGCCTTGTTCGCAATTCCAATTCCTTGGATTGCTGCTGAAATGGGTTGGGTTGTTGCTGAAATGGGTCGTCAGCCTTGGACGATTTCTGGCATTCTTCCAACCCACCTATCCTCATCATCGCTCTCAACAGGCGATTTGTATTTTAGTCTATTTGGATTTATGGGCTTTTATACATTGCTACTGGTTGTTGAAATGTTCTTGATGTTTAAGTATGCGCGACTTGGTCCATCCAGTTTGCATACGGGCAAATATCACTTCGAAACCATTAGCTAGGAACTCATTATGGAATTATTCAATTATGAATTTTTAAAGCTTACTTGGTGGTTGTTTATAGGCGTATTGTTGATTGGCTTTGCTGTCATGGATGGTTTTGATATGGGAGTTGCGGCTTGGCTCCCATTCTTAGGACGGACTGATGATGAAAGAAGAGTCATTATTAATACGGTAGGCCCCGTCTGGGAAGGTAACCAAACTTGGCTAATTACAGCTGGCGGTGCAATTTTTGCGGCATGGCCTTTGGTCTACGCGGCTGCGTTTTCTGGGATGTATATCGCATTACTTTTAGTTCTGTTTGCTTTATTTTTTAGGCCAGTGGGTTTTGATTACAGAAGTAAGCTTACAAATACATCATGGAGAAATACTTGGGATTGGGCTTTGTTTGCGGGAGGGGCAATTCCATCATTAGTGTTTGGTGTGGCTTTCGGTAATTTACTACTTGGCTTGCCGTTTCATTACGATGAAACATTACGCTCTTTTTATACGGGCAGTTTTTGCGAGTTGCTCAATCCGTTTGCTCTGTTATGTGGAGTTGTTAGTTTGAGCATGCTGATGACGCACGGTGCGATTTACTTACAGCTTAGAAGCGATGCACAAGTACAAGCAAGAGCCAAGAAAGCAGCAGAATGGATGGGGTTAGTTTTTATTGCTAGTTTTGCGCTTGCAGGTGTTTGGGTTGCTTATGGTGTTGATGGTTACGTTCTTACCTCTCATCAAGATTTTAATGCTGCATTAAATCCGCTGGCTAAGACTGTTTCAAAATCAGCAGGCGCGTGGCTCAATAATTACCAAATTTACCCTTGGATGATGGCAGCGCCATTTATTGGATTCTTTGGGATGATGTTTGCGCTCGTGAATGCAAAGCTCAAGAACGAAGGCTTCGCTTTTATCGGAAGTAGTTTTTCAATTGCGGGTGTTATTTTAACGGCAGGATTTTCTATGTTTCCTTTTGTAATGCCTTCTGTAACAGATCCCGTGAGCAGTTTAACGATGTGGGATGCTGTATCTAGTAAAAAGACCATGGGGATTATGTTGGTAGTCACTTTAATTTTTCTACCGATTATCCTTGTCTATACCTCTTGGGTCTTCAGCGTGCTGAGGGGTAAAGTAACAGTGCAGAGCATACAAGATCACTCAAACTCGATGTATTAAAAGAAAGGGTAAACGAATGTGGTACTTTGCTTGGATTTTAGGTGTTGGATTAGCATTAGCTTTTGGCGTAATCAATACGATGTGGCTTGAAGTAAGTCATGCAGAATATGATGACTTCAACTAAAAGAGCATTTAATGATGTCCCTTCATAAAGATCAAATAGAGAAGCTTGAACGTGCAGAATATCTTTTAATTGAGAGAGAGCATAAGCAACTTGTAAAGTATTTAACTCAATTAAGGGATGTTTGTGATTTTAGTAAAGATGAACAACTGCCGCCTTGTACCCAATGTGACTCAGGCAAGCAAAGCTCATGTAGAGGCCTTCTTCCATCTTATCTTTATGACTTGATTGAAGTTGCTAGCAAGCATTTCATTCACGAAGAAAAGGTGATGCTATCAGGATCGCATGTTACAGAAGACTATAAGCAGTTTCAGATGCATCGGCAGGCACACAGCAAGATCATGCAAAAATTAAATGGGATGGTGGATACCTACTTTTCTCAAAGCAATGGGGCTAATGTCTCGCAAATTTATCGTGCATTTTACAGCGATATTTCTAGATTATTTGCAGCTCATGATAAAGCTTTTGTTGATCCGTTTCTTAAGTCTTAATTTTTAACCTGAAATGTAGGATCAAGAATACGCTTTCCCAATAATGAATAAATTTCCCAGATTATTTTTACTACTTGCTGCAACTTTATGGTGGCTAGTCTACGGCCAGTTAATTGCTTTCTCTGAATTTGTGGTTCACACGCTGCCTGTCGATCGAAATGACCGTCTTGGGCGCGCACTGCAGTTTTTCTTTTATGACACGCCTAAAGTGCTCATGTTACTCATGGCAGTAGTCATGCTGATGGGGATGGTTAACTCCTATTTCACACCAGAACGCACACGATCACTGTTGGCTGGTCGAGGAGAAGGCGTCGCTAACTTTATGGCTGCGTGTTTGGGAATTGTCACACCATTTTGTTCTTGTTCAGCCGTGCCATTATTCATCGGTTTTGTTAAAGCAGGCGTTCCACTAGGCGTAACCTTCTCTTTTCTAATATCAGCACCAATGGTGAATGAAGTCGCGCTTACTTTGTTATTTGCTATGTTTGGGTGGGAAGTGGCATTGCTTTACTTAAGCTTAGGTCTGTTGATTGCCATTATTTCAGGTTGGATAATCGGTCGTTTGAGCATGGAAGATTATTTAGAGGACTGGGTGAAAGATATGCCAGCAATTGCTGCGGGGGCATTAGAAGAATCCGTGACCCTTGAAGATCGGATAAAAGCAGGGGTTGACTCTGTAAAAGATATTGTTGGTAGGGTGTGGCCTTATGTACTTGCAGGTATTGCAATTGGCGCTGGTATTCACGGCTATGTCCCCGAAGATTTTATGGTAAGTTTTATGGGCAAAGATGTTTGGTGGGCGGTGCCATTTTCAGTGCTCCTAGGTGTACCAATGTATACAAATGCGGCAGGTATTATCCCAATTGTCGAGGCTTTGTTAGCTAAGGGAGCGGCTTTAGGAACTGTGTTGGCTTTTATGATGAGCGTTATTGCACTTTCTCTGCCAGAGATGGTGATTTTAAGAAAAGTATTGAAGCCCACTTTGATCGCTACCTTTATTGGTGTGGTAGCAACTGGAATCATTATTGTTGGCTATGTATTTAATTTAGTTTTATAAGGAATCGAGATGAAAGAGATTAAAGTGTTAGGAACGGGTTGTGCTAATTGCAAGGCAACGGTTACTCTTGTTCAAGAAGTAGCAGCAGCAAAAGGAGTTGATATCAACCTTGAAAAGGTAGAACAGATTCAAGACATCATGAGCTATAACATAATGTCTACACCTGGTGTGGTTATCGATGGACAAGTCGTTCACGCAGGTGGTATTCCAGCGAGAAGTAAAGTTGAGAGCTGGTTTTAGTTTTTTTAAAAGTCTTTATCTAAGGTACTAGCGTTGGCAGGAAATTTAATTCTTTAATTTTTAGTGTTGAGGTTTAGGTGAGAAATAGAATTTCTACTTGCCTTTGCACGTTTTCAAAACACGATCATGAATATAGATGCCAACAATCATGGCGATGACAAAAATGAAAGCTTCTTTATATCCTGCGCCCAATGCAACCAAAGCGGGACCTGGACAAAAACCAGCCAATGCCCACCCAGCTCCAAACAATAAACTGCCAATGACGAGCTCTTTGGAGATGTGAGTTTTTCCAGGTAAGTGAATTGGGTCATCAAATACAGTTTGGCTTTTATTTTGCACCAACTTAAATCCGATCAATGCAATTGAGATGCCGCCAAGCATTACAAATACCAAACTTGGGTCCCATAAGCCTGCGATATCTAAAAAGCCAATCACCTTTGCTGGGTTAGTCATTCCAGAGATGATTAAGCCTAACCCAAAAATCAGCCCCGCTAACAATGTAATAATATTTTTCATGATTTAACTCGCATGCAGAAATAGATAGCAAACGACAAAGCCCGCAAACATAAAGGTAATCGTTGCTACTAAAGATCTAGGAGAGAGTCGGCTTAGCCCACAAATACCATGTCCGCTGGTACAGCCCGAGCCCATTCTTGTGCCAATTCCTACCAATAGCCCAGCAATCATGAGTGTGCTTTTGGATGCTGAAATGTTGATTTCTGGCAGTGGTGCAAAAAGTTGATATATGAAACTTGAGCCAATTAGGCCGATAAGGAACAGCGCACGCCAGCGATGATGGTCTTGAGAGGTATTTTCCGTTTCCATTAGGCCGGCAAGAATACCGCTGATGCCAGCAATTTTGCCTCTGAATATAACTAAGATGCTTGCTGCTAAGCCGATTAACATGCCACCAAGCAATGAAGCGTAAAGGGTAAAATTAGGCCAATTAATAGTTAAGTGCATACTTAATTCTTTCAAATAGTCGTATCTCATGGTCTATATTAAAGCTTAATCAGCTTATTTTGTTAAATATATTTCTATATAACCATATACTCATGTAATATTCTCTCTATGTTTTATTAAAGGTAGGTTGTAATGAGTCAATTAGATGAGCAAGCATTTGGTCATGTCGCTAGATTTTTTCAGGCTTTGGCCGAGCCTATGCGCCTCAAGATATTGAATGGCTTGAGAGATGGTGAAAAAAACGTGAGTGAGCTCGTTGAAGTTTCTGGGGGCACTCAGGCTAATGTTTCTAAGCACCTCGCATTATTAAGAGATGCAAAAATAATTAAGCGCGAGTCACGTGGCACTAAGGCCTATTATTCGATTGCAGATCAGCGCATTTACGAGTTGTGCAATTTGGTTTGTGGACAGATTGCGAGCCAAATGAGCCTAGATGCTGCAGCCAATGAAGTTTTTATTTCAGCACTAAAAACGAATTAGATGTTACAAAAATCAAGAGGACATGAGTATGATTTTCAAACAATTTTTTGAGCCTGAGACGAGCACTTTTACTTATCTATTAGCGTGCGAAAAAACTAAACAAGCGGTTCTAATTGATACCGTTGAATCAGAAGTGCCTAAGTATCTAAAAGAACTGGAAGCGCAGGATTTGAAGTTGGTTTATACGCTTGAGACCCATGTGCATGCTGACCATGTCACAGGCGCTGACACTTTAAGACAAAAACTTGGTAGCAAGAGCGTAGTGCATCGCGACGCTGGCGCAATGTGCGGTGATTTATTGGTAACCGATGGTGTGCATATTATTGTAGGTAGCATTGATTTAGAGGTGCGTTATACACCAGGCCATACCAATGGTTGCATCAGCTTCTATGCTGGCGACCGCATCTTCACAGGTGACTCATTGTTGATAGGTGGTTGTGGGCGCACTGACTTCCAAAGCGGAGATTCAGGTCAGCTTTATGACAGCATTCATACTCAAATCTTTAGCTTACCTGATGATGTGATTGTTTATCCGGGTCATGACTACAATGGTCATACCCAATCAACCGTTGGGGAAGAGCGTAAAAACAATAAGCGCTTGGGCGGTAACAGAAGCCGTGAAGATTTCATCAAGATTATGAGTGAGCTTAAATTGGCATATCCAAAATATATTGATGTAGCACTTCCAGCTAATCAAGCCTGTGGAAGAGTAGTGCCAGCACAAGCAGCTTAAAAAAATAATGCGAGGGCAGAACGAATGAAGTTAGCAAATTTAGCCGAAGGTATTTTAGTCGCAGACCAAATCTTCGTGGACGATTTAAAAGCGCTCGCAGCGCAGGGCGTAAAAACGATTACGTGCCATCGACCTGATGGCGAAGGCGCTGACCAGCCAAATTTTGAAGAAGTCTCAAAAGCTGCAAAAAAACTAAAAATCAAAACGCATTACTTGCCAGTGGTCGCAGGAAAAATCTCTGATGATGATGTAGCCGCATATGCTCAAATATTTGCGGAAGCTGAAAAGCCAGTGTTGGGTTATTGCCGTTCCGGCATGCGCGCCGCTTCACTTTGGGCATTGAGCCAAGCATCTTCAGTTGGGCTATCGGCCGTACTAAGCGCAGGCAAAAATGCAGGTTACGATTTGTCAGGACTAACTGAGAAAATTGCTGGTGCCAATTCAAATAGCTCAGTAGTTATTCATCATGAAGTGGCGATTGTTGGTGGTGGTGCGGCCGGTGTCGCAGTGGCTTCCAGCTTGCTTTCACGAAACGCCGATTTAGACGTGGTGATTATTGACCCAGCCGATACACATTATTACCAACCTAGCTGGACAATGGTAGGCGGCGGTATTTTTAAACCCTCAACCACGGTTAAAACGATGGCTTCAGTCATTCCATCAAAAGCTAAATGGATTAAAGCGGCAGTGGCGGGATTTGAGCCTGAAGCTAAGCAGGTGATTTTAGAAGGTTGCCGCCCGATTAGCTACGATGCGCTGATTGTGTGCCCTGGCATTAAGCTCAATTGGCATGGCATTGAAGGCTTGGTTGAAACGCTGGGTCAAAATGGCGTGACTTCAAACTACCGATATGACTTGGCGCCATACACATGGGAGTTAGTCAAAGAATTTAAAAAAGGTAAGGCAATATTTACGCAACCGCCTATGCCAATTAAGTGCGCGGGTGCTCCACAAAAAGCGATGTATTTATCAGCAGACCATTGGTTAAAAAGCGGTTGTTTAAATGATATTCAAATCGACTTTTATAACGCTGGCCCAGTGTTATTTGGGGTTAAAGAATATGTGCCTGCATTGATGGAGTACGTTGAGCGCTACAAAGCAAATCTTCATTTCAGCCATCGCCTCACAAAAATTGATGGCCTCGCCAAAAAAGCATGGTTCACCGTGAGCGATCCAGACGGCAACACCTCCATGCTTGAGACCCCTTTTGACATGATTCATGTGGTCCCGCCGCAACAAGCACCAGATTTTATTCGCGCAAGTAAATTAGTTGATGCTGCTGGATGGGTCGATGTGAATCAAGATACCCTCCAGCACAAAACCTATCCAAACATTTATGCTCTGGGTGATGTGACCAATTGTCCGAATGCCAAAACAGCGGCCGCAGCGCGTAAGCAGGCCCCTGTAGTTGCAACCAATGTGCTGTTTGATTTAAATAAGGGCAAACAGCGTGCAGCGTACGATGGTTATGGTTCATGTCCGCTCACCGTTGAACGTGGCAAAATCGTCTTAGCTGAGTTTGGCTTTGGCGGTCGTTTATTGCCTAGCTTTCCCAAATGGTTCATTAATGGTCAAAGACCTTCTCGTTTGGCATGGATACTCAAAGAGCGCATTTTGCCGCCTATTTACTGGTGGGCCATGCTTAAAGGTCGTGAATGGTTGGCTAAGCCCATTAAATTTGATACTGATAACTAACTTAAAGGTTTTTGATGACTGATCCCGTTTTAATGAGTGTTTTGCTGGGTTTGTTTGTTGGACTTGTACTGGCCATTACAGGTGCAGGTGGCGCTATTCTTTCCTTGCCACTTTTGGTGTTTTTCTTACATCTTAAAATGATTGATGCAGCCCCTATTTCGCTCATGGCTATCATGCTTTCTGCTGGCCTTGCCGCAGGCTTGGGCTTAAGAAGCGGCATCGTTCGATATAAAGCCGCAACGTTACTTGCGACATTTGGTGTGCTCTGTGCGCCACTTGGGGTATATCTTGCGCATCAACTTCCTGAGAAAGTTTTAGCCGCTCTCTTCTCGATTGTATTATTGATTGTTTCATGGCGTTCATTCCAAAAGTTTCAGACGCCGACTTTGTTAATTGGGGATGATTGCGATGATCCGAATGGATGTGACGATGCCAACGATTTAAAGGCTCCGCCTTGCGAAATTAATCCAGCGACCTCTAAGTTATTTTGGACAGCCCCATGTACTAAACGTCTTATTTTAACGGGCGGATTTTCAGGCTTCTTGTCTGGACTGCTTGGGGTAGGAGGTGGGTTTATTATCGTACCTACGCTTCATAGTATCTCTAACTTAGAAACTAAAATGATTGTTGCCACATCACTGGCCGTGATTGCTTTGGTTTCGATGGCGAGTGCGCTTTCTTATGCTGGTGACGGCATTATTTTGTGGAGTGTTGCAGTTCCGTTCGTTGGGGCTAGCGTAGTAGGAATGTTGATAGGTCGTATTTTTCACCATAAGATTCCAAGCCATATAAGCGTGCTTCTTTTCGGACTTTTATCTTTAATCATAGCTGTGTTGATGCTGATTAAAACATTCCTTGGATCCTAGCCGTAGATCAGAAAGCATTTAGGAC
>CAIVUE010000047.1 GCA_903909015.1 uncultured Methylophilaceae bacterium
AGTGGAATTGTTAACAACATTTGCCCCCTCTGACATCCGAAGTTCGTAACACATGACTTGAACGGCTGCTGCTACATTCAGCGATGAAAAATCAGGGTTGGTTGGAATCATGGCCAGCAATTGGCAAAGGTCTAACTCTCGATTAGAAAGTCCGCTCATTTCAGTGCCAAATACCAAGGCAACATTTTGTTCTTGACTAGCTATGCTAGCTGCTCGAATCGAGGCTTCACGTGCTGAAATTAATTCATGAGAAAGTTGGCGTTTACGTGCGCTCATCCCAATTGCAAGGGCACAACCAGTTAAAGCTTCCTCTAACGTATCGCAGACGACAGCGCTTTCAAGCAAATCAACTGCACCGCATGCTAAGGCATTCGCTTCATTGTCTGGGAAATGTTTTGGCTGAACCAAGTAGAGTTGGTTTAACCCCATGGTTTTCATGGCTCGCGCTGCTGAACCAATATTCCCAGGATGGCTGGTTTGGCATAGCACGATACGAAAATTATTTAACAAGTTAAGTTTGGAAGTCATAGCATAAAGCATTAAAATGCTATTTTAACAGCTCTTTAATCATGCCTGATGTAGTTTTACTACACAGATGTCTTAGCTGACATCGGGCAACAATGGAAAATATTTATGCATCCAATGCTAACGAATGCGGTTAAAGCCGCGCGCCGTGCTGGCACAATTATCAATCGCGCCTCGCAAGATGTAGGTTCGATTAAAGTACATAGTAAAAACTATAACGATTTTGTAAGTGAAGTCGATCACGCTGCAGAACGAGCAATTATAGAGACCTTACAAGAAGCTTATCCAGACCATGGTTTTTTAGGTGAGGAAAGTGGTCACGACAGGTCTGACGCAGAGCATGTATGGATTATTGACCCATTGGATGGGACCACTAATTTTTTGCATGGCTTTCCACAATACTCTATATCAATTGCATTGATGAGCCGTGGTCAGCTTGAACAGGCAGTGGTGTACGATCCTAATCGCAATGATTTATTCACGGCGACGCGTGGCCGAGGTGCATTTTTAAACGATAAACGCATTCGTGTAAGTAACCGTGCTAAGTTGCAAAGCGCAATGATTGGCACTGGATTTCCATTTCGAGATTTTAAACATCTAGATACTTATCTTGGGATGTTTAAAGATATGGTTAAAAATACCGCTGGTCTTCGCCGTCCTGGTTCAGCTGCACTAGATCTAGCTTATGTGGCTGCAGGTTGGTTTGATGGCTTCTGGGAAATCGGCCTTTCTAAATGGGACATTGCTGCGGGCGCATTGTTGGTTCAGGAAGCTGGCGGCATTGTGGGAGACTTTGAAGGTAATGGTACTTGGATTGATACTGGCAATATCGTTGCAGGAAATCCAAAGGTATTTGCCCAAATCTTACAAGTGCTCACACCGCATTTAACCGATGATTTAAAATCAAACTATCAAGCAACTATTTCTGATTGAAAGTAATTGAAGACCAAAGGTAGCGCTATGAAGAAAGTTACAAAAGCTGTTTTTCCAGTTGCAGGTCTTGGCACGCGTTTTTTACCTGCGACAAAAGCCAATCCAAAAGAAATGTTGCCGATTATTGATAAGCCTTTAATTCAATATGCGGTTGAAGAGGCGATTGATGCGGGAATTACCGATCTCATTTTCATTATTGGACGAAATAAACGTGCAATTCCAGATCACTTTGACATGGCTTATGAGTTAGAGAATGAGCTTGAGCGTAATGGAAAAACTGAACTTCTTAAAATCGTCCAAAATATTATTCCCAAACATGTGAATTGTATTTATATCCGGCAAGCACAAGCGCTAGGCTTGGGGCACGCTGTGCGTATTGCTAAGCCAGTGGTAAACGATGAGCCTTTTGCAGTGTTGCTGGCAGATGATTTGCTTGATGGACCAGTGCCAGTCATGAAGCAAATGGTCGAGGCTTATGATTATTATCGTTGCTCATTATTAGGCGTTCAGAATGTTCCTCGCGAGCAAACTAAGAGTTATGGGATTGTTGCAACAACCCCTGTAAATGAACAAATCGAACAAGTCTCTGGCATCGTAGAAAAGCCAAAACCAGAAGATGCCCCTTCTACTCTAGGTGTGGTTGGACGATATATCTTAACCCCCAGAATCTTTCATCATTTGGATCGTGTCAAACCTGGTGCCGGTGGAGAGATTCAATTGACTGACGGGATATCCGCATTGCTAGCGGAGGAACAGATTTTGGCTTATCGCTATAATGGCGTGCGTTATGATTGCGGCTCTAAAGCTGGCTACATGGAAGCTACGGTTCGTTTAGGCCTCCGTCATCCTGAGGTAGGCGCAGACTTTAAGAAGCTTCTTGAACGCATCGTGAATGAAGAAAAATTTAAGTAATTTTTGATTGCTTATAGAAAAAAGCCCGGCATCTGCTGGGCTTTTTTTATGCTGCTGTCTGATTAAGTTGGAGTGTCGTTAATGTTCTCGTTCTAACTTCTTTTAAAAGCTCAGGATCATTAATCAGTGATTTTCCATAAGATGGAATCATCGTTCGCATCTTAGATTTCCAATCTAACGTTTGTATTCGGTCACTGAAGCATAGGGAGATCACATCTGTCATTGCTTGGACAGATGTTGATGCGCCTGGCGATGCGCCTAGTAATGCAGCAATTGATCCATCTTTAGCGGTGACAATCTCCGTTCCAAATTCTAGCTTGCCACCTTTTTTGTGACATTTCTTGATGATTTGAACACGTTGTCCAGCTTGCGCTAAATGCCAATCTTCAGTTTTTGCATTTGGGAAATATTGTTTCAAAGATTTGATCCGGCTCTCGGGTGATTGGAATACTTCTCCAATGAGATACCGAGTAAGTCCCATGTTTCTGAGGCTAGCAAATACCATCGACTTTAAGTTGTTCGTTTTGAAGGATTTGACTAAGTCTAAGAATGAACCTTTTTTAAGAAATTTTGTGGTGAATCCAGCATATGGGCCAAACAAAAGTGCTGGTTCACTATCAATAATGCGAGTGTCTAGATGAGGAACGGACATGGGGGGTGCGCCGATAGCAGCTTTCCCATATACCTTGGCATTATGTTGTTTAATAATCTCTGGATTTTTGCAAACTAACCATAAGCCACTGACAGGGAACCCACCGTAACCTTTGCTTTCAGGAATGCCTGATTTTTGTAATAGGGGGAGAGCTCCGCCTCCAGCTCCTAAGAATACAAACTTTGCTTGAATTGTTTTTGATTGTTTACTATCAAGATCACGCACTTTGACATTCCATATTCCGCGTTTATCTTGCTTTAATTTGCTGACGCTGTGGTTAAGCGCTAAATTGATATGATCTTTGCTTTGAAGGTGTTTGATGAGCGCTCTCGTTAATGCGCCAAAGTCGACGTCAGTGCCATAGGCAACTTTTGTTGCAGCCACTGTTTGATCTTCGCGGCCATTCATAATTAATGGCATCCATTCTTTAAGCTTTTCAGGACTTTCGCTATATTCCATATCTTGGAATAAAGGGTGCTCCACTAGACTAGCATGTCGTTTTTTTAGAAATTCGACATTTTCTTTACCCCAGACGAAACTTAAGTGCGGTGTCGCGTTGATAAAGTCTTTTGCTTCTAGGATCTTTTTTTCTACAAGGTATGCCCAGAATTGAAGAGAAACCTCAAATGCGGCATTAATGGATAGGGCGCGATCGATTGCAACGCTGCCATTCTTGTTTTGTGGAGTGTAATTCAGTTCACAATAACCAGCATGTCCAGTCCCTGCATTATTCCAGCCATCAGAACTTTCTCCCGCTACAGTAGGCAAACGCTCAACAATAGTTATACTTAAATTCGAATCTAGTTCCGTTAGCATAGCCGCTAGCGTTGCGCTCATGACGCCTGCGCCCACTAATAAAACATCGACTTGCTTTTCTGACATTAATCTTTATCCATCTGTGTTAAAAAACTTGCGCATCATTAAGCGCTTTCGCGGAGTGGATGATAAGCGGGAATCGGTTCATTGTAAATTGCCCTGCTTTACATGCAGATGGGGCATTTTGCCCCATCTTGATTGACTGCTTATTTTTTCATTAACCTAACTGACGGATTGTTTTAGTTGATCAAGAATAGCGGGATTTTCTAGTGTCGAAATGTCAGAAGTAATTTCCTCGCCTTTGGCTAGGCTTCTAAGTAATCGACGCATAATTTTCCCTGATCTTGTTTTTGGTAGATTGTCACCAAAACGAATATCATCAGGCTTAGCAATTGGACCGATTTCCTTGCCAACCCACTCTCTTAGTTCTGCAATGATCTTTTTAGCTTCATCTCCCTCAGGTCGCTTGCCTTTGAGAACGACGTAAGCCACGATAGATTCACCTTTAATATCATGTGGTTTACCAACAACGGCAGCTTCTGCAACAAGATGGTTTGCAACCAGTGCAGATTCAATTTCCATGGTGCCAAGTCGATGACCAGATACGTTTAGCACGTCATCGATACGACCCATGATGGTGAAGTAACCTGTTTGAGCGTCACGAATGGCGCCATCACCCGCTAGGTAAAGTTTTCCGCCTAAATCTTCAGGGAAGTATGACTTTACATAGCGTGCGTTGTCATTCCAGATGGTTCGAATCATAGAAGGCCATGGTCGTTTGATGACCAATAGACCCCCTGTTCCCCAAGGCACATCCTTGCCTGTTTCATCCACAACATCTGCTTGAATACCTGGAAATGGCAGAGTACATGAACCAGGAATGAGAGGAGTAACCCCAGGCAGAGGAGTGATCACGTGCCCACCTGTTTCCGTTTGCCAGAAAGTATCCATGATCGGACAATTATGATTACCCACTTCTTCGTAGTACCACATCCATGCTTCTGGGTTGATTGGTTCGCCCACAGACCCAAGTATACGTAAGCTACTTAAATCGTATTGTTTTGGGTGCAATTCAGGATTGGTACTTGATGATTTAATCAATGAACGAATGGCAGTTGGGGCCGTGTAAAAAATACTCACTTTGTGGGCTGCAATCATCCGCCAAAAACGGCTGGCATCTGGATAGGTGGGTATGCCCTCAAATACCACTTGCGTGACGCCCAAAGCTAATGGCCCGTAAGCGACGTAGGTGTGCCCTGTAATCCAGCCTACGTCTGCAGTACACCAAAAGACATCCTTGTCGTTGGCGTCAAATGTCCAGCGCATGGTATTCATGGCATGCAGTAAAAAGCCTGCGGAGGCGTGCTGCACACCTTTTGGTTTGCCTGTAGATCCTGATGTATAAAGTAAAAAGAGAGGATGTTCTGCATTGACATAAACTGGTTCACAGGTGTCGGCTTGACCCTCGATGAGTGCGTCCCACCAAATGTCACGTTTATTTAATTCAATCGCGATGCCAGTGCGTTTAAAAACAACAACCTTTTCAACAGATTCACAGCCTGCCATTGCAAGTGCTTCATCTACAGCAGTCTTTAATGGAAGGGCTTTGCCACCACGGTACTGGCCGTCAGCAGTAATGACTGCACGCGCGCCAGTGTCTTGAATGCGCTCTTGTAAGCTTTTGGAAGAAAAGCCACCAAATACAACAGAGTGTGTAAGGCCTAGCCTTGCGCAGGCTTGCATCGCTACAACAGCCTCAACCCCCATCGGTAAATAAATAATGACGCGATCGCCAGTATTGAGTTTAAGTGTTTTTAGACCGTTAGCGAGTTTACATACACGGTGATATAAATCTTGATAGGTGACGTGGCTAACTGTTCCATCATCTGCCTCAAAAATAATTGCAGTTTGATTCGCACGTGTTGCCAAGTGACGATCTAGGCAGTTATATGAAACGTTTAATTCACCATCACCAAACCAGCTATAAAAAGGCGCATTGGTCTCATCGAGCGTTTTTGTGAAAGGTTTTTTCCAGTCGAGCAATTCGCGCGCTAAGTCTCCCCAAAAGCCTTCGTAGTTATCTTCGGCTTTTTTGCATAAAGCCTTATAGGCCTCCATGCCTTTTACGGCAGCATTTTTTTGTAGCGTCTCGCTAGGTGCGAAAACTCTTGTTTCATGCATCACTGATTCGATCGAACTCATCCTTGCTCCCACTGATGTTTTATTATTGTTGTGATCTGTTTTTAAAAAATTCTAAACTGCGGCCCCAGCGTTAATGGCAATGACCTTTTTCCCAGCGCTAATCATAGCGTTATTTTTATACTCCGGCATCAAATTAAAGTTGAGATACTGGTAGATGGTTGCGTGATGTGCAC
>CAIVUE010000048.1 GCA_903909015.1 uncultured Methylophilaceae bacterium
GCTAGCGTCTCTGCAGCAACACGGGCTGTAGGATCTTGCTCAAGAATCGCATCTAAAATGCTGTCAGACACCTGATCAGCAAGCTTATCTGGATGGCCTTCAGAAACAGATTCTGAGGTAAATAAGTATTCGGACATATTGAAGGTCAATTATTTTTGTAAAGATTGCAAGGATATCAAAATAAAGCTAATTCACAAAATGACGACTACCTTAGCCAGCCACAATCCCATACAATATCAGTAATTATTAAAGCAAGCCGATAGATCAAATATGCATATAAAATTTACAAAAATGCAGGGGATTGGTAATGACTTTATTGTGATTGATGGCTTCAGCCAATCGATTCAATTGAGCACCGCACAAATTCGCCAACTTGCAGATCGACACTTTGGCATTGGATGCGACCAGTTACTTCTAGTCGAGCAAGCAAGCAACCCCGCTGCAGATTTTCGCTACCGAATTTTTAATGCGGATGGTGGCGAGGTTGAGCAATGTGGCAATGGTGCCCGTTGTTTTGTCCGATTTGTATATGAAAAAAAGTTAACTAAAAAAACTCAAATTTGCGTTGAAACTGCAAAGGGACTGATTTATCTAACCCTAGAAGATAGCGGTCTTGTGACTGTGAATATGGGAACGCCACAATTTTCACCCTCAGAGATACCGTTTACCGCAGAAAAGGAAGCGCTCACTTATCAGCTCATCGTTCATGATTTAAAAGTTGAAGTTTCAACCGTTTCCATGGGGAATCCCCATGCAGTTCAAATCGTCACAGATGTTGATAATGCGCCAGTAGAAACCATAGGATCATTAATTGAGTCCCATCAGATGTTCCCACAAAGAGTTAACGCTGGCTTCATGCAGATCCTCAATACTCACGAAATACGTCTTCGTGTTTTTGAACGAGGCGCAGGTGAAACTTTAGCCTGCGGCACAGGCGCCTGTGCAGCAGTGGTGGCAGGCATCCGATTAAACAAAATACAATCGCCAGTAAAAGTCTTAATGCGAGGCGGTGAGCTCAGCATCAGCTGGGAGGGTCAGCATTCACCCGTCATGATGACCGGACCTGCAGTGACAGTGTTCGAAGGCGAAATTACCCTCTCATCAAAATAAGAATATAGATCTTAAGGACATTCATGGAATCCCAAGCTAATAACATCATCAACGAAACAGAAGTTGCGCAATATTTAGAAAATCATCCGGATTTCTTTTCGAGTAACATAGGCTTACTTGCCACAATGTACCTTCCGAACCCCCATGGGAGCGGCACGGTATCTTTGGTGGAACGCCAACAAGCAGCCCAACGAGATAAAATTCGTCAAATTGAACGTAAATACAACGAACTGCTTGAATTTGGCATCGAAAATGACGCAAAAAGCAACAAAGTTCACAAACTAACATTAGCTTTACTGAGCGCAAGTACCTTAAGTGAAGTGACGCAAGCGCTCAACGACAGCCTGCTCAATGACTTTGATATTTCCACTACAAAAGTGATGATTTGGGCTGAGCCAAAAAATACAAACGATGCCACACACCTCGCTTTTGAAGAGACCAATAGCGCTACAAAATCATGGGCTGAGTCCTTAAATGAACCCTACTGCGGACCGCTATTGAACGAGAGTATTTCCGCGATTAACCTGAACAGTGAAGCAAAATCTTATGCCATCGCACCTTTAGGAAATGGCGCGGTCTTTGGCTTACTCGTGATGGCCTCTACTGATGAAAAACGCTTTTATCCTGAAATGGGGACACTGTTTGTGAAACGCATCGGTGAACTTGTTAGCGCAGCACTGAGAATTTACTTGGTTTGAACGCGGACACTATGAGGCGATTTTGAATTACCTAGAAGCCTATCTCAATCACATCACTTTTGAGCGAGGTCTTAGTAAACTCACTCAAAACAACTATGCACGAGATATCCAGTTACTGCTCGATAACAGTGTAGATAACGCGACTTCCTTAAACGAATTAAAACCTGCCAATATTCGACAATTGATTGCAAAACTTCACGGGCGTGGTCTTGGTGGAAAAAGTATTGCCAGAATGCTTTCTGCTTGGCGTGGCTTTTTCGATTACCTTGTGAAACAGCACAGTTTTAGCAGCAACCCATGTATCGGGATGCGCGCTCCAAAATCTGCCAAAAGCCTGCCTCAGGCCCTTTCAGCAGACCAGGCAGTTCAACTGGTTGATGTGAAAGAAGATGATTTATTGAGTCTACGGGACCATGCCATCCTAGAACTTTTTTATTCTTCTGGCTTACGTTTAGCGGAGCTTGTTAGCCTTAATTTCAACACCCTAGACCTTGCAAACGGCACGATTACCGTGACTGGTAAAGGGAGCAAGACGCGTATCGTGCCCGTTGGAAGTCATGCAATTCATGCAATCCAAACTTGGCTAACTGCCCGAAGTGGCATTGCAACCCCTGATCAGCCCGCACTATTTATTACCAAACAGGGCAACCGAATTACACCTCGTGCAATTCAATATCGACTAAAAGAATGGGCAATCAAACAAGGAATTAATAGCGATGTTCATCCCCATATGCTGCGGCATAGTTTCGCCACTCATGTATTACAGTCCAGCGGCGATTTAAGGGCAGTGCAAGAAATGTTAGGCCATGCCAATATCAGCACCACTCAAGTCTATACACACCTGGACTTTCAACATCTCGCCAAGGTCTACGATCAAGCACATCCACGTGCCAAAAAACACTAATCATTTACCCCTAAGCACGGCATTGTTTTTTATCGGCCATTAATGTGGCAAAATCACCTTTCAAAATTTTTACTCATCTTTTTTAAGGGATCTTCATGGAACACCAATTACCAGCATTGCCTTATGCGAAAAATGCTTTAGCTCCTCACATTTCTGAAGAAACATTAGAATTTCACTATGGCAAACACCACCAAACCTATGTGACCAACCTGAACAATTTAATCAAGGGAACTGACTTCGAAAATAGCAGCCTTGAAGAAATCGTTAAAAAGTCTTCAGCTGGGATCTACAATAATTCAGCACAAATTTGGAATCACACTTTCTTCTGGAGCAGCATGAAGCCTAACGGCGGCGGTGCACCAACAGGCCCTTTAGCTGAGGCCATCAATGCAAAATGGGGTTCATTCGATGAATTCAAAAAAGCATTCCAAGCTTCTGCTGTTGGAAACTTCGGTTCTGGCTGGACATGGTTAGTTAAAAAAGCAGATGGCTCAGTGGATATCGTTAACATGGGAGCTGCTGGCACACCACTCACTACTGGCGATACAGCAATTCTAACGATTGATGTTTGGGAACATGCTTATTACATTGATTATCGCAATGCTCGTGCTAAGTTCGTTGAAGTTTTCCTAGCTTCATTAGCAAACTGGGACTTTGCTTCTGCAAATTTTACCGCTTAATTTAAGCAGTTATCACTAAGCCCGGCTTGCGTTAGCAACTGGGCTTTTTTAATTTATGTCTTTATAAAGCATGGATGATCAATTAAAAATTCAACTCCTAAAAGCCGTTAAACTCGCCCAAGCAGGCGACTGGGATGCTTCACATCGTATTGTTCAAGATTGCCGAAGCCGCC
>CAIVUE010000049.1 GCA_903909015.1 uncultured Methylophilaceae bacterium
TGTGGCCTTTTGCATACATGCATTGTATGTACCCGTTATCGTATACCTGCTGGGTGGTATACCCTGATACGTTGGCCGCATTCGCGCCAATCGCACTACCCATTAAAAGTCCGCCTGCTGCACCGGCAGCCGCGCCATGGCCACCGCCTACCGCTGCCCCCACTGCAGTGCCAATCGCAGTGCCAAGAACGGCTGTCTCAGCAAAGCTATCATTCGAAGCTTGCTGCGCTGTCTTACCGCCAATTTGCGTCTGAGCAAAACCACGACATGACGCATCATCATATTGAAACTGATCAAAAGATTTACCGCTTCCCGGTAAAGCCATTCTGCTCGGACCATTAGGAAGGGAGACGCAAGCGCCCAATGCTAGTGCCGAACAAATCACGGCGATATGTTTTACATTAAATTTCATGATTCATTTTCCTAATCAACTTATTTTGGTGGTGTGGCTGGAACCTTTTTCCAACCAACCGGGCACTCTTTAACATAAGGGTAGTACCCATCAGGGCTGGTACAGTAATACCAATAGTTGGTCGCATCTTGTGCTGGAGCCGCTTGCGGCTGAACTGGTGCTTGCTGGACAACTTGTGGCTGTTGCTCAACGTACACAGGCGGTTGTGCTGGGGCGATGACTGCAGGTGGATAAGGATAGTAAGGATACGGATAGCTGTAGAAGGGATAATAAGGACCTGGTACGCCGAAATAAAAACCAACGCCGCCGTGCCCGTACCCATGACCATAATGGCCATACTCATGCGCTTGCGCAGCGCCACTTAATGAAATACCAGCGGCAAGCAATAGCCAATACAATTGTTTCATTTTACTTCTCCTCGGTTAAAGCGATTGTTATTTTGTGTTACTTGATACAGATAACGTGCGGTTAAGTTATCCGTTGACTGCGCTCTAATTTTTTTATACTTCATCTTGTATGAATCTCTTTAAATTAGCTAAGGTGTATACTCAAAAAACGCAGTAAAGTTAAAACGGAGAGGAGATAAAAATGGCGGAAGAGAAAAAAGAACAGTGGCTAAATTATTTGGCATTAACCACCGTCATTTTTGCGGTGTGTGCAACGCTTTCTACATTTAAGGGTGGCGGATTCTCAACAAAGTCTATTATGAGCCAATCACAAGCATCCGATGAGTGGGCCCTCTATCAATCAAAAAGCATTAAATCCTACCTATATCAGATGCAAGCTGACAAGCTTGAGCTTGATTTGGTCTCGCTACCAGCTGCAACGCAACAACAACTTTCAGATAAGTACCATCAGACCATCAATGATTACCGTGCCAAAGTAGAAAAGTACAACCAAGAAAAAGAAGCGCTACAAACTAAGGCAAAGGGATTGGAAGCGAATCGAGATGAAGCACAAATTCACTCACACGCCTTTGGGTTGGCCGTCATTTATTTACAAATTTCTATCCTGCTCTCTTCTATTGCGGGCTTATTGAAGAAGAAATTGGTGTGGCTCACTGGAGTCTTATGTGGCGGTCTTGGATTGATATATTTTGCTGATGGATTTTTGGTTTTTTTGACTTAAATTAATTTGCTTGTAAACCAAATAAACTGAGCGACGTTAATGAGGCTCTTGTATAAATGTTAGACGGGACTGGAATGGTTAGTGTTTTTTTAGAAAAAGAATTTATTGAGTTAATTATTTTCTCAGTCGCAACCCCCGTGCTTGTCTACTTTTTGATTTGGCACAAACGCTCTATATCAAGAGCGACTGTTGTTTCATTTGGCATCATTCTCATTATTTTGGCTGGATTAGATATATTCTTACTTAGAATATTATCTGACATGGCCAAGCACTCTTTATCGATGCTCGATAATCGTTTATTTAGCTCAGAGTTGTCGGTCGCCTTGTACCTGCTTCCAGCACTCTATGCGGGTACTGGCATTAATTTAATCTCTCACATCTTGGTCACACACCTCACCAAGGCCGAAATAAAGTTCGACGCTGAACACGGCGCTCTTTAATAGTAAACTAGAAGCCATTCCTTGAATATATTACGCATTCCAGCATTCGTATTTCTCTTATGTTCCTCCTCCTTTGCTTTAGCCGGAGAGGACTCCATTTGGTATAGCACCAATTCACTCAATATTAGCCCCCAGCCATCCTTACCAGCAGGTTATTTAACAACAGACAATCAAGATACTTGTTCAAGCATTCATACACAGAGCACCTTAAACTTGAGCGATGTTGCAAATGCGGCCTTATGCAACAACGCTCAAACACGAGAGGTCTGGGCGAATGCAAGGGTTCAAGCCGCACAAGTTGGGATTGCTAAGTCGGCTTACTTACCTTCGGTCATCAACACCATAGGGACTAATGTAAACGCCTCAAGCCCAAGTCTTGTGAACCGTGACAATGCCTATACCAATTTAAATAACAGTTTAGTGGCAACATACCTTTTGTATGACTTTGGTAATCGAGATGCCGCCCTAGAAAATGCTCGGCAGCTATTGCAAGCGGCAAGTGCGACGCAAAGTGCAGCGGTGCAAACGATACTATTTACCGCCGTGACCAATTACTACCAAGTACAAGCTGGTATTAGCGCCTTAGAGGCCGCCATTGCATCGGAGACAGCTGCCCAAGAGAGCTTCAAAGCAGCAGAGGCACGATATCAAGCAGGGGTAACAACCCCAGCAGACAAACTGCAAGCACAAACAGCTTATGCACAAGCAACATTAACGCGCATTACCGCTGAAGGTACTTTAAAGAGTGCTTATGGGAGCTTGGCAAACGTGATGGGCTTGCCTGCGAATGTAACGTTAACGCTAATGCCCAGCGAACTAAACGTCGCAGCCTTAGCGTTTAATCAAGACATCACAACCTTAATTAACGAAGCCATTACGCGCCGCCCTGATCTAATCGCCAGCGAAGCGCAAGTCAAAGCGGCAGAGGCCTCTATCTTATCTAGTCGCGCTGCAGCAAAACCAACCGTCAATGTAGCCATGTCCAATACTTGGCAAGATGGCAGTCAACTCAGCGCAATGAACACAACAACGGTTGGACTCAATGTAACGATTCCGCTATTTAGTGGATACGCCCCAAGCTATCGCATACAGTCAGCACTCGCGAATGCAGATGTCAAAATTGCACAGCGTGACCGCTTAAAACTTCAAGTCTCACTCGACGTATGGAGCGCTTATCAATCACTCCGCACATCCATTGAATCCGTGAATGCAAGTAACGCATTGGTCCGCAGTGCAGAGGAGTCTGCACGTGTTGCCTTGGGTCGCTATAAAGCAGGTGTTGGCAACATCATTGACACCTTGAGTGCCCAAAGTGCGTTAGCCAATGCGCACCAACAAATTGTTCAGTCGACACTCAATTGGAATATTGCCCGAGCCTCATTAGCGCAAGCGATTGGTGGGCTTGATAACGCGATGATCTTATCTTTACCGCAAGCTAACGCAGAACATTGAAACAGAGACTTGAATGAATAAAACCATTAAAAAATATCTCCCCACTATCCTCATCATCATGATGATTTCTGGTGCCATTTATTACTATCAACAAAGTAAAAAATTGAAACCCGAAGACTTGTATCGATTACAGACCATTACCCAGGGGGATGTTGAACAAAGCGTCAACGCTAACGGCACTATCAACCCAGTGAGCTTAATTAATGTGGGCACACAAGTCTCCGGGCTAGTGAGCAAACTTTATGTGGATTACAACGATAAAGTGAAAGCGGGCCAAATCTTATTGAAGTTGGACGATGCCCTTTTTACCGCGCAAATTGCGCAATCAAAAGGCAATCTCCACAATGCCCAAGCCTCTCTAGACTTGGCAAAGGCCAATGAGGCGCGCATGCGTAATTTGTTTAGTCAGGATTTTGCTTCCAAGCAAGATCTCGATCAAGCAGTTCAATCTCTAGAGTCAGCAAAAGCACAGCTAGACACTGTCAAAGCACAGCTGAGTCGCGACCAGACCAATCTAGCTTATTCTATTATTCGCTCCCCCGTCTCTGGCATTGTTGTGGATCGGGTGATTGATGTCGGCCAGACCGTTGCTGCAAGCTTTCAGACCCCAACCTTGATCACAATCGCGCAAGATCTATCTAAAATGCAAATTAATACGAGCTTTGCAGAGGCTGACATAGGCAAAATTAAAGTAGGACAAAAAGCAAAGTTCACTGTTGATGCTTTTCCTAATCGTAATTTTGAGGGGGTGGTCAAACAACTCCGCCTGAATCCAACAACCGTATCTAACGTGGTAACCTACAACGTCGTGATCTCGGTAGATAATTCAGATGAAACCCTACTTCCAGGCATGACTGCCTTTGTCACCATTGCGATTGATCATCATGATGATGTCTTGCTTGCCCCTAATTCAGCGCTAAGATATAAGCCGACATTGAGTGACACAAATGCTTTCCCAGCCACCGAGAAACATTCGCATGGTGATGCTAAGAAACATAGCGATCAAAACACCCCCCGCGGCAAACTTTATGTCTTGCGTGACAATCAGCCGGTGGAAGTAAAGCTTACTCTTGGCTTAACTGACGGAAAATTAACAGAAATTAAAAGCGATCAGCTAAAAGTAGGCGACAAAGTCATTGTGGGAGAATCCCAGCCAGATAGCGGTGGATCAGCATCTGGCGCTAGCCCAATGCGCATGCGTTCATTCTGAGATAGAAGCGTGACTACATTGCCATCAAAAAACGTCATCAGCGTCTCTCACCTGTATAAAGAGTATTACACAGATGCTGGGACGTTCTCGGTCCTGAAAGACGTCAACATCGATATTGAGGCTGGCGATTTCGTGGCGATTATGGGGCCATCTGGCTCTGGAAAATCGACCTTTATGAATATTCTTGGCTGCCTAGACAAGCCGACTAAGGGCGACTATTTCTTAGACAGCCAAACAGTAGCAAGCTTAGGGAATGATGCCCTTGCTAATCTGAGAAACAAAACCATCGGCTTTGTTTTTCAGGGATTTAATTTATTAGCACGCTCATCACTGGTTGATAATGTGGCGCTACCACTCGTCTATTCTGGCGTAGATAAAGAAGACCGAACAGCACGCGCACTCAAGCTATTAGAAAAAGTGGGGCTCGCCAAGCATAGCGCATCGCGCCCCAACCAAATTTCTGGTGGTCAACAACAACGGGTGGCAATTGCACGCGCCCTGATTAATAATCCGCGCCTTATATTGGCAGATGAACCGACTGGCAATCTAGATACAACAACCAGCCACGAAATCATGATGCTCTTTAATGAGCTTAATCAAGATGGCATCACTGTCGTGCTTGTTACGCATGAACAAGATATTGCAGACCATGCTAGCCGTCAGATCAAGTTTGTGGATGGCCGCATTGTTGAAGACGTTCGCACCAAAACTATTCATTCGCAGGAGCTCCGTTAATGTTTTCTGCGATGTTTGGTGAAGCTTGGCGGGCAATGGGAGCCAATCGGTTACGTACTTTTTTGACGATGCTTGGGATGGTGATCGGTGTAGGGGCGGTGGTGCTAATGATGGCTATTGGACAAGGTGCTGAAGACTCTGTGAAGAAATCGATTAGCGCCATGGGTAGCAATCTATTTATTGTGCTTTCAGGCCCCCCCAGCTCCGGTGGCGCACGCTCGGCCTCAGGAAACGCGGCCACGCTCAACGTTAAAGACGCAAACGCAATGACCGACTTAGATGGTGTCATTGCAGTCGCGCCGCTGAGCATGGGAAATGCCCAAGTCATTTATGCTGGAAATAACTGGAATACTGCCATCTTAGGGACCAGTCCCAGTTATTTAGATATACGTTCATGGAATCTCATCGATGGCTATGCATTTGGTGTATCCGACATGCGTTCGGCAACACGTGTCGCTTTAATTGGGACGACGACAGCGCATAGCTTATTTGGCGATGATGTTGATCCGATTGGAAAAACCATCCGTATTAAAGCAAGCCCTTTCACCATCATTGGCATATTAGAAAGCAAGGGACAAAGCTTGGATGGCCGTGATCAAGACGACACCATTATCGTACCGCTTCCCACCGCACAACGTAAAATTTTTGGTAACCAAATTCCTGGGAGCGTTCGTCAAATTCTGGTCCAAGCAGAGTCCGATAAAGTCATGGGGATGGTAGAAGATAATCTAAACAGCCTACTCAAACAACGGCACAATATACGCGAGGGCGCTGAGCAGGACTTCTCTGTGAGAAACTTAACGGCGCTCGCTAACTCAGCAGCAGAAACCACAAAAACGATGTCACTCCTATTAGGTGCCATTGCTTCTGTTTCATTATTAGTCGGTGGTATCGGCATCATGAACATCATGTTGGTATCAGTTACAGAGCGAACCAGGGAAATTGGCATTCGGATGGCGATAGGCGCACGCGAGCGTGATATTCTTTTGCAATTCTTACTCGAAGCCGTTGTGATTTCTATCGTCGGGTGCTTAATTGGTATCGCACTTGGTGTGGGCGGCGCAATCCTAGTCAACAAGCTTACACAAGCATCCATCATCATTTCGCTCAATGCCATCACTTTAGCATTTAGTGTCGCAACAGCTGTTGGGGTGTTTTTTGGTTTTTACCCTGCCAAGAAAGCAGCCAAACTCAATCCTATTGAAGCGTTAAGGTTCTAAGTGTAAAA